>CATKYY010000155.1 GCA_949841225.1 uncultured Acetivibrio sp.
CGGCGAAGGAGCTTTTGGAGAAAAAGGGAGAGTATTATAAGCTGTATATGGCCCAGTTTAAGAATGTATAAAAATCTGCAAAATGTAGGAAAAACAAGAAAAAGGGCTTTCTTTATTTGGTAAAATGTACTAAAATAAAGATGTTACAGATATTATAATTTACAACTTAGTATAGCTTGCTATATAGCTGCAAGGATATATTAGGATGGGAAAAGGAGTGACTTATGAAATTATTTGGAAAAAGGCTCTTTGCAGTACTTATGACGGCAGCCTTAGCGCTTCCGGGCTGCGTGCCGGCAGCAAAGGCGGCGGAGGCTCCTGCGGGGGAGAAACAGATTCAGATTTTAGCTACCAGCGACCTTCACGGCAAATTTGTTCCTTATGATTATGCTATTAATGAAGAAAGTACTTCGGGAAGCCTGGCGCAGGTAGCCACATTGGTTAAGGAGAGAAGAAATGCCAACACGCTATTGATTGACGTAGGGGATACGATTCAGGACAATTCTTCCGACCTGTTTTTTGGAGACCAGGTCCACCCAATGGTTGCCGGAATGAATATGTTAAATTATGATTTCTGGGTGGCTGGAAACCATGAGTTTAACTATGGTATAGACACTCTGCTCAAGGTAGCCGGGCAGTTTAAAGGGGATTTTCTTTGCGGAAATGTATATGATAAAGACGGAAAGGCTCTTGGCGAGACTTACAAGGTAGTAGAAAAGGATGGAGTAAAAATTGCTGTTATCGGCATGGTAACGCCAAATATTACCCGTTGGGACGGAGAAAATTTAAAAAACTATAAAGTAACGAACCCATTAGATGAAATGAAGAGCGCTGTAGAGAAGGCAGAAAAGGAAGCGGATGTTATTGTGGCGGCTGTTCACATGGGCGTAGAAGGCGAGTATGATGTAAAGGGCTCCGGCGCTGAGGATATAGCGGCGGCTTTCCCTCAGATTGACGTTATTCTGGCCGCTCATGGCCATGAGCAGCGCAACGAAGAGAAAAACGGCGTTCTGATTATCGAGAATAAGAGCCAGGGACAGACCTTGGCCGATGTTGATATTATGGTAAAGGCAGACGGCAAGGGCGGCTATGAGGTAACAGGGGCAAAGGCTGAGATTGTTGAAACAAAGGAAGTAAAGGCCGATGAGGAAATGGTAAAGGCTTTGGCTTCCTATGATGAAAGAGCCAAAAAGGAAGCTATGACAGTTGTCGGGGAGCTGAAGGGCGGCGACCTGGTTCCTGAAGCAGAAATTCCGGGTATTACCCAATCCCAGATTGAAGAAACCGCTATGATTAATCTGATTAACCAGGTTCAGCTTTATTATGGCAACGCCGATGTTTCTGCAGCGGCTGTATTTAATCCTTCTGCAAATATGAAGGAAGGACAGATTAAGAAATGCGACAACGCTCTGATTTATAAATTTGATAATACTTTGTACCGCTTGGAAATTACCGGGAAGCAGTTGAAACAGTATATGGAGTGGTCGGCAAACTATTATAATACTTATAAAGAGGGAGATTTGACAATTTCCTTTAATGAAAATATGAGAAGCTACCTGTACGATATGTTTGCAGGGGTAAAATATGAAATTAATATTTCTAAGGAGCCGGGCCGCAGGATTGAAAATCTGACAAGGATGGATGGAACCGAGATTAAGGATACGGATAAGCTGGTAATTGCAGTTAATAATTACCGGGCAAGCTCTCAGCTTTTAACCTATGGAAGCGTGTATTCTAAGGAAAATGGCGATACGCTTCCAAAGCTTCTGGAAAAGGATGTTATGGCGGGCGAAAGCGTCCGGGGTATGATTGGAAAATGGATTATTGAAAAGAACAAGGGCGTTATTACGCCTACCTTAAGCGGAAACTGGAAGATTACCGGAAATGACTGGAATGAAGATCTCCATAAGAAGGCCGCGGAACTTGTAAAGACAGGAAAGATAAGCCTTCCTGTTTCAGCCGATGGAAGGACGCCAAATGTAAGGTCTATTACCGTAAAGGATTTAGAGAAGTATGTTGCCGTTGCAACCGTAAAGATTAATGCAAACGGCGGAAAAGCCGATGTAAAAACCTTGTACGCACTGGAAGGCAGTTCCTATGGAAAGCTTCCGCAGGCGGTAAGGAAGGGGTATGTTTTCAGCGGCTGGTATACAAAGAAAACAGGCGGTAAGAAGATAACCAAGACGGCGAAGGCGGCTTCTGGTACGATTTATGCAAGGTGGACTAAGGTAGCAGCGCCTTCTAAAGCGCAGATTAAGAGCGTAAAAGCCGGAAATAAGAGTCTGACTGTTAATATTAGCAGCGTAAAGGGAGCAAAAGGTTATACAGTTTCTTATTCTACCGATAAAAATTTTAAGAAAAATGTAAAAACTGTTACAACAACAAAGACCAATGTAACGATTAAAAAGCTGAGCAGCAAGAAGACCTATTATGTAAAAGTAAAGGCTTATAAGGTGGATTCTGCCGGGGCAAAGGTTTATGGTAAAAATGGAAGCGCGAAGAAGAAAACAGTAAAATAAAAAGGAAAACGGAACGAACAAATAAGTAAAATCACAGGCCGGGAATGAAAATAAATTCCCGGCCTGTTCTGCTTTTTCTATTGTGAAAAATACAATTACCATAATTAGGGAGTGTGTTTTTTATAATACTATATATTGTGGGTATAAAGAATTAATTTTAAATAAATTACTATATTTGGTAGACATTGGGATTGGTTCTGTGCTATAATAGCAGGCGGTTAAAACTATTTATCAGGATAAATCAAAAGAAAGAAAAAAGGCTGGAACCAGTATAGAAAAGGAGCAAAAAATGAAGGTTATTAAACGGGATGGAAGAATTGCAGATTATGACAGAAATAAGATTGTCGCGGCTATTTGTAAGGCGAACGCCGAGGTAGAGGATTATGAAAAGCTGTCTGAGGATAAGATTGAGGGTATTGTAGCCGGAATTGAAGGATTAAGGCGAGACAATATGATGGTAGAGGATATTCAGGATATTATTGAGCAGAAGCTTATGGCGGAGAGAAAGTTTGTCCTGGCAAAAACCTATATCATCTACCGCTACAACAGGGAGCTGGTACGGAAGGCAAATACAACGGATGAATCCATTATGAGCTTAATCCGTAATGATAATAAGCTGGTTATGGAGGAGAATTCAAATAAAAACGCAGTGATTGCATCAACCCAGAGGGATTTAATAGCCGGGGAGGTGTCAAAGGATTTGACCCAAAGGCTTTTGCTGCCGGAGAAGATTTCTAAGGCGCATAAGGAAGGGATTCTCCATTTCCATGATGCGGATTACTTTTTACAGACGATTTTCAACTGCTGCCTCATTAATATTGGGGATATGCTGGAAAATGGTACGGTAATGAATGCGAAATTGATTGAGAGCCCGAAAAGCTTCCAGGTAGCGTGTACGGTAATGACCCAGATTATCGCCGCCGTTGCCAGCAGCCAGTATGGAGGCCAGTCGGTGGATGTGCGGCATCTGGGGAAATATCTTAGAAGGAGCCGGGAGAAATATAAGAAGCGTTATGTAGAAAAATATAAGGATAAGGTTTCTGAGGAGCTGATGGACCAGTTTGTGGAGGACCGTTTGCGGGATGAATTAAAATCTGGCGTTCAGACAATACAATACCAGATTAATACCTTAATGACAACCAATGGCCAGTCGCCTTTTGTCACGCTGTTTTTAAACCTGAACAAGGATGATGAATATATTGAAGAAAACGCAATGATTATAGAAGAAATTCTGCGCCAGCGTTTGGAAGGGATTAAAAATAAAAAGGGTATTTATGTAACGCCGGCTTTTCCAAAGCTGATTTATGTATTGGACGAGCATAATTGTCTGAAGGGCGGAAAGTATGATTATATTACAAAGCTGGCAGTAAAATGCTCTGCAAAAAGGCTGTACCCGGATTATATTTCTGCTAAAAAAATGAGGGAAAATTATGAGGGTAATGTATTTAGCTGTATGGGCTGTCGCAGCTTTTTAAGTCCTTGGAAGGATGAGAATGGAAATTATAAGTTTGAAGGACGTTTTAATCAGGGAGTTGTCAGTCTGAATTTGCCCCAGATTGGAATTATTGCCGATGGAGATAAGGAAAAATTCTGGCAGCTTTTGGAAGAGAGGCTGTCCTTGTGTTTTGAAGCTCTGATGTGCCGCCACCACGCCCTGGAGGGCACCCGGTCGGATGTAAGCCCGATTCATTGGCAGTATGGAGCCATTGCAAGACTGGAAAAGGGAGAAAAGATCGATAAGCTTTTGCATGGAGGCTATTCTACAATTTCCCTGGGCTACATTGGCTTATATGAAGTAACTAAGCTGATGACGGGGGAGTCCCATACCCAGCCGACGGGGAAGGAGTTTGCGCTGCGGCTGATGAACCGTCTGCGCCAGGCTACGGATATTTGGAAGGAAGAAACAGGTATCGGCTTCGGGCTTTACGGGACGCCGGCAGAGTCCTTATGCTATCGGTTTGCAGAAATTGACAGGGAACGGTTCGGGAATATTAAGGATATAACAGATAAGGGCTATTATACCAATTCCTACCATGTGGATGTAAGAGAAAAAATTGATGCTTTGAGTAAATTTGATTTTGAAGCGCAATTTCAGGTGATTTCCTCCGGCGGGGCGATTTCTTATGTGGAAATCCCAAATATGCGGAATAATTTAGAGGCCTTAGAGGAAATTGTGAAATATATTTACGACCATATACAGTATGCGGAGTTTAATACAAAGTCGGATTACTGCCATGTGTGCGGTTTTGACGGTGAAATTATTATTAATGATAATTTGGAGTGGGAGTGTCCTCAGTGCCATAATAAGGACCGCGCCAAAATGAATGTAACCAGAAGAACCTGCGGTTATCTGGGCGAGAATTTCTGGAATGTAGGAAAGACAAAGGAAATTAATTCCAGAGTTCTGCATTTATAATGAGAGAGCAGGACTGAGGGTTAAATTTTCAATCCGCGCGGCAACCGCAAATTTAACATGCAGAAACGAGGTATATATGAATTATGCTGGAATAAAAAAGCTGGATGTAGCCAACGGGCCGGGACTTCGGGTAACTTTGTTCGTCAGCGGCTGCACCCATCATTGTAAGGGCTGCTTTAATCAGGAAACCTGGGATTTTAATTATGGGGAGCCTTTTAGAAAGGAAACAGAAGAAGAAATTATAAAAGAATTAAAAAGGCCTGAAGTGGCAGGGCTTACCCTGTTGGGGGGAGAGCCTTTTGAACGGGCGAACCAGCAGGGGCTTCTGTCTTTTGTAAAGCGGGTAAAGGCAGAATTTCCCCAAAAGCCTCTTTGGTGCTATACAGGCTATGATTTTGAAAAAGACATTTTAGGCCGGATGGCGCGGGAATGGGAGGAAACCAGAGAGTTTTTAGCCTGTCTGGATATTTTAGTGGACGGGGAATTTATAGAGGAGAAGAAGGATTTAAGTCTGCGGTTTAGGGGCTCTTCTAATCAAAAGATTATCCGGGTGCCGGAAAGCCTTAAGAATGGAAGGCTTGCGCTTTGGGAGCCGGAGGATTAGAGCGTTTGAAATAAAAAATTATAATTGTGGGATGATGTAGTATGAGAAAGCTTTTGGACAGTTTAAGGTATGGCGATCGGGATACAAAAATATATTTATGGACCTTAATTGCGCTGTCGGCAGCGACAGTGGTATTTGGAGTATCCGCTGTTTTGCGCCTTTCTTTTCTCAGCGGCGCGGCCTCTGTTATCTGCGCGGTGATTGCCGCCCTGATTTTTCAGAGTACCTCTTTAAAGGATAAGGATATAGAAAGGCAGGAAGAGGATGGAAAAGCAGTAGAAAGAAAAAGCAGGAGGAAAGAGGCTTCTTCGGATGAAACCAGAGAGGAAGAGCAGAAAGAAGAGGAGCCAGAAGAAAAGAAAAGGGAGGAACGAGAGCCGGAGGAAGAGGTTTCCAGAGTAAAGCATTATAGTGAAATTGTTTATGATGAGGTATCTTCTATTGAATGGACAAGGTTAGGTCATTTATATCGATGGAGTTATTATCCTTATAAATATGCTACTGGTCTTTTAATAGCTAGTAGTGTGG
>CATKYY010000156.1 GCA_949841225.1 uncultured Acetivibrio sp.
GGCTTTTACGAGACGCTCGTAATCAACCGGATAGCGGCTGTCATCTGGATGGCCGATAATGTGTATGTATGGATTTTTCATAGCGGCGATATAGGTGTTGGTGTTTTCCTCCTCTGTTCCGGCAGCGCAGCAAGGAAGGTGGAGACTGGCAATACATAAATCCAGATTTTTTAAAACGTCGTCCGGCAGATCTACATGTCCTTCATAATCTATAAGATTCAGCTCGGCTCCATAAAGCATATGGATGCCTTTGTCTTTCCCTTGAAGCGCACGGTAGTTATCGAAGTAAAATTTATGGCAGGTGCCTGGCATAGCCGGAGCATGTTCGGTAATGGCCAGAAGCTCCAACCCTTTTTCCTTGGCGCAGGCAATCATTTCATCCATAGTGTTGTAAGCGTGGCCGCTGACAATGGTGTGGGTATGGGTATCTAAACAAAATTTCATCTTAATCTCCTCCATATCTTATTATAAAAATCAGAAAAATTTACTATATGTATTATAGAATTATAGTTGGAAAAAGGCAAGGGCGGAATTTTTTGATTTACAAAATGCAAAAACTCAACTAAGGGAAGGATTGCAAGGCGGAAGGGAATCAGATATAATGGTGCAATAAGATTTTTAGTGCAGAAAGGGCTTTATAATGAAAAAAGGACAGGAATATACGGGAGTAATTGAGGAAGTAGCATTTCCAAATAAAGGAAAGATAAAACTGAAAGAAGGAACGGTAATTGTGAAGGGCGGTCTGCCAAGGCAGAAAGTTCGGTTCCGGCTGAATAAAAAAAGAAAATCGAAATGGGAGGGACGGCTTTTAGAGGTAGAGGAGCCGTCGCCGTTGGAAACCAGGCGGCCGGCATGTAGTATTTTTGGAATTTGCGGCGGCTGCGCTTACCAAACAATGGCTTATGAGGAGCAGCTAAGGCTGAAAGCGGGACAGGTAAAGGCTCTTTTAGACGAGGCGGCTTGGGAGTCCTATGAGTTTGAGGGGATTTTGGGCAGTCCAAAGGAATGGCATTACCGGAATAAAATGGAATTTTCTTTTGGAGATGATAGAAAGGACGGCCCGCTGACTTTGGGACTCCATAAAAAGAACAGTATGTATGATGTTATTACGGCGGAGGATTGCCAGATTGCTGACCCGGATTTTACAATGGCTCTTCGCTGCGTGCTGGATTATTTTGCTGAGCTTGGAACCAGTTTTTATAAGAAGATGTCTCATGAAGGCTACCTTCGGCATTTGCTTATACGCCGGGCGGTAAAGACAGGAGAAATGCTTATAAGCCTGGTTACTTCCTCTCAGGAAGAGCTTGACCTGGCTCCTTTACGGGACAGGCTTTTAGCTCTGCCTTTTGCAGGAAGCCTAAAGGGAATTCTTCATATTGTTAATGACAGCCTGGCCGATATTGTGCAAAGCGACAGAACGGAAATCTTATATGGCGGGGATTTCTTTTATGAGGAGCTTTTAGGACTTAGGTTTAAGGTTTCCGCTTTTTCCTTTTTTCAGACGAATTCTTTGGGAGCCGAGGTTCTTTATGCAAAGGCGCGGGAATATATCGGAGAAACAAAGGATAAGGTGGTTTTTGATTTATACAGCGGTACGGGGACGATCGCGCAGCTGCTGGCGCCGGTGGCTAAAAAGGTTATCGGGGTAGAAATTGTGGAGGAGGCGGTAGCGGCGGCCAGGGAGAACGCTGTTTTGAACGGTTTGGATAATTGCGACTTTATTGCCGGCGACGTGCTGAAGGCAATAGGTGAAATTGAGGAAAAGCCGGATTTTATTGTGCTGGACCCGCCAAGAGACGGAATTCATCCAAAGGCGTTGAAGAAAATTTTGGATTATGGCGTGGAGCAGATGGTGTATATTTCCTGTAAGCCAACCAGCCTGGCCAGGGACCTGGAGGCTTTCCAGGAGGCTGGCTACCGGATGGAAAAGACCTGTTGCGTAGATATGTTTCCGCAGACGAATGGGATAGAATGTTTGGCGCTGATAAAAAAGCGAAGGATGTAGTCCCCTTTTATTTAAGAAAATAAAAAATTCATAAATATTGTAAAATAATACTTTCGCGAGAAAAAAGAAGGTCAAACCAGGTTAAGAAGAACCGGTTTGACTTTTCTTTTTATGGTTTGGATGATATAGAGATAAGGATAAAACTTTACACTTTTCTAAAAAATGTTCAAATCAGACAGTATTACTAAGTTTGTCCTGTGAAAAAATAATGATTGTTAGTAATATAACAATATGTGTAATCTTTATAATACTATGAAGATATAGCTTGTAGTTTTTGAAAATAGGGCAGTCTATATAGATAGAAGAAAGGAGAGGTTTGATTTGAAAGCTCTTATTTATTATGGTCCAAAGGATATACGTCTGGAAGAAATTCCAAAGCCCGTTGCTGGTCCTGGGGATGTCATTGTCAAGGTTATGCGCGCGGGAATTTGTGGTTCTGACATAAAGGCTTATCTTACAGACGGTGCATCTGTTGGTATTTTCCCTAAGGGAACATTTGATCTGGATGGTCAGATTGGTCATGAAATGGTGGGCGTAGTAGATGAGGTCGGCAATGAGGTAAAAGGAATCAGCATTGGGGACCGGGTGTTTGTTAACCCTACTATTTGCAAGCGTTCTGGTATGATGACTTGCGATATGTCCGGTGCATTTTCTGAATATGTACATGTGGAGGATGCTGCCTATGGCTATAATCTTCTACAGCTTTCTGACAGTACTACCTTTGATGAAGCGGTTATGACTGAGCCTCTCAGTGTGGCTACGCATGGTAAGAATGTAGCAGGTATTAAGCCGCATGAACATGTGGTTATTTATGGCGCGGGTACTATTGGGCTGTGCGCTTTAGAGGCATGCCTCAGCGTGGGCTGTAAGATGCCTGTGGTTGTAGATGTTAATGCTGACCGACTGAAGGTTGTAGAAGAACTGGGCGGCAGCTCCTTTAACCCTACAGATGGAATAGCTATTTCGGACTTTTTGATGGAGCATTTTGGCTGCGAGATTAATCCTTTCGGAGATAAAAAAGTAGATGTGGATGCTTACATAGACTGTGCAGGAGCAGGTTCTATACTTGACGACATTGTAAAAATGTCAAAGCCTGGTGCGCGCATTGCTATAGTTGCTGTTTATAAGAAGCCGGTTACCTTTGATATGGTTCCGTTTGGAAGCGGTCAGTTGACTATGAGAGGTTTCCTTGGCTATGAAAATAGCGATGTACTGGAAGCTTACAACAATATTGACCAGCACCGGAATCATATTTCCCGTCTAGTTACCCATCAGTTTCCGATTGACCGTGGTGTGGAGGCGTTTGAAACTGCTTGCGATCCTGCTTCTGGCGCTATTAAGGTCGTTATCAACTATGAACTCTAATTATACCAGAAAATTTTGCTGGTATGGTTTTACTTTTGAAGGAGGAAAAAGATGAATATAGAGCGTGAATTGACCCATTTTATGCAGATTGGTATTTTGGTGGAAAATATTGACAAGGCTGTTGAAAATTGGGAAGTCATGGGAGTTGGACCGTGGGATATTACCGAGATGCGAAATGATCGGCCTCCATTTGACGATATGACCTTTGATGGCAAAGAACTGCCCAAGGGTGTTGTAATGAAAACTGCTATGTGTACTTGCTATGGGTTTGAAATTGAGTTGATTGAACCGGTATGCGATACGCAGTTTAAACGCTGGCTGGATGAACATGGGCCTGGAATTCACCATTTGGCGTTTGATACAAAAACGCCCCACAAGGAGCTGCTGGCACAGACGCAGGAACGTACAGGCAAGGAGCCTTGGGTACGTGGTTTAGGTATTGGAGGACAGATGGATTTTAGTTATTTGGATTTGCGTAAGGAAATGGGAATTATTATGGAATGCTATGGTAAAAAGATACCAGGAAAGCCTGCGCTTCCCTATGATACAGTAGGAGAATTTGTTCCAAAGGATGAGGAATAAGCAGTTTTTGTTGCCATGAAAAGCAGATTACCATCATTGGCAGAGGAAATAAAGCGGAGTGCCCGATTTGTGGAATGGAAGGTGCGTTGATATTATTGATGGAGCCGCTAAATATGTTTCTAAAGGTTAAAAATTGATTTTATGGATTCTAAAATGTAGAAACTCAAATATAAATTAGAAAGAGAACGCCTATCGTTTTGATATGCGTTCTCTTTTATTGATTCAAAAATTCTATAAAAATATACAGAATGAAAGGAAAAAGGTGTATAATAGGGACAAGCTATTAACGCTGAAAGAAGAAAAATGGGAAAAGGAATCAATGAATAATAAAATACTTATTATAGAGGACGATAAAAAACTAAATGACGGTATGAAACTTGCATTAAGAAGCGAATATGTTTGTAAACAGGCATTCTCTTTGCAGGAGGCTGGGAAAGTCTATAAAGAGGATGATTTTGACCTTATTTTACTGGATGTAAATCTGCCGGATGGCAGCGGAATAGACTTTATGCTGGAGCTTAGGAAAACGGATTCTATTCCAATTATATTGCTGACAGTGAATAAAATGGAAATGGATATTGTGTCAGGGCTGGAGCTGGGAGCCAATGATTATATTACGAAGCCGTTTAGTCTGGCAGTTCTTCGAGCCAGGGTAGCGGTGCAGTTGAGAAATAGGGTAGCGCAGAATAATCTTTTTTGTATGGGGGACTTTCGGTTTGATTTTCAGAAAATGGAATTTTATAAGGGCGGTAGTTTGCTGGAATTGAGTAAAACGGAACAGAGGCTGCTTCGGTATTTTGTAGAGAATAAAGGGAAAAGTCTCAGGCGGGAACAGCTGATTGATTATGTCTGGCAGGGTGAAAATGAGTTTGTAGACGAGCATGCATTAACTGTAGTTGTAAACCGTCTGCGGAATAAATTAGGAGAGGAACAGCAGGAGTATATTAAAACGGTTTATGGAATTGGTTATACATGGTTATGGAAATAATATGAAGATAAAGAGGAAAAATAATGGAGTATGCTTTGATGGTAGGAGGATTTGCTTTTTTAGCGGGAATTATCCTTGCCGTTTATTTTTGGAGAAGAGAAAAAAAGCTGGGGCTTGAAATTCAAAAGATGTTGGATTACGCTATAGCGGGAAAATATAGAGAGGTTCGGTTAGATGAATCAAAAGCGTCGGAAATAGAAAATAATATGTGGCGGTATCTTTGCGATAAAGAGGTTTTTGAACAGAAGCTAAAAGACGAAAACAGGAGGCTGCAGATGCAAATATCGGATATTTCTCATCAGGCGGTACTGCCCATTTCTAATATTATTTTATATTCCCAGCTGGTGGAAGAATGGCTGGAGTCAGAAGAATTTGAAGAAAAGCCTGTAATAGAAGAGGAAATAGAAGCAATTCGTGAACAGGCGGAAGTATTAGATTTTTTGATGGAAGGGTTAGTGAAAATTTCCCGTATGGAAACGGGGATAATTCATGTAAATGCAAGACAACAGCCCTTTGGGCCTCTTTTAGAGATAATAAAGAGACAGTTTCAGGAGAAAGCAAATAAAAAGGGCATTCGGTTTTTGATGGAAGGAACGGAAGAAGAGGCGGTTTTCGATTTAAAATGGACGACAGAAGCGGTGGCAAACGTTGTGGATAATGCGATAAAATATACGAATGAAGGGGGCTGGGTTGGTATTCATATAGAATCCTATCCTTCTTTTGTAAGAATGGACGTTACGGATAATGGAATTGGGATTTTGGAAGCAGAGCAGGCAACGGTTTTTAATAGATTTTTCCGGTCAGAGGCAGTGAAAAATGAACCGGGGGTAGGCATTGGCTTATATTTGGCAAGAGAGGTTATGAAAGCTCAAAATGGATATATTAAGGTGGCTTCCAAAATAGGAGAGGGAAGCTGTTTTTCTTTGTTTTTTCTAAAAGAAGAAATATCTCAAAACTGAGAGATTGG
>CATKYY010000157.1 GCA_949841225.1 uncultured Acetivibrio sp.
GTATGTGTTCTCTGCTTCGCTTCGGCCGGTGCTGGTCATGTGCCATCAGCACTACGCACCCCTCGCTGAGGATGAAGATGGCGAAAGGTGACATAAGGAAAAAGAATAGAAAGAGGAGGCAGCAGAAGGAGGAAAGCCAGTAGGGGGAAGGGAAAAATAGAGAAGAAAAAGACAAGCAGCCTGAAGCTTTTTGGCAATGTCCATGATGAAAAGGCAAAGAAAAAGCAGGAAGCTGCTTTACGGGCTAAGGAAGAAAAGGAAAAGAAAAAGAAGCCTAAAAAAACAAAAGAAGAGCTGGAAGGCGAGAAAAAGCAGAAGGCACAGGAAAAGAAAGAAAAACAGGAAGCCGCAAAGAAAATAAAGGAAGCCAAGAAAAAGGAAAAAGAAGAGCTTAAGAAAAAGAAAAAGGAAGAAAGAGCTCAGGAGGAAGAGGTTGATGAAGGAAGAATCAACCGTCTTGGGGCAACGATTGTATTTGCATTTTTTGGTTTGCTGTGCGCGGGAGTTATTTTCGGCAGCCGGAGCTTTTCTTATAGTCATAGTATTGAGAAAGCAACAGAATTTTTTGGAGTACAGCAGTATAACGAAGCGTATGAAGAAGTTCGCGGCGTAAAGGTAAAAGAAGACGACCTGGAAATCTACGACCAGATTATGACGGTTATGTATGTAAATAAGCAGTTGAATTCTTATAATAACTATTATGGTCTTAAAATGTATCCAGAGGCTTTGGATTCTTTGCTTAAAGGATTAAAAAGGTACGACGAATATATTTCTTATGCGAAGGATCTGGGGATTGAAAGCGATATGGATTATGTAAAGGGACAGATTCTTGGAGAATTAAAGGAAATGTACCAAATATCGGAAAAGGATGCTTACCAGATTATTGAAATGGAAAGCCAGGAAGAGTACAGTCGGGCAGTAATAGAAAAAGCAGGAGAGCTTATATGATTGCAATTGTAGATTATGATGCAGGAAATTTAAAAAGTGTGGAAAAAGCCCTTTTATACATTGGAGCTAAGCCGGTAGTAACTAGGGATGCCGCTCTTATTCGTCAGGCAGACAAGGTGATTCTTCCGGGGGTCGGCGCTTTTGGAGATGCAATGGATAAGCTGAATACATACGGATTAACGGATACGCTAAAAAAGGTGGCCCAAAGCGGCACACCTTTTTTAGGAATATGCCTTGGTTTGCAGCTTTTATTTTCTTCCAGTGAAGAAACGCAAGGAGTAGAAGGCTTGTCCCTGCTAGAAGGAAGTATCCGTCGCTTTCCAAAGACAGAAGGCTTAAAAATTCCTCATATGGGTTGGAATTCCATAAAAATAACACCGGGAGCGAGGCTGTTTTCCGGGATAGAACAAGAGCCTTATGTGTACTTTGTCCATTCATATTATTTACAGGCGCAAAGACCGGAGGAGGTGGCGGCCACAACGGATTATGGCGTTACGGTCCATGCTTCTGTTGAAAAAGGAAATCTGTTTGCCTGCCAGTTTCATCCAGAAAAAAGCGGGGAAACAGGGCTTAAGATACTGAATAATTTTATTCATTTATAATGGGAGAGATTTATGTTTACAAAACGCATTATACCCTGTTTGGATGTCCATGACGGCCGTGTTGTAAAAGGGGTTAATTTTGTGGATTTAAAGGATGCAGGAGATCCGGTGGAGGTGGCGAGAGCTTATGGCGAAGCCGGGGCGGACGAACTGGTATTTTTAGATATTACGGCTTCTTCTGATGCAAGGGCTATCCGGCTGGATATGGTAAAAAAGGTTGCAGAAACGGTTTTTATTCCTTTTACCGTAGGTGGAGGGATTCGTTCTGTGGAGGATTTTAAATTGATTCTGCGGGAAGGGGCTGATAAAATAGCAGTTAATTCAGCCGCAATTGAAAATCCTGATTTAATCCGGGAAGCAGCAGAAAAGTTTGGAAGCCAATGCGTTGTAGTAGCCATTGACGCCAAGAAAAGAGCGGACGGTCTTGGATGGAATGTATATAAAAATGGCGGAAGAGTCGATATGGGAATGGACGCCCTGGAATGGGCAAAAAAAGCCTGCGCTCTGGGGGCGGGAGAGATTCTTTTGACCAGCATGGATTGCGACGGAACAAAGGACGGCTATGACATCTCCCTTACAAGAGCGGTATCCGAGGCGGTTTCCGTGCCTGTAATTGCTTCTGGCGGAGCCGGAAGCAAAGAGGATTTTTATGTTGCTCTAACAGAGGGAAAAGCAGATGCCGCTTTAGCCGCTTCTCTGTTCCATTATAAAGAGCTGGAAATTAAAGAGGTAAAACATTACTTAAGAGAAAAAGGAATTCAGGTACGATTAGCGAAAGGAGTTTTTTAAATGGGAGCAATTGAGAATGATTGGCTGGAAGCGATTAGTGATGAATTTAAAAAGCCTTATTATAAGGAATTGTTTGAGTTTGTAAAGGAAGAATATAGCAAATGCACAGTTTATCCAAATGCAGATGATATTTTTAATGCTTTCCATTTTACACCTCTTAGTAAGGTAAAGGCGGTGATTTTAGGGCAGGATCCTTACCACAATATCGGACAGGCCCATGGCCTTTGCTTTTCTGTAAAGCCGGAAGTAGCTGCGCCTCCATCTCTGGAAAATATTTATAAGGAGCTTCAGGAGGATTTGGGATGTTATATTCCAGATAACGGTTATTTAAAAAAGTGGGCGGATCAGGGCGTGCTTATGCTGAATACAGTTTTAACAGTAAGGGCCCATCAGGCGGCTTCCCACCAGGGGAAGGGCTGGGAACGATTTACCGATGCAGTTATACAAGCGGTAAATGCTCAGGACAGGCCTATTGTATATATGCTGTGGGGAAAACCGGCGCAGAGTAAAATACCGATGCTTACGAATCCAAAGCATTTAATCCTAAAAGCACCTCATCCAAGTCCCCTGTCAGCTTATCGGGGATTTTTCGGATGCAGGCATTTTAGTCAGGCGAATGCATTTTTAGAAGAGAACGGGATGGAGCCGATTGATTGGCAGATACCAAATCTCAAAGATAACGGATAATATCTTTACAGGTTAAAAAACAGGCTGCTGAAAAGGAAATGATATGAAAAATTTCTTTTTCTGGCAGCCTGTTTTTTATAGATTCTTTTTTTGGGGTTTTTTGGCCAGGTTTTTCCCAGCGGTAGATAGCATAAGCTTGATTCGGTTTAGCTGATTGACTTCGCTGGCTCCCGGATCGTAGTCTACGGCTACGATATTTGATTCTGGAAAAGCCTGGCGAAGGCTTTTAATTACGCCTTTTCCTACAACATGGTTTGGAAGACAGCCAAAAGGCTGAACGCATACGATATTTGGTACGCCGGAGCGTATAAGCTCTATCATTTCAGCCGTTAAAAACCAGCCTTCGCCTGTTTGATTGCCGCAGGAAACAAAAGGCTCAGAATAGGAAGCTAGTTCATGGATTGGTACGGGAGGCGTAAAATGCTTGCTGGCGGCAAGAGCTGTTTTTGCCGGTTTGCGGTACCATTCAATAAGACGGATAATCCAATTACTTAAACGGGCTGTTTTTTTCGATTTCCCCAGGTACTGCGCTTTAAAATTATTGTTGTAGCAGGCATATAAAAGAAAGTCGGTTAAATCCGGGCAGACAGCCTCGGCTCCTTCTTCTTCTAAAAGGTCTACCAGATGGTTATTCGCAATAGGGAGGAATTTAACCAGAATTTCTCCTACGATACCAACCCTTGGTTTTTGGACCTGGATTAGAGGAAGGGCGTCAAAGCTTTGAACAATGTCCCGGATATTTTTGCGGAAGGTTTTAAGGCTTCCTTTTTTTATGTCCTGGCGGCATTTATTCAGCCATTTCCGGTACAGCTCATTGGCAGAGCCGGGAATCCTTTCATAAGGACGGGTTTTGTAAAGCAGACGCATGAACAGGTCGCCATAGACCAATGCCTGTAAAGCGCGATTTATCAAAGGCGGCGTAATTTTGAACCCAGGATTTTTTTCTATACCGGCGCTTAAGGAAATAACCGGTATTTCAGGGAGGCCGGCTTTTTCCAGGGCGCGGCGGATAAAGCCGATATAGTTGGTAGCGCGGCAGCCGCCTCCGGTTTGGGTAATAATGACGGCTACCCGGTTCAGGTCATAACGGCCGGAAAGGAGAGCATCCATAATCTGGCCGACTACGATTAAAGAAGGATAGCAGGCGTCGTTATTTACATATTTAAGTCCTGTATCTACGGAAGATTTTAGGCTTGGCAGTATTTCTAAACAGTAACCGCAGGAAGAAAATGCCGGCTGTAAAAGACTGAAATGAATCGGCGACATTTGAGGACATAAAATTGTGTAGTCCCTTTTCATCTGTTTGGTAAAGATAGTCCTGCGGTGGGAAGCATCCGCCTGATGAGGAAGGATATTTTTTTCATCTCTGTCGTTTACTGCGGAGATTAAAGAGCGGATACGGATTCTGGCGGCGCCCAGGTTGTTTACCTCGTCAATTTTTAAAGCAGTATAGATTTTACCTGATTTTGTTAAAATATCATGCACCTGGTCTGTTGTAACGGCATCCAGACCGCAGCCGAAGGAATTCAGCTGAATTAGCTGCAGGTTCTTTTGGCTGCGGACAAAGGAAGCAGCGGCGTAAAGCCTGGAATGATAAGCCCATTGATCCATAACGATGGTAGGGCGGTCTACTTTTCCAAGGTGAGAAATGCTGTCCTCTGTTAATACGGCAATGCCATAGGAATTTAAAAGCTCTGGGATGCCATGATTAATTTCCGGGTCGATATGGTAAGGCCTGCCTGCCAGGACAACCCCCATACGTCCGGTTTTATCCAGATAGGCTAAGGTTTCTTCTCCTTTTTTTTGCAGCTCTTTTTTTACCTTTTGAAGCTCTTCATAGCCTGCATGAGCAGCAGAGCGGATTTCCTCCGCCGGAATCTGATTATTTTCGGTAAACCATTCTACCAAACGATTCGTCAGGATTTCCTCGTTTTCAAAGGAAAGAAAGGGATTTTGATAGGTAATATAGCCAGAAGATAGTTCTTCTATATTGTTTTTTATATTTTCTCCATAAGAGGTTACGATAGGACAGTTGTAGTGGTTATTGGCTCCGTCAATGTCCTGGCGTTCATAAGGAATGCAGGGATAAAAAATATAAGGTAATTTCTGATGAATCAGCCACATAATATGTCCATGAGCCAGCTTCGCCGGATAACATTCGGATTCACTTGGGATAGATTCTATACCAAGCTCATATATGTCTCTGGTAGAGGCTGGAGAGAGAACTACTTTATAACCCAGTTCAGTAAAAAAAGTAAACCAGAAAGGATAGTTTTCGTACATGTTCAGTACCCTTGGAAGCCCTACTTTGCCTCTTGGCGCATTAGAAGAATTTAGCGGTATGTAAAAGTCAAAAAGGCGGTTATTTTTATATTCAAACAGATTTGGAACATGCTCTTTATTTTTTTCCTTACCCAGACCCTTTTCGCAGCGGTTGCCGGAAATAAAGCTTCTTCCTCCGGTAAATTTATTGATGGTGAGAAGGCAGTTATTGGTACAGCCCCGGCAGCGCGTCATAGAGGTTTCAAAACGCAGGGCGTTTAGCTGGTCT
>CATKYY010000158.1 GCA_949841225.1 uncultured Acetivibrio sp.
CGGATGATTTGGTTTATTTTTGCGATGAGGTTCTAAAGGAAATGGAGGAGGTTCTTTCCCGGACGCCGGAAATGCTTCCAGTTTTAAAAGAGGCGGGGGTAGTGGATTCTGGAGGACAGGGTCTTTTAACAGTGCTTCAGGGAGCTTACGAGGCTCTTCTTGGAAAGGAAGTCGAGTTTGAAGAGACCGTAGAGACAAGCAAGGCCGGAAGAGGTTTGGCAGACAGCAGCCAGGTATCTACGGCGAATATCCGTTTCGGCTACTGCACCGAATTTATTATTATGCTGGAAAAGGAGTATACGCAGGTAGAGGAGCAGGAATTTAAGGCTTATTTGGAGTCTATCGGCGATTCTATCGTAGTAGTGTCGGACGAGGATGTGGTAAAGGTTCACGTTCATACGAACGATCCTGGTTTTGCGATTCAGAAGGCTTTGGGCTACGGTTCCCTGACCAGTATGAAAATTGATAATATGCGGGAAGAGCATAATGAAAAGGTAATCCGCGAGGCGGGCAGGGCATCTCAGAAACCGGAGTATCAGATAAAGGAAAAAGAACCAAGGAAGGAAACCGGGTTTATTAGCGTTTCGATTGGCGAGGGTATGGACGAGATTTTTAAGGGGCTTGGCGTAGACTATATTATTGAGGGCGGCCAGACCATGAATCCGAGTACGGATGATATGCTGAATGCAATCGAAGCGGTAAATGCGGATAATATCTTTATTTTCCCAAATAATAAAAATATTATCTTGGCGGCGGAGCAGGCTATGCATCTGACGAAGGAAAAAAATGTTATTGTACTGCCTTCTAAGACAGTGCCGCAGGGGATTGCCGCAATTATTAATTTCATCAGCGGAAAGCCGGTGGAGGAAAATAAGGAGCGGATGCTTCAGGCTATGGGGCAGATTAAGTCAGGACAGATTACTTATGCGGTAAGAGATACCACCATTGATGGAAAAACCATTAAGCAAAATGATTATATGGGCATTGGGGATTCCGGCATTCTGGCGGTAGGACAGGATTTGGAGGCGACGGCTCTGGAACTGGCCGGATGTCTTTTAACAGAGGACACGGAGCTTCTTACGTTGTACTATGGCGCGGATGTAGAGGAGGCTCAGGCGGAACGGCTGGCTGAGCGGATTACAGAAGAATACCCGGAGGTAGAAGTAGAAGTAAACTGGGGCGGGCAGCCGATTTATTATTATATTTTATCGGCGGAATAGATACTTAAGAGAAAAAATACGCAAAAGAAAGAGTTCGCGAAGCGGACTCTTCTTGAATTTACTGGAGGTTTTGGAAACCTATGGAGGGAAAGGACAGGATTTGTTCAATCAAAGGCGTTGGCGAAAAGACAGAAAAACTTTTTGCAAAGCTTGGCATATTTACTGTGGAGGAGCTTTTAGAGCATTATCCAAGGAATTATGAAACTTATGGGGAAATTATACCTGCAGCCCGGCTGCAGCCCGGCGAGACGGCTGTTGTGGAGGTTTCCCTGGTTGCCGCCCTTGCTGTGAAAAAGGCGCGGGGGCTTACCATCCTGTCCGGCCGGGCCAGGGATACAAGCGGCGATGTGATTCTGACCTGGTTTAATATGCCTTTTTTAAAGAATACAATAAAGCCTGGAACAAGATATTTGTTTCGGGGATTGGTTTCCAGAAGGAATGGGAATTTTGTTCTGGAGCAGCCAAGGCTTCTGACAAAGGAAGAGTATTATAACCGGAAAAATTTGTTGCAGCCGGTTTATCCCCTGACCCAGGGTCTTACAAACCATATGGTGGCAAAGGCGGCGGGACAGGCTTTAAAAGAGACAAAGCTCGAGGAATACCTTCCTTTGGAAATACGCCGGGAATATGGGCTGGCAGGCCGGAAGGAGGCTCTTCGGGAAATGCATTTCCCGAAAAACAGAAGCAGCATGGAGGAGGCCAGGAAAAGGATTGTTTTTGATGAATTTTTTCTTTTTTCCCTGGCGATGGGGCAGCTAAAACGGGATAAGGAAAAGAAAAAAAGCTGTTTTCCTATGAAGGAAGCCAAGGAGTGCAGGGAGCTGGAGCATAGTCTGCCTTATCAGCTTACAAGGGCGCAGAAAAAGGTGTGGGAAGAGCTTCAGAAGGATTTTTTAAGCGGCGGGGTGGCAAACCGCTTGATTCAGGGAGACGTAGGCTCCGGGAAAACGATTTTAGCGGTATTAGCTCTTTTAATGGCCGTAAAAAATGGGTTTCAGGGAGCTTTTATGGTGCCTACGGAGGTATTGGCGCGGCAGCATTTTGAGACGGTACAAAGGCTTCTTTTGCCATTTTCTGTACATACGGCTCTTTTATGCGGTTCTACAGGGGCAAAGGAGAAAAGGGAGATTTACGCCGGTTTAAAGAGCCAGGAAATTGATATTGTGATTGGAACTCACGCTTTAATCCAGGAAAAAGCGGAGTATTGCAGGCTGGGGCTGGTTATTACCGACGAGCAGCATCGGTTTGGCGTGCGGCAAAGGCAGCTTTTAGCGGAGAAAGGAGAAGAACCTCATATTCTGGTTATGAGCGCTACGCCGATTCCCAGAACTTTAGCCATTATTCTTTACGGGGATTTGGATTTGTCTGTTTTGGACGAGCTTCCGTCAAACCGCCTTCCCATAAAAAACTGCGTGGTAAATGAAAGCTACCGCCCTACGGCGTACCGCTTCATTGAAAAGGAGGTTTCCAAGGGCAGGCAGGCATATATTATCTGTCCTATGGTAGAGGAGAGCGAGGAAATCGAGGCAGAAAATGTAATTGATTATACAGAACAGTTAAGGATTGTACTTCCGCCCTATGTTGTGGTAGAATACCTCCATGGAAAGATGAAGGCAAAAGAAAAAAATGAAATTATGGAGCGGTTTGCTTCTGGAAGAATACAGGTTTTAGTTTCTACTACCGTCGTAGAGGTTGGCGTGGACGTGCCGAATGCGACGGTTATGATGGTGGAAAATGCAGAACGCTTCGGCTTGGCTCAGCTTCATCAGCTTCGGGGACGGGTAGGACGGGGAAAGGAACAGTCCTATTGTATATTGATGAGCAATGCAGAAAATAAAGAGACGAAAAAACGGCTGGAGATTTTAAACCAGTCCAACGACGGTTTTTATATTGCCGGGGAGGATCTTAAGCTTCGGGGGCCGGGAGATTTATTTGGGCTGCGGCAGAGCGGCATGCTGGAATTTAAGGCGGCGGATATTTTTAACGACGCCTGGATTTTAAAGGAGGCGGCAAAGGCCGCTAAAAAAATAAAGGAAAAGGATATAGGACTGATTTTTAAGAAGCATGCAGGGCTTCGGGAAAAGCTTTGGTCCTATGGAACCGATTTAAGTTTGTGAGAGGAGAACGTTTATTATGGCATCTTATTCAAATGAAACCCTTTTGGGGCTTGCCAGAAAAAATTATGACCGTCTGGCAGCGTACTGCAGGCTGTTGGACGAGGAGGGGTATTGGAAACGGCCCAGGCAGGTATTAAAGCATTCTGTCCAGGAGTTTTTGGATTTGTACCTGCAGGCTGTGTTAATCAGCTTTGCACTGGAGTGCGACCGTTTTGAGGAAAAGGAAAGAGAGTTTATCCAGGATCTTCCAAAAAATAAAATGATTGATTTGAACTTATGGGAAGAAGAAAACAGGGAAATAACAAAAACGCTGAAGAAGGTGCTGGATGCGCCGCCGATTCTTTTGCAGCTTTGCGGCGTAAGGGATATGGAGCAGAAATCGGCTATTTCCGCCTATTTTTTTGATAATTTTTTAAATATCCTTTTAAGCATGGCTAATCTGGATGATAAAAGAGATAATGAGAGTAACGGGTTTATCCAGCGTTATTATGGAAATGTATCAACCTTTTTGAACCAGGAAAAGGCTCAGGAGCTGATTAATCCCCGTTATATATTTCGGAAAATAAGCAGCGACTGCTTTGAAGAGGAGCTGCAAAAAATAAAGGAAGAGGACAGGCAGGCCAGGGCGGGCCTGGCAGCCGGAGGCGGAGACTCTGTTCAGAAAGAGACCCCGCCTCCTATGAAGGAAAGGCTTTGGGAAATAGAGGAAAAGCCGGAAGAAACAGAGGCAGAGGATAGAGAGGAAAGAGAGGAAGCAAAGGAATCCAGGCTGGAGGAGTATTTGGAAGAGCTTAACGGTTTGGTAGGCTTAAAAGAGGTAAAAACCGAGATTAATTCTTTGATTAACCTGATTAAAGTTCGGAAAATGAGGGAAAGCTTCCATCTTCCAGCCATGGAAATGTCTTATCATATGGTGTTTGCGGGAGAACCGGGAACCGGGAAAACTACGGTAGCCCGCCTTGTGGCAAAGATTTACAAGGAGCTGGGGATTTTATCGAAGGGAAATCTGGTAGAAACAGACCGCTCCGGCCTGGTGGCAGGCTATGTAGGGCAAACGGCTATTAAGGTAAAGGAGGTAACGGACAGAGCTATCGGCGGCGTGCTCTTTATTGACGAAGCCTATGCTTTGGCCGGGAACAATGTACAGAATGATTTTGGCGGGGAGGCTATTGACACGCTGGTAAAGGTAATGGAGGACCATCGGGATGATTTGGTGGTAATTGTGGCGGGATACCGGAAAGAAATGCGGGAATTTTTGACTTCTAATACAGGTTTGGTGTCCCGATTTAATAAATTTATTGATTTTGCCGATTATACTATTGAAGAATTGATGGAAATACTGGACTCTATGGCAGGAAAAGCCAGTATCCGGCTGGATGAGGAGGGAAAAGCTTTTGTAAAGAAGCGGCTTTTGGAGTTTGACGAGAAAGCTTTCCGGCGGTTTGGGAATGCCAGGGGCATACGGAATCTTTTTGAGAAAATCATGGTAAATCAGGCGAACCGGTTGGTAAGCTATGAAGCCCCTACGCTGGAGCAGTTGAGCCAGGTTACAAAAGAGGACATTGAAAAATGCAATTTTTAAATAATTTGGAAACCATTTCATGAGTAAAAAAACAGGCAGCCACAAATAATAAAGACGTAACAAACAACAAAATCAATTATTTCAAAGAAACATTTTCTATGGAATAAGAAATGGAGGAGTTTATTATGTCTAGCAAAAACAGAGTTGAGGTACCAGAGGCAAAGGCGGCTATGGATAAGTTTAAATTTGAGGTAGCATCAGAGCTTGGAGTGCCATTAACACAGGGGTATAACGGCGATTTAACAGCGCGCCAGAACGGAAGCGTCGGCGGTATGATGGTTAAGAAAATGATCGCAGAGCAGGAGAAAAAGATGGCAGGGCAATAGATGCCGCAGGTTTTGGAACAGGGAAATGGATAATTTCCCTGTTCTTTTTAATTTTTTATTGAAATATTGGCAGCTTTGCAATATACTGGATAATGATTGAATATTTTTAGGTGAGATGAGGGCGTATGAGAGTGATTGCAGGAATTGCAAAGAGAGTTCCGCTGATAACGCCGAAGGGACTTTCTACCAGGCCGACAACCGACAGGATAAAGGAGACTTTGTTTAATATGCTCCAGGGGGAGCTTTCAGACAGTATTTTTCTGGA
>CATKYY010000159.1 GCA_949841225.1 uncultured Acetivibrio sp.
CATAAGTCCGTCCAGCCCTTCGCCGTAAAATGGCATCTTTATCTCTTCCGCATAGGAATCGCTTACCGTTGTAACTTGGTCTGCATAAACGATTCCGCCTTTCAGATAATTGGCGTCTCCATAAGCTTCCAACTTATCTGGAGCGAAATAATAAGAACTAAGGCCTGTAATGTCCATTACCTTCTTCAGATTCCAAATCCCCTGGAATTTTAAATTGTGTATAGTCATAATGCTTTTAATTCCCTGATAAAACTGTCCTATACCGAAGGTGTCATGGAGGTATACCGGAATCAGGCCGGTTTGCCAGTCATGACAATGGATAATATCCGGGCGGAAATCAATGAGAGGCAGCGCGGACAGCACGGCGCGGCTGAAAAACGCAAATTTTTCAATATCCTCGTGGATATACCCATACGGCTTAGAACCGGCAAAATAATATTCATTGTCAAGGAAATAGAAATGCACGCCCTCATACTCCATTTCCAAAATTCCAACATACTGGCTCCTCCACGCAAGATCCATATAAAAATGTGTCTTATATTCCATCTTTTCCTTATATTCCTGTGGGATTGCCAGGTATTTCGGCAGCATTACCCTAACATCATACTCTTCTTTGTTAAAATACTTCGGCAGGGTGCCAGCAACATCAGCCAGACCTCCTGTTTTGATAAATGGTACCGCTTCCGAAGCAGCAAAAAGTATCTTTTTCATGAAAAGCCCTCCTGTATGTATTTTTACTAAGTATCATTATACAATATACAGGAGGTTTATGAAAGTAAAAAATTATTTTTATTTCCTTTTTCCATACTGGAGACTATCGGTTTAATTTATACTCCAACCGGATTTTATCTGCTATCAGCGCCACAAATTCTGAATTTGTAGGTTTTCCTTTTCCATTACTGACCGTATACCCAAAAAGTTCGTCAATGGTATCCATCTTTCCGCGGCTCCAGGCTACCTCAATGGCGTGGCGGATAGCTCTTTCCACACGGCTTGGCGTAGTCTTATGCCTCTTGGCAATCGACGGGTATAAAAGCTTTGTTATGGAATTCAGCATTTCTCCATCATCTACAGACATCATAATGGCGTCTCTTAAATACTGATACCCTTTAATATGCGCCGGTACTCCTATTTCATGTATAATGTTTGTTACATCTGCCTCTAGGTTTCTTTCCTTATAATTTTCCTTATTTGCCCGCAAAGTAACCTTAGAGGTCTCTTCCCCTTTTACGCTTTCCTCCCTTTGAAGGCTTTTTACTCTGGAAAGCAACACCCTGGAATCAAAGGGTTTCATAAGATAATAGTCTGCCCCCGCCGCGAAAGCGCTCTCTGTAACCGTATCCTGCCCAATCGCCGTCACCACAATAAACGCGGGGGTCTTTCCTTCATTCTCATTGTGCTTGATCCGTTCCATTACCCCTAATCCATCTAGCTTGGGCATAATCAAGTCCAATAACACAACATCCGGCGCTTTTTCCCGAATAATGTTCACAGCCTTCATACCATCTGATGCAGTTCCAACCACTTCAATGTCTTTGTCTTCTGTTAAGATACCTGTCAATAAACTAACCATTTTTTCATTATCGTCTGCGATAGCTACATTAATCTTCGACATATTTTAACCTCCCGCCTTCTCAATTTAGTTATTTATCGGCATCTTTTCCCCTGTTCCCTCTAAAAATAGTAAATATTTTACTTATTCGATAGTATCCTTTGTTTTTTTATTTTAGTGGTTTGTAAAATATTACCATAATGAATTATATCTCGCCTTATTCTATATTTCAAGTCCCTATTTTTAGTTTTGGTATTTTAGATTCGACAAGATAAATTAGAATTCCTCAGAAAATACCAGCCCTTTTTTTCCTCAATATTCCACCATATTTTCTATAAAAATCCCATATCCTTTCGCGCTATTTTGAACCAATACATGGGTTACAGCCCCTACCAGCTTCCCATTTTGCAAAATAGGACTTCCGCTCATTCCCTGTACAATCCCGCTGGTTTTCTTAAGAAGTTCCTCGTCCGTTACCCGGATTACCATTCCCTTATTTGCATTTTCCATATTGTAGCGAAGCTTTTCAATTTGTATCTCATACTCCTTTAATTCTCCGTCGATCTGACACAAAATACTGGCTTTCCCTACCTTCACTTCCTGCTTCAAAGCAATCTCCATAGGTTCATAATATGCCTCTTTTTTTTCTATTTCTGCATTTTTCCCAAAAATTCCACAAGGCGTATTTTTTTCCAGCTCGCCAAGCATAGCCGCATTGCTCCGGTTAATATAACCTACCAGCTCTCCCGGCTGTCCCTGCTTCCCCTTTACAATATTAATAATATTGGCTTGATAAATATTCCCTTCCTCAATTTCTATTAATTCTCCAGTATCAGAATCTGTAATACCGTGCCCTAACGCGCCAAAATCTCCTTCTGGCGTATAGTAAGTAAGAGTTCCTATTCCCTGGGTATCCTGGCGAACCCAAATTCCCAGCTTGTATTCCCCTTCATTCCCTCTTACCGGCTTTATTTTCACTTTCATCCGTTCTTTGTTTCGCCGTATCCCAAGGGTTATTTCCTTACCCTTGGAATTCTCTACCATCTCTTTAAATGCAGAGGTTTCCTCTATCTTTTTTTCATTCACTGTTTCTATATAGTCCCCGGTCTTTACAATATTCAAAGAAGGCTCATAATTTAATCCGTCTTCCCCAGTCACCTGACCCGTCCCCAAAACTAAAAGCCCGTCTGTTTTCACATAGATACCAATAGGAATTCCACCTGGAATCAGCTTTTCCTTCCTAATTACATGGATTTCCATATTTTTCCAATGTATTAATCCGAAAAGCTTCAGGCTCATTTTATAGCTTCCCTGTTCCTTTAGCTGCATTCGGATAGGTTCGCGAAAATTAAAGCTTTTTTGATTGTTAAAAACCTTAACCTCTTCCTCTTCCCATTCGCCGGAGATTGGAAGATTATAATTTAACTCCACCTCTCCATTTTCAAATACCAACAGCCGATTGGGAATCTGGCTGTCAATTTTTTTATAATATAAAAATACAATGGCGGCTAAATTAAGCGCCAGCGCCGCTATCAGCCATCTTCGATATTGAACTGCTCTTTTCATATCCAGCCTCTTTTCTATCTATTTGTCTGTCTATCCCCCGAAGGGTTTTGTTTTATAGGACACAATTTCCTATAAACAAAGAGTCCGGCTCGCTGGACTCTCGCGCCGGAGCGCGGCTGGGACAGCAGCCATCTTCCTTTGCGCGGAGTGCGCATCCTCCCGGAGGGTTTTATTTTATAGGACGCAATTTCCTATAAAATAAAAAAGACAGCGTAATTGCTTCCAATTACCACTGTCTTAGTATACCTTTTTTTCTTAAAAATAATCTTATTTTAATCCAGAAGCCAACTGCTTCATTTCCCTGGCGCTGTGAATCACAGCTTCCGTTATTTGTACCCCGCCAAGCATCCGGGCAAGCTCCAGTACGGATTCCTCTTCTTTTAAGCAATGAATTTGGGTTTTCGTCGTCTCGCCCTCTCTATGCTTTTCAATCAGATAATGTTCATCTGCCATAGATGCAATCTGCGGCAGATGGGTAATAGAAATTACTTGATGGCTCTTTGAAATCGCCGACAGCTTTTCCGATACCTTTTGAGCGGTTCTTCCGCTGATTCCCGTATCAATTTCATCAAAAATCAAAGTATCTACGGTATCCTTGTCTGCCAAAACGGATTTAATTGCCAACATAATCCGGGAAAGCTCGCCGCCGGATGCTACTTTTCCTAACGGTTTTTTCTCCTCTCCCGGATTTGTGGATACCATAAATTCTACCTCGTCAAAACCGTCTGCAGTTAATCTCTCCAGCTTCCTGAATTCAATGTCAAACTGTACCTGAAGAAAATTCAGCTCCTCCAACGCCACCGTTATGGCTTCTTTTAGCATTTTTGCATTCTTTTTCCGTAAATCAGAAAGTTTCTCGCATAAATGTAAAAGCTTTTTTTCTACTTCCGCTTTTTCTGTCTCCAGCTTCTCCTTATACCTTTCATAATCCGCATATTTCTCCAGCTTATTCTTCAAATTTTGATAATACTCTTGTACTCTTTCATAAGAACCGCCATATTTTGCCATCAGTCCGTGAATCCGGTTTAAACGTTCCTCTGTTTCCCGCAAAAGCTTTTCATCAAAAACAAAATCATCCATATATTCCGAAATATCTCTGTTAAAATCATTTAAAAGGCTCTCCAGCTCCATCAGTCTGGAAGCAAATCCGCCAATCCCTTCGTCCAATTCAGACAGCCTGCTAAACTGGCGCACTGCCCTTCCCAGGGTTTCTGCCGCTGATTCCGGGCCTTCCCCTGTCAGATGGTAAACCAGAGCCATTCCCTCCATAATTGCTTCGCCGTTGGATAATCTGGAAAACTCCTGCTCCAAAAGCTCTTCCTCTCCCTCTTTTACGTCCGCCTCCTCCAGTTCTTTTTTTTCATATTCCATAAAAGAAAGTTCCCGTAAACGCTCCTCCTCTGGTATGGTATTTTCAGCAATCTCGCTGCAAAGCCTTGCATATTCTCCATAATAGACGCGAATCTCTTTTTTCAGCGCTTCAGTTTTTTCTTTTCCATAGCGGTCTAAAATATCCAAATGCTTGGATTTATACAAAAGAGACTGGTGTTCATGCTGTCCATGAATATCAATCAAAACCCGCGCCAGCTCCTTTAAAAAACCGCCGGTCACCGTTTCCCCATTTACCTTGCTTACTGCCCGGCTTCCCTTCAGACGGCGGGATATAATCACCTGTCCGTCTTCTTCCATTGGAATATCCATATTCCGAAGCTTGTCCAGCGTTACCTTTTCCTCTATGTGAAAGGTCAGTTCTACCAAAGCATAATCCGCCCCCTGGCGTATCATGTCCTTAGACGCCTTCCCCCCTAAAGCCATATTCACCGAACCAATAATAATCGATTTCCCGGCTCCCGTCTCTCCTGTCAGAATATTCAGTCCCTCCGAAAATGAAACCGCCGCCTTCTCAATCAAAGCCAGGTTCTTCACCTGCAAATCCAAAAGCATCCAAATACCTCCTTTCTCATCTTGCGCCCTACACCACAGACCAGCTGTATTTTAACGATCCAATCGCTTTTTTCAATCCTCCGCCTCTTCTATCAATTTCCGAATCTTGTCCATCACCAGAATCGTGTCATCCACGCTTCTGGCCGCACACATAATCGTATCATCCCCGGCAATGCACCCCACAATCTCATGGAAATGAATGGCATCCAGCGCCGCCGCCACTGCCATCGCCATACCAGTTCCCGTCTTAATCACCAGAATAT
>CATKYY010000160.1 GCA_949841225.1 uncultured Acetivibrio sp.
CCTGCAAGAACGGACACCGCCCGATTGGCAGTTTGACGTGCCGCCCTGCATGCCAGCCTTATACCTTTGCCTTGCACCATTCCGCCCTCTTCCTCAAACTGAAGGCGGTCAGCTTTTTTTCCCTCTGTCTGCTCTGTTACAGAAGCCCCTTCTATCTCCTGTTTTGCATTTGCAATAGAGGATGCCTGGGCAGAAGCCGCCGTCTGCGCCTTTTGTTGAATATCAGCCAGTTCCTCTGCTTTTCCTTCTATACTGGTTCCTCTGCCTGCATCCTGTTTCATTTCCGCTTCCAGCACGCCCGCCTTTCCTTCCATCTTTGTAACGACGCTATCTTGCGTCTGTGCTTGCTTTATTGAGGAATCCGCAGAAATCATCGCCCGCATACTTGCCTGGGATAAACCGCTTCCACTCTTTCCTCCTGCTTTTATGGCTCCTTCCTTCCGGTTTCCGCCCAGCATATCATCCATAGATGTTCCCTTTGCCTGCTCTTCCTTCCTTTTTTCTATCTGGCGCTGTCTTAGCTGCTGGTTCAGGCTGGCAATCTCCTTCTGGATTTCCTGCCTTTCTTTCATTTTTTCTTCCATTGACATATCTTCATTGGAGGAAAGCTCCTGCAGCTTCTTCTGTGCATTCGCTATCTGGCTTTGAAGGCCCTCGCTGACAGAATCCTTTTTCCCATTCACAGCCAGACGTCCCGTCTGTATACTGTTTCTTGCGTCCGTAGCACCGCTGATTGTCATCATAACATCAATCTCCCTTCTAATGATTATTTAACCTATTTAACTCCATTCCTGTGTTGCTTCTGCGCCTCAACGAGTTTGAACTAAGCAACGCGCAGGCGCAAATCTCACAATTAAAAATATTAATTTCCAATTTTACACCTTCATTATAATCCTTCGGAGATTTTTACTATGAAATAAACCCGCCTGCTGTAAAACAGCCTTTTTCTGTTGTGAACTTAAAGTGTTTTTATTCTTTCTACAAAGCTCTCCTTCTGCAAAAATTTCACTCCATAATCAGTGAATCCCCATTGTATCAAAAACATTGCCAGAAGGTACAAAACCACCGGAAGCCATGGATAAGCATATACCATGTTCATACCCATTTGTATCTGCGCCATCACCAAAGCATAGCCTAATCCGCTGCCGAAAATCAAGGTGCAAAGCGCAGAAGCTCCCGTATAGCTTAAAGTTTCTCTTCCAATCATTCTTTTAAGCTGTCCTGTTGTCATGCCAAGAGCCTGTAAAATACCAAGCTCTTTCCTTCTGGAATACAAATTGCTCAGAATGGTATTCACCAGATTAATAATTCCAAATACCATAATAAAGCCTGCCAAAGTATACATTATAATTTGAGTTGGAAAATATTCCTTCTCATAAAACGCCCTGTTTTCTGCTTTAGAAGCAAGATATAAATTTTCCTCCAGACCATACAGCTCTTCCAGCGCCTCCCCCACTGCTTTTGATTTCTCTGATTCTACCGCAACCTCGCAGCCATAAATAGTGTCTATACCCGTCCATTCATCCATAACGGCATTTGGCATCATAAAAGAGCTTCCTAAAAGAGAAAGGGGCAGCCGTACTGTTCTGTTCTTATCTGCCCAGGAGTTGTAGTTCACTATGGCAACTACAGGAAGCTTAACCTCCCTTTTTTTCCCATCCTTATCATAAAACGCCATTGGCACCTCATCTCCTATTGACAAGGGATTCTCCTGAAGCTGTCTCTGGTAATCATTTGTTATAATAAGCCCTGGCTTCTTTGTGAGCTCCTCATAGGAATCTGGTCCTTCATATCCCATTTCTTTTAAAAGTTCAAAATCACTTTCTGAAATCCCGTTGATTCCTATTGCATGTTCTTCACCATCAAATAACGTTGTCGAGGCCGCTAGGTAGCGCCAGGGCTTTACCTTTTTTACCCCTTCTATCCTCTTAATCTCTGTCTGCAATTCCTCTCCCATAAAATCCTCCGCCTGCAAAAGAGATTGTTGCTTCATCTTACCATCTAGGCTTATATCCCCGCCAAAACCGCCCTGTTCCGTCAATACCAGCTGATATTCTCCTTCTGGAAAAGAAATTTCCACACTTGCCGCCGGGTCATAGGATACAACATAAGTAGCAATAGTCCCAAGCAGCACTCCGGCCAAAATCATAGAACACATGGTCCAGGCGCTTTTCTTCCTATTCCTTTTTAAATTAAGAACCGCTAAGTGCTCTGGGGTAAGCCTGGATTTTAGCCTTTGCCTCCTCTCTCCTGTATAGCCCGTGTATTCCAACGCCTCCACTGGAGAAGCACACGCAGCAATTTCCCCTGGTTTTCTAATTGAAATACTTACAAATAGCACAGACAAAAATACACAAACAATGGCGGCAGCTAAAAAATTGAAAACATCAAAGCCTCCAGGCGCCAGGGCATAACCCATCAGTCCTCCAGGCAAAAGCCCAAAAACGCTTCCCTTTAATGCCAGCCCAATTCCTTCCTGAAAAATCAAGCTTTTCACCTGTTTTTTTGTCATACCAATGGTTCTCATCTGTCCATATTCTCGAACCTTTCCAGTAACAGAAATATATAAAATGCTGTGAACAACAATACCCGCCGCCACTAATATCAGCAAAACGACTAAGCCAAGCGTAGCTACATCCCCTGTTGTAAGTCTGGATAACCCCGACTGCATAAAAAAGCCAGTATCCACCTTAACCTGCTCCTTTTCAATTCCTGCTTTTTCAGCAATTACCGCCGCTTGCTCCTCTGCTTCTTTCAGGCTCATATCTACAGCGCCCTCCATATTTACGCTCGCCGTTACTCTCTCCTCTCCGCCCCCCTTCATTTTCATAGCGCAAGGCAGAGAAACATAAATATGCTGACTGTTTTGAGTTTTAGAGGGATTGGTTGAAATAGCTGCAATCTTATAATCTCTAACTACTTTATCACCTAAGTCCAGCGCTGCTGTATCGCCCGGCTGCATATTCCCGTTTTTTTCCACATATTCCTGGGGAACCATAATTTCATTATCGCCGGCCGGAAGCTTTCCCACATAGGCAATCCTGTCCTTTTCCATAAACCTTTCATCCTGCCAGAAAACGCTCAGGCGGGTATTTCCTACCTTCCCTCTGCCTACATATATCTCCAGCCCAATCCATTTAATCCGGGAATCCTGTTTTAATAGCTCTGCCTGAGATAATGCGATATTCTCATAAGAAACCTGGGTACTTCCTTCCAGCTCCCTAAGCTTTTCCTCCTGGCTTCCGAACAAATATAAAATAAAAGCAAATACCAAAGCCGTGGAAAGAGCAATCGTTAAACCATTATAAAAATTTCTGGTCCGGTTGGCTCTTTGTTCCCTCTTTGCCAGTTTGTAAATCACAGCCCGGTTATTATTTTTATCCATTCCCATCAATCCCACCTGCTTTCTACAATCTTCCCATCCTCCAGACGGACAATATTTTCTGCAAGCTGCGCAATTCCCTCATTGTGGGTAATCATAATAATTGTCTGCAAAAAATGCTCTCCCATACTTTTTAAAAGCCCAAGGACATCCTGACTGGTACGGCTGTCCAAATTCCCTGTCGGCTCGTCGGCTAAAAGAATAGACGGCTTCGCGGCCAAAGCCCTGGCAATGGCAATCCTCTGCTGTTCGCCTCCCGACATCTGGTTCGGCATACGATCCAGCTTCTTTTCCATGCCAATCATCCCGGCAATTTCCAGAATAAAGGCTTCATCTACCTTATTCCCATCAAGCTCCATTGGCAATATAATATTTTCATATGCATTTAACATAGGAATTAAATTATAGGACTGAAAGATAAATCCAATCTGCCTGCGTCTAAAAATTGTCAGCGCATTGTCATCCATTTGTGACAATTCCCTTCCTGCAACATTCACGCTTCCTTGGGTAGGCGTATCAAGCCCCCCTAAAATATGCAAAAGCGTAGATTTTCCACTGCCGCTGGAGCCAACTACTGCCGTAAAGCTTCCCTGCTCCACAGCCAAATCTACGCCATCCAAAGCCTTTACCACCGTTGCGCCATTATTATAATACTTCCTTAACCCCTGCACCTTTAAAATACTCATCGCATCTCTTCCTTTCCTATTTTGCATATAAACGGCTGTGGAAATTTACAATATTTTGCTTTATCTAAAATTTCTGTCGGTTTGACTTTCCTGTACGCCCTATGGTTTGAAAAATCCCTTTTAGGCTAATGATAAGCCGTCCGGGATTTCCAAAACCATAGGGCGTACAGGAAAGCCAAACCTGCAGAAATTTCAGATAAAGCAAAATATTATCAATCTTCACAATTACCTGTATCTTATATAAGACCATCTTAACGCCACAATGTTTCAAAATCCTCTCATAGCAAGAAAAAAAGATGTCAATTTTGCAACCTTTTGTTACGCCTTATTCGGTAAAAAAAGAGAAAAACTGCTTCCTTCCTCCGGTCGGGAGCTTACTGTAATATATCCTCCCTGCTTTTCTAAAATTTCTCTGGCAAGATACAGGCCAAGCCCTACGCCAGGCTCTCCATGTACTCTGCTTTCTTTATAAAACCGTTTAAAAATATCGCACTGATGCTCTGGAAATATTCCTATCCCTGTATCTATAATCTGAATTCGGGTATAAATTTGCAGCGGCTCTGCCATAATTAAAATTCTTCCTCCCTTTGGCGTGTACTTCACAGCATTATCCAACACATTAAAAATAGCCTCCTCTGTCCACTTTGCATCAAAAAAAAGGCGCAACCCCTCCGGGCAATGCACCTCTATATCCAGCCCTTTTTTATCTGCTGCCGAAAGTATTGAGGAAACTGCTTTAGAAATGGTTGGGAAAAGGGAGGCCATTTCCTTTTTCATAATCAGCATATGGTTTTCCAAACGCGACATTTTCACCAGGGATTGAATCAAAAATTCCAATTTCCTAACCTGATTTTGCATAATAAAAAGAAAATAACGCTCTTCTTCCCCCAAAGCTTCGCTAGCCTCTAATGTATCGCTGTACATTAAAACGTTAGAAATCGGCGTTTTCAACTGATGAGATATATCAGACACAATCTGCTGAAGCTCCTGTCTCTGCAAATCTGCCTGTTTTTTGTCGTTTTCTGTCATCCGCATAATCATATTCAGCTTTGTCCTTATTTTTGACGACTGG
>CATKYY010000161.1 GCA_949841225.1 uncultured Acetivibrio sp.
GTATTATTTTCAGCCGGAGGAGGCTATGGTAGAAGATATGAAAGAGGCCGGCCCGGCAGTAAACGCCCTGATTGATATGACCCTTAAATTTATGGATTCTTATCAGGAAAAAAAGATAGAGAGAAGGTTTCTGGATTTTAATGATTTAGAGCATTATGCCTTGAAAATTCTGGTGAAGGAGCCGGAAGGAGAAGAGGATGGCATCCGTCCGACCCAGACGGCTGTAGAGCTGAGCCATTATTATGATGAAATTCTTATCGACGAGTACCAGGACAGCAATCTGGTGCAGGAAACCCTGCTAAACAGTATATCGAAGGAAAAGTTCGGGCATCCGAATGTGTTTATGGTGGGGGATGTAAAGCAGAGCATTTATAAATTCCGTTTGGCAAGGCCGGAGCTTTTTATGAGGAAATTTGAGTCCTATCAGGAGGAAGGGGCTTATGTAAGAGTGGATTTAAAAAAGAATTTCCGCAGCAGGAAGAGCGTATTGGGAGCTGTCAATTATATTTTCTTTGGGATTATGAAAAAGGACTTGGGAAATATTGTTTATGATGAAGCGGCGGCGCTGTATCCAGGAAGAGAAGACGAGGAGGAAAAGGAATCGGAGAACTGCGAAATTCTGCTTGCCCAGTCTTCAGAGGAGGTTTCAGACAGAGAGCTGGAGGGGAAAATTATTGCACAAAGAATGAAAGAGCTTCACAAGGAGCAGGGAATTCCTTATAAGGATATGGCGGTTCTTTTGCGCTCGATGAAAGGCTGGTCGGAAGAGCTGGCGGCCGTATTGAAGGAGGAGGGCGTACCTGCCAGAGCGGCAACTACCACCGGATATTTTTCGGCCGTTGAGGTAGTAACAATATTAAATTTTCTTTTAATTATTGATAATCCTAGGCAGGACATTCCTTTAGCGGCGGTTCTGCGCTCCTATATTGGAGGCTTTACAGATGAAGAGCTGGCGGCCTTGCGGTGTCTGGAGCCTGAAAAAGAGCTGTACGAGTGTCTTTTACTGGAAACAGGAGAAAAGGGGCGGCGGTTTTTAACCTTACTGGGAGAGCTTAGGAAGTTGGTTCCTGTGGTGGGGATTTATGAGCTTTTAACAGTAATTTATAAAAAGACGGGTTATTATCATTATGTAAAAGCGTTGCCAGGGGGAGCCGTCCGTTGCAAAAACCTGGATATGCTTTTGAAAAAAGGAGCTGATTTTGAGAAAACCAGTTATGGAGGATTGTTCCAGTTCAACCGGTATATAGAAAGACTCCACAAGTACGAGGTGGATTTTGGCGAAGCAGAGTCCCTTTTGGAGCATCAAACGGCGGCGGTGATTATGAGTATTCATAAAAGCAAAGGGCTGGAATTTCCGGTTGTATTTTTAGCAGGTATGGGAAAGAGCTTTAATAAGCAGGATACCAGAGAACGGATTTTGCTCCACCCGGATTTGGGAATCGGGCCGGATTATATTGACAGCATCCAAAGAACCAAGTCGCCGACGCTGTTAAAGCAGGTAATTAAGCGGAAGGCCGAATTAGAAAATATGGGAGAGGAGCTGAGGGTCCTTTACGTTGCAATGACCCGCGCCAGAGAAAAGCTGATTTTGACCGGGTGCGTGAGGGAGTTTGAAAAGGCAGAAGAAAAGTGGCGGCAGGGAAAGGCGCTTTTATTTTCTCAGCGGGCGGGAGCCAGAAGCTATTTGGATTTAATTATGCCAAGAATTTATACATGGCGGGAGGCGTCGGAGAAAGAAGGGGCGGATTACCTGGTAAAATACATAACGGAAGAGGAGCTGACCTTTCAGACGGTATTTTCCCAGATTGGAGGAGAAGCCAGAAGGGAAAGGCTTTTGTCGCTGGAAACCGAAGAGGTATGGAATGAAGAGATGAAAGCAAGGGCCGAGGCGTGCTTAAACTACCAGTATCCTTATTCAGAGGAAGGAAAAATAAAATCAAAGCTTACGGTTTCAGAACTGAAACGGCTGTCCCGGCAGGAGGAAGAGGAGGGGCGGCTTTTGGAGAATCTGGAGGAAAAGGAAGCTTATGTGCCAGCCTTTGCAAAAGAGGAGAAAGAGGCCACCGGAAGTCATAGAGGGACGGTTTACCACAGAGTTATGGAAAATATATCCTTTCTTGGTTTAGAAAAGGCGGGGCTTGGAAAAGAGTTGTCCCGGCTGGAGGCGGCAGGAAAAATTACCATGGAAGAAAGGAAGATGATAAGCTATAAAAAGCTGATTGCTTTTTTTGAGTCCCCTCTTGGCAGGAGGCTTAAGGAGGCGGAAGGGAAACATCAGCTAAGGCGGGAGCAGCCTTTTGTTATCGGGCTTCCTGCAAATATGGTTCAGCCGGAGCTGGAAAGCGAAGAGACAGTATTGGTACAGGGGGTTATCGACTGTTTTTTTGAAGAGCCAGAGGGACTGGTGCTGCTGGATTATAAAACGGACCGGGTAACAGAGGCCGGGGATTTGGTTCAGAAATATAAAACGCAGCTGAATTATTATCAGATGGCTTTGGAGCAGCTAACAGGGAAAAAGGTGAAGGAACGCTATATCTATTCCTTTTCTCTGGGGGAAGCAGTCGCCGTTTCAGGAGAAGGCCTGTAGAATGTAAAAATACCCGAAAGGGAGGGGTTGATTTTTGGGGGGAATAAATTTATAATCTATAATAATATACAGATTATGCAAGGGGTGAGGCTATGGAGTTTCAGGGAAATGGAATTGAAACCGGCTCTATTGAAACAATTGAAAATGGTTATGAAAGACCGAAGGTGCCGGAGGATTTTACAGAGCCGGAGGCGCTTTATGAACAGCTGATAGCTACGATTCGGGGGTATCATCCGTCGGAGGATTTGTCTATAGTTGAAAAGGCATATCAGCTTGCTTATAACGCCCATAAAGAGCAGAAACGAAAATCTGGGGAGCCGTATATTATCCACCCGATTTGCGTATGCATTATTCTGGCGGAGCTGGAGCTGGATAAGGAAACCATCGTAGCCGGCCTTCTTCATGATGTGGTAGAGGATACGGTATTTACGGTAGAAGAGCTGACGGAGGAGTTCGGTTCGGAAATAGCTCTTTTAGTGGACGGCGTTACAAAGCTGACCCAGTTAAATTATTCTTCGGATAAGCTGGAGATTCAGGCAGAGAATTTAAGAAAGATGTTCCTTGCTATGGCGAAGGATATACGGGTAATTTTGATTAAGCTGGCGGACCGTCTTCACAATATGCGTACGCTTCAGTATATGAAGCCTCAGAAGCAGAAGGAAAAAGCAAGGGAAACGATGGATATTTATGCCCCGATTGCCCAAAGGCTTGGAATTTCCAAAATTAAGATAGAGCTGGACGACTTATCCTTGAAATATCTGGAGCCGGAGGTATATAAAGAGCTGACGGAAAAAATAGAGATACGCAAAACCGACAGGGAGACGTTTATAAGAGCAATACAGGCAGAGGTTGCGGAGCATGTATACGGCGCAGGGATTGAAGCTAAGATTGACGGCAGAGTTAAGCACTTTTTCAGTATTTATAAAAAGATGGTAAACCAGAACAAGACCCTGGAGCAGATTTACGACCTGTTTGCCGTGAGGATTCTTGTAGAGAGCGTAAAGGACTGCTATGCGGCGCTGGGCGTTATTCATGAGATGTATACGCCGATTCCGGGAAGATTTAAGGATTACATCGCTATGCCGAAACCGAATATGTACCAGTCTCTCCATACGACTCTGATAGGCCCTACCGGGCAGCCCTTTGAAATACAGATTCGTACCTTTGAGATGCACCGGACGGCAGAATATGGCATCGCCGCCCATTGGAAATACAAAGAGGGAGTCGACGGAAGAAAATCGGCGGACAGCGAGGAGGAAAAGCTTAACTGGCTGAAGCAGATTTTGGAGTGGCAAAGAGATATGTCCGATAATAAGGAATTTCTGAGCCTTTTAAAAAGCGATCTGGATTTGTTTGCAGAAAGCGTTTACTGCTTTACGCCGACAGGGGACGTGAAAAGTCTGCCGAACGGTTCGACGCCGATTGATTTTGCTTACAGCATTCACAGCGCGGTAGGTAATAAGATGGTGGGGGCCAGGGTAAACGGGCGTCTGGTGACGATTGATTATGTAATCCAGAACGGCGATAGAATCGAAATCATTACTTCCCAGAATTCCAAGGGGCCAAGCCGCGACTGGCTGGGTTTGGTAAAGAGCACTCAGGCAAAAAATAAAATTAACCAGTGGTTTAAGACAGAGCTGAAAGAGGACAACATAACCCGTGGAAAAGAGCTTTTGTCAAACTATTGTAAGACAAAAAATATTGTGTTGAGCGACTTGCTAAGACCGGATTTTATGCGTGTTTGCCTGGTAAAATACGGTTTCCGGGACTGGGATTCTTTGCTGGCGGCCATCGGCCATGGGGGACTTAAGGAGGGGCAGGTTGTAAACCGCCTCCAGGAGGAATATAAAAAGACCCAGAAAAAGAAAATTACGGATGAAAAGGTACTAGAGACTCTTTCAGAGATTAAAGAAAATAAGCCTGCCGTCGCCAAGTCAAAAAGCGGTATTATGGTAAATGGAGTGAACGATCTGGCAGTACGCTTTTCCAAGTGCTGTAGTCCGGTGCCAGGGGACGAAATCGTGGGATTTGTCACCAGAGGGAGAGGCGTATCTATTCACCGTACGGATTGCGTAAATATGATGAATCTGCCGGAGGAGGATCGCGTTCGCCTGATTGAAGCAGAGTGGAGCGTTCCTGAAATGGAACAGAAGAAAGATTTTTATGAGGCGGAGATTAAAATTTTTACTACGAACCGGATGGGCGTTTTGGCAGATATTTCCAAAACGTTTACGGAAAATAAAATAGACATGACGTCTATGAATGTCCGTACCTCTAAACAGGGAACAGCTACAATTAACGTAGGTTTTGAGATTAAGAGCGTAGAGCATTTAAAGACGGTAGTGAAGAAGCTGCGGGGAATTGAGGGAGTTATAGATATAGAAAGAACTTCTGGCTAAGGACAGGTAATTATAAAGTTTTGCAAATATCTGCCTGGTTAAGAGAAATGGAAGGAGCAAGTATTGTGATTCGGAAAATTGAAAAAGGTTCTTTGGAGAT
>CATKYY010000162.1 GCA_949841225.1 uncultured Acetivibrio sp.
AGTCCTTTAAGGTTCTTGGAAGGGTAGAAATTCCCTGTTTATCCTCATATAAATTATATCGACTCACTTCGACCCGAAGCTCCTCCAAAACCTCTGTAATTTTATTGATAACATAAATGGTGGAGTCTTCAATTAGGCCGCGGCCTCCATAGTAAATATTAATTTTCATCATAAAATATAAATCCCCTTCTGCATGAATACTATTTTTACCTTCTTTTTAAGATTATACCTTATTAGTGAAAATCCTGCAATATATGACAGAACAGAAAAAAACTGTCGATAAATTTTTGTTGCAAAGAGGGTTTCACTTCGTATAATGTAGTTTATGTAAAATATTTACAATTATTTATAGAATATTGAGATAACGGAGGTACATAGGTAATGAATGAGGTAAGATATATGATTTCCGACGCGGCGAAGCTCCTTGATGTAGAGGCGCATGCTCTGCGTTACTGGGAGGAAGAGCTGGACCTTAAAATTCCTAGAAATGAAATGGGACACCGTTACTACAGAGAACAGGAGATTAAAGTACTGGAGAAAATAAAGCTCTTAAAGGACAAGGGATTTCAGTTAAGAGCTATAAAAATGGAAATAGAAGGAATGAACGATGAAAAAGAAGAAAAGTCTTTAGAAGCAAAAACAGACAAGGTACGTCCATTGTCCCTTGTAAAGGCAAAAAATGACAGCAGCGGAGCAGAGACAGTAGTAGCAGAAATGTCGTCCCAGGAAAAAATGCAGCAGTTCAGGGAGATTATGGGAGAGATAATAGGCGAGGTAATTCGCAATAATAATGAAGAGCTTTGCCAGAACATAGGAGATACTGTATCAGAGCAAGTATTAAAGGAGATGGATTATCTGGCGAGGGATAAAGAAGAAAGAGATGAGGAAAGATACCGCCGCCTGGATGAAATAATCCGGGAAATTCAAAAAGGCCGCCAGGAGGCAGCCGCAACAGAAATTGCTAAGGCAAAGGAGAAAAAGAAAAAGGGTTTTTTCCGTCATTAAGGAGTATACTCAAAATGTTGGTAGTCCCTGGAGCTTTTCCAGTCGCCTCCCCAAGAAAAACCATGTTCTTTAAAAATGCGTACGCATACATCCTCTGGGGTAATGTAATAAGGGTTGGAAAGAGTACGGTCTGCAAAGGCCTCCGCTTCTGCCGGAAGTACCTGGCCATTGCTTTTAATGTAGGGGTTATAAAGCGGGTTAATATCAACAGCCAGTCCAAAGCTGTGATTGGACAGCTCGTTGGTGCCGCTTATAACCCGGTAACAAAAGGCGCTGGAATTATTGGCGGCCATAGAGGAATCGTCATTTGCGTCGTAATCGTCAATCAGGCGGATGGATTCAATAGGGTATCTTTCCTTAAAAAGCTGTTGAAAGATAGAAATTATATCTTCTGCGATTTCTTTATTTACAATAAGCTCGCCTTCGCAGACATCCCCATCAAAATTAACATAAGCGACCGTTATATAACGGAGGGTATTCAGTTCAAGAGGGCAGTCCTTTGGATAAGATTTTCCCTGTATCCGGTTAAAAATGTCATCGGTAATTTCAGAAATAGAAAAATAAGCTTCATAGTTTTTGGCCATAGCTTCTGCTCCTTCCTTTTTGGGGCCGCCAGCCGGGGCGGCAACGTCTTCTGTTTTTTCTGTAATAAATGTTTTTTTGCTGTTTGTTGGTTTGTCCTGTTTGGCAGTTTCCTGCGTTTCTTTTTCTTCAAGAGGCGAAAGTACGTCAGGTACATTGCAGCCTGACAGCCAGAAAGAAAAGAATAAGAGAGAAACGGCAGAAAATAAAAAACGCCGCAATTTTTTCATTTTTAACTCCATTCCTGCGCTGCCTTCCGCGCCTTAATCGTCTTCTTCAATCACCTGAATTTCCAGATAGTCAAAATCAATGGAATCAATAAAATTATCCTGAGTAAACCGGGTCTTATCATGTTTTTTAAAATCTGCGACAGTGTGTTCCAGCCAAAGTGGCCGGGACAGGTCAAATTCATAACAAAGCTTGTCGATAGCATCAAATATTTTTCGGGTGCGGTTTAAATCCGGGTCGTTATTACAGACTACCATATCTTTTACTAAGCGCGTATCCTTCCAGATTTTCCCCCATAATCGAAACATATGAAATCTCCTTCCAAATTATGAAATATTTAGGCTCGAAAGCTATTTAAGTTTTAACTATTATATACTGACAGCAGCAGGCTATGCAACTATTTCAAAGAAAAAGGTTGATTTTCCGCATTTTGCAGCCAGCAAGTCTGCAAAATACAGAAAATCAATAAAAAAAGTAGTTGTAATTTTTTTTAAGTGTGATATGATAGATAAAGCTTCTGACAAGACAGTAAACAAGACAGAATGATTTTGGGAAGAGAGGATATTGTATGAAAAAAATAGTAAACCGTATTTTTGTAGACGGGCTGAGCGGTATGGCTTCCGGTCTGTTTGCCACATTGATTATTGGAACGATTATTCAGCAGATTGGGCTTTTAATTGGAGGAGAGCTGGGGAACAGCCTTTATACAATGGGAAAGGTAGCGGCGGCAGTGACAGGAGCGGGCATTGGCTGCGGTATGGCCGTAAAACTGAAGGAAAGTCCGTTGGTTATCCTGTCTGCGGCGACAGCAGGAATGGTGGGGGCGTTTGCCAGTAAGATTTTAGCAGGAGCTGTTTTAGTAGATGGAGTTATCACCCTGTCAGGACCGGGAGAGCCGCTGGGGGCTTTTATTGGAGCGTACATAGGAATTGAGGCCGGGCATCTGGTTTCAGGAAAAACAAAGATAGATATTTTATTGACTCCGATGGTTTCTATCGTGGCGGGAAGCGTTGTAGGGCTTTTGGCAGGGCCGCCGATTTCGGCTTTTATGGTAAAGCTGGGCGAGATGATACAATGGGGGACTGAACAGTGGCCTTTTGTTATGGGAATTGTTGTATCCGTGCTTATGGGGATGATTTTGACGTTGCCGATAAGCTCGGCTGCTCTGGGCGTTATTTTAAATTTATCTGGAATCGCAGCAGGAGCGGCAACGGTTGGATGTTGCGCGAATATGGTTGGGTTCGCGGTGGCAAGCTACCGGGAAAACAAGATGGGCGGCCTTTTGGCGCAGGGACTTGGAACCAGTATGCTCCAGGTTCCGAATATTGTAAGGAGGCCGCTTATCTGGCTTCCCGCGATATTGTCCAGCGCAGTTCTGGGCCCGGCGTCTACTTGTATTTTGAAAATGACTAATAATGCGGTAGGCTCCGGCATGGGAACTTCTGGGCTGGTAGGCCAGATTATGGCCTATCAGACAATGGCGCCAGTAGAAGGGCCGGTAAAAACCATGATTCTTATTTTAATTATGCATTTTTTAGCTCCTGGTTTTTTAGCTTATGTAGTTTCTGAGTTTATGCGGAAAAATAAATGGATTAAGTATGGCGATATGAAGCTGGATATTTAACCTGTTCTATGTTATACTTATTTACGAAAACAGACAGCGCGTCTGAATATTTTTGAAAATTAAGATATTCCATCTACAAGCTTGTGTCTGCGCGGCATCCACAGGCTTGATATGACAAAAAGCCGCGCAGAAATGAGGTTAAAAAATGAGCAGCGAAATTAGGGATATTAATCTGGCGGAATCAGGAGAGCATAAGATTGAATGGGTAAAGAGGAACTGCCCGTTGCTTCGTAGCCTGGAAGAGGAATTTTCTAAAGAACAGCCGTTTAAGGGCGTGCGGATAGCGCTTTCTATCCACTTGGAGGCTAAAACTGCTTATCTTTGCAAGGTGTTGGCAGCCGGAGGGGCTGAAATGTACATTACGGGAAGCAACCCATTGTCCACGCAGGATGATATTGCAGCGGCTTTGGTAAAGGCGGGATTGGAGGTTCATGCCTGGTACAATGCTACGGCTGAGGAGTATAATACCCATATTTCCCATGTATTGGAGAATAACTGCAACATAATTATAGACGATGGCGGCGATTTGGTGCATATGCTCCATACAGATATGAAGGATAAGCTTTCTTATGTAATTGGCGGCTGTGAAGAGACGACAACAGGGATTATCCGCCTTATGACGATGGCAAAAAAGGGAGAGCTGGAATTCCCAATGGTATTGGTAAACAATGCGGATTGCAAGCATTTCTTTGACAACCGTTATGGAACCGGACAGTCTGTATGGGATGGAATTTGCCGTACTACCAACTTAATTGTAGCAGGTAAGGTTGTTGTAGTAGCAGGCTATGGCTGGTGCGGTAAGGGCGTTGCTATGAGGGCTAAGGGTCTGGGAGCCAGAGTTGTGGTGACAGAAATTGACCCAATTAAAGCGATTGAGGCTGTTATGGACGGCTTTGAGGTTATGGAGATGCAGGAGGCCGCTAAAGTAGGAGATTTCTTTGTAACAGTAACAGGGTGCTGCCAGGTTATTACAAAGAAGGACTTTGCCCTTATGAAAAATGGCGCTATTATGTGTAACGCAGGCCATTTTGATGTAGAGGTGGATGTAAAGGGCCTGGAAGAAATGGCGTTGGAAAAGGCAGAGCAGAGAAAGAATATTATGGGCTATAAGCTGGCGGAGGATAAATGGGTATATCTTCTGGCAGAAGGACGTCTGGTAAATCTGGCTGCTGGGGACGGACATCCGGCAGAGATTATGGATATGAGCTTTGCTATCCAGGCATTGAGCGCAAAATATCTGGTAGAGCATGGAAAAGAGCTGACAGAAAAGCTGATTGATGTTCCAAAAGAGGTTGACCGTGAGGTAGCAGGCAGAAAGCTTGCGTTCCTTGGAAAGAAAATAGATTCTCTTACAAAGGAGCAGGAGGACTATTTGTACCATTCCAGTTTATAAAAGGTAAATAAGCGCCTGCTATATTACAGGATAAGAAAAAGCAGAGAGCGGTATAATCCGTTCTCTGCTTTTTTAAGCTTATTTGCCGATTTCCTTAATCAGGCCCACGATAGTATCAATAGCATGGTTCATAGAGCTTTTTTCCATGGCCTCATGATAGGACTCCCGGTTATTGTAGACCTCGTTTACTGCCTCCATCAGAGAATCATTGGTAAGCTCTTCTTCCTTTAAAA
>CATKYY010000163.1 GCA_949841225.1 uncultured Acetivibrio sp.
TTTGCTTATCTGTCAAGGGGCGCTTATATAGACACTATAGGAGAAATATTTCACAACAGCACGAATATGGAGCTTGGATACTGTATTTTGTACTATATAGTGAATTTCCTGCATCTTCCGGCGCAGGGAGTTATTGCGGCAATGAACCTTATTAGTATATCGTGCATTACCAGGTTTATACAAAGGTATTCGCCGTATAAGAGTCTGTCGTTGCTATTGTTTCTGCCGTTGTTTTTTCAATTTGATATGCATGCGTCAAGGAGCGCAGTGGCTATTTCTATTTCAGCTTTAAGCATTACTTACGCATATCAAAGAAAGCTTTTGAAATTTTGCTTTACAGTTTTTCTGGCATCATTATTTCACCAGACTGCATGGATTGTTCTTATTCTATACTTCCTGGTTAATGTAAGGATAGGATTATTTTTCGCTATCGGCTGCATTTTAGGAGGTATGGGGGTTATATATTTTATCGGAGCAGATTGGATAGCATTGAAAGTATTTGAATTATTAAATTTACATGAGTTTTATGCAAGATTTTATACCTATGTAAATAGCGAGATTTATGGTTATCCTCTTTCGCTTTTAGACCCCAGGCTTTGGGTAGTGATTGGTATGTTTATTGCAGCAAAGCTATGTTATAAAAAACTGGACAAGCTGGAAAATTTATTTATAAATTGCAGCTTTGTTAATGTCATGGCCATGATACTTTTAAGCGAGCATACGTTTATTTGCTATCGGGTATCTGCATTTTTTAATGTGTATTCCATTATATTAATTCCGCTGATTTTGGATCGGTTTTGTAATAAGAAATATTATAAAAGCATGATTACCTTTAGAAATAACAGGGTTATAGCAAAGAGCATAGTTATCGTTCTTTTTACTGCTTATGCTTTCGTATATGCTTATGCTGGCTTTATACAAACAGGCATAGACTACAGGCTATTTTTTAAAACTGTATAAGAAAAGATAAGGAGGAATATTTGTTGATTGGAATAATCTTTGTGGGTGATTTGAAATATTGTCCATATCTAAAAAAATATGAGGATATTCTTAAGAAAGACAGCATGGAATATGAGGTTTTATTTTGGAACAGGTCAAATACCAGATATGATTGTAAAAGATATATTCCATATAATAGATATTCTGTATTAAAAAAAAGTAAGATAAGAAAGCTAAAAGATTTTATGTTTTTTCGCAGATGGCTGATTAGGATGCTTGACAAAAGGAGGTATGAGAAATTAATTATTTTATCTACGCTATCGGGGATGCTGATAGCAGAAAAATTAATTCGTGAATATTCAGGAAAGTATCTTTTTGACATTCGAGATTATAGTTATGAGAGAATTTTACCATTTTTTCTGGAAGAGAAAAGAGTAATTGAAGCCGCTGCGCTTACAGTTATTTCTTCCAAAGGATTTTGTAGTTTTTTGCCAAAGAACAAGGACTATGTTTTGCTGCATAATGTATCTGGATACGATGAGGAGGTAAATAGAAAATTTAGGTCTGCAAATGGAAAGATGATAAATGTTGTATGGCTGGGAGTGGTTCGGTATTTTCAGCAGCAGTCGGAGCTTATCAGAAAGCTGAGCCAGGATGGAAGATTCCGCCTTTTGTTTTATGGAGATGGAACAGAGCTTTTAAAATTTAAGAGTTATGTTCGTCAAAACAGCCTGAAAAATGTATATTTCTATGGAAGCTATGATAATGCGGATAAAGCGGCGCTGTTGAAAAAAGCAGATATTATAAATAATTGTTACACAGTAAATATGGAAACGAAATATGCTGTTTCCAATAAGTTTTATGACGGAATATTTTACCATATCCCCCAAATAGTAGAACCGGGAACATTTAAAGCAAAATTGGCAGAGAAATATGGAGTCGGAATTGCCCTGGATCCGAAAGAGCCTCTTTTTTCGGAAAGATTATATGAATATTATTGCGGGATAGAGGAAGATAGATTTAATGACTCTTGTAATAAATTAAAAAAACAGTTCCTTTGGGAAGAAAAGCAAAGTATGACGGTAATAAGAGGTTTTTATGAAAATACTATTTATAACAATGGATTCTTTAGAGGTTAATTGTTCTGCCAATATAAGAAACCGCGGAGTAATATACGGCCTTCTGGCACAGGGACATAAGGTAGATACCTGTTCTTTAGAGAAAAACAAAAAAAGTATCCGTTACGATGAGTCTGTGACAGAGCTGGACGGTATATTGAATTATCGTTTTTTTGTTACGCCGAATCCCTGGTATGAAAGATTCAGAGCAAGGAAAAAAGGGTCTGAATTATCGAAAGACGTTTTTGCAGATAAAAAAACAAAGATACAAACAGGACGGTTAAAAAGGTGGTGCAGGGCACAAATAAAGAATGTTTTTTCTATTCTGAACTTGTATGACATGCAGAAGGTTAATGTAAGGCAAATAAGAAATTTAAAAATAGATGTAAGCGCTTATGATGTAATTTTATCTTCTTCTGACCCGAAGTCAGCCCATTTATTTGGATATGAGATGTGGAAAAGGGCTGGCGGCGGGATTCCGTGGGTGCAGTATTGGGGAGACCCTATGTATGATGATATTACTGCAAGCTGCGGGCATATAAAAAAGGCAAGGATGAAAAGAGAAGAGAAACGGTTGCTGGAGAAAGCTTCGGTAGTAGTATATACGTCGCCGTTTACTTTAAAAAAGCAGCAACAACTGTATCCAAATGAAAAAAGTAAGATGTGCTATACGGTGCAGGCATGTATGGAAGCAGAAGACGGGCTTGCTGCTAAGAAGGAAAAGAGGGCGGATATTACCATTGGTTATTTTGGCGATTATCATTCCAGAGTACGCAATCTGTCAAATTTATTTCAGGCTGCGGATTCTTTCAGGGTTCCTTTGGTAGTTTGCGGCAGCGGTGAGGACAAGATGGAAAGCCCATTTATAGAATATTATCCGCGGTTAGATTCTAAGGAAATGAAAAAAATGGAAGAACAGGCAGACGTTATAGTTTGCGTCTGTAATAGGAGAGGAACGCAGATTCCGGGGAAGATATATTATGAAAGCGGGCGCCAAAAGCCAATTATTATTATTGTAGATGGAGAATATCAGGAGCAGATGAAACAATTCTTTTATAGTTTTGGCCGCTACATTGTTTGCGAAAACCGCGTACAAGCTATACAAAAGGCTATGATACAGGCGAAAGAAGAAGTGAAGCAGGGCAGACATTATGCGGTGCCAGTTGAGATGCAACCGGTTACTGTGGCGGATAAAATTCTTAAAAAGCTTGATGAAAAGAAAAAATAAGGAAGGGAACATACAAGATACATGAAGACGACGGCGATTAATGTAATTGGAATGGGATATATCGGACTGCCGACGGCATTAATGCTGGCAGCCAATGGAAATCAGGTAGTGGGAACAGACTATAAGCCGGAAGTAGTGGACTGTTTAAAGAATGGAGAGATTACTTTTGAGGAAGCAGGGCTAAAAGAGCTATACCAGAAAGCAATTGCTGGAGGAATAGAGTTTTCTTATGAATACCAGAAAGCAGGTATTTATATTATTGCTGTGCCTACGCCATATGATAAAAAGAGCAAAAAGATCGATGCCAAATATGTAATCCGGGCAGTTCAAAATGTGGTAGAAATTTGCGACAAGGGCGCGGTTATCGTAATTGAATCTACCGTTTCGCCAGGAACCATTGACCGTTACATAAGACCGCAGATAGAAAGATTTGGGTATACTGTTGGTACAGATATTCATTTGGCGCATGCGCCGGAGCGGATTATCCCCGGGAATATGCTGTATGAGCTGGTACATAATTCGCGGACAATTGGAGCGGACAGTATGGAGACAGCGGAACAGGTGCAGAAGATTTACCAGACATTTTGTCAGGGAGAGATTGTGCTGACGGATATTAAAAGCGCAGAAATGACAAAAGTAATCGAGAATACGTATCGGGATATAAATATTGCTTTTGCTAATGAACTGGCAAAAATTTGTCATTCGGCGGGTATGAACGTATATGAAATTATTCGGATTGCTAATAAGCATCCAAGGGTAAATATTCTTTCGCCGGGGCCGGGTGTGGGCGGACATTGCATATCCGTAGACCCGTGGTTTTTGGTAGGAGATTATCCTGAACTGGCTCATTTGATTCATGAAGCGCGTCTGATTAATGATTCTATGCCAGAGTATGTATTGAATCGTATTTACGAAATAATGGAGAAAAACGGTATCAAGGATACAGGAAGGGTTGGACTGTATGGGCTGACGTATAAGGAAAATGTAGATGATATAAGAGAAAGTCCGACGCTGCAACTACTGGACTGTATGAAACGGCATTTAGGCTCAGGAATTAAGGTTTATGACCCATATATTAAAGACACTGTGGCAAGAGGGCAATTTCAAAATTTAGAACAGTTTTTGGATGCGGTAGATATGGTTGTTATTATGGTGGGGCATAAGGAAATCAGGGAGCAGCAAGAATTATTAGTAAATAAAGTGGTGTATGATACACGGCATATTATAGAGGAAAAGGTTCCTTATGAAATGCTGTGAGACGATAGAGAAAAAGATAGAAGAAGGCTGGGAGGAAGAAAATGAGCCTGCAAAAAAGATTGATGGCAGTTTATAAACAGATGCCTAACTGCGTTAGAGGGAGTATGACTAAGGTAGCTAATACTATACCATTAGAGCTACTGTATGGAAAGGATTATCGCAGATGGCAGAAGTTTATTCAGGAATCTCAATACTGGACAGAGGAACAAAAGGAAGAATATGAGGTTCGGCAATTAAAAAAAACGTTGGAGGTTGGGTATTTTCATACGGATTATTATAAAAAATTATTTGATGACTGCGGGTTTGACGTTACAGCTTTCCGGTATGCAGACCAGATAAAGATAATACCATATCTGACAAAGAAGATAATACAGGAAAATTTGGATTCCATGGTAAACCGGCAGCTTTCTCATAAGA
>CATKYY010000164.1 GCA_949841225.1 uncultured Acetivibrio sp.
GCTCCCTAAATCCAATCCTAAATAATAATCTGGTTTCATATACTTCTCCTTTGTGATATATTGTTTAATTTTACCATATTTTCACTATTGCCGCATCTTTTTTTGTAGAATTAAGCACAAAAAAACTGCTACTCATAAAAGCAGCAGTTTTCTTTCCACTCACTGTGGGCCGTTATAAACGGCGTTTTCGATAAATCGTTATTTGAACTTATGATGTAATTTAGTATGGTACTAAACTGTTTTCAGTATATACTAATTCATTGTATAAGTCAATTATGAATTTTTTATAAAACATTAAGCCTAAACTTTAAATCAAATTTACCTCTGTTCAATCATCCACTCTATAAATTCTCTGACGACTCCATCTCCACCGTTCCTGGTGCTTATAAAATCCGCAATATTCTTTACTTCCTCCACAGTAATTAAATATCTATAAAGCTACAAAAATACTGTGCAGTTACTTTTAAAAATGGCTGATAGCTGCAGCATTATACTGCTTTTACCAGCCGCTTTAAATTTAATATCGTCACTAAAAGAAGGCATTCTTTCGCTGTTCTTTCTGTGCCTTTTTCAACTTTATTCCATTTATGTTCCCGTTTTAAAACCAATATTGTCTTGCAAACTCGCTCGCATTTTATATCAACCCGCGGTCTTATTACCAGATTACATTTTCCTCATATACTGCTTTAACTGGTCATAAAAGTTTTCTCTTGTTCCGGCCATAATTATGACTACCACCACATTCTCTAAATATTCCACGGTATATGCAAGTTCATAATTTGTCTTATTATAATAAATGTCATACCCATACACACCGGACAAATCCCCCGTCTTAGCTTCACCAACTGCATAATCTTCCCGGATTTTATCAACTGCCTCCTGATATAGCTTTTTCAGCTTTTTATCTTTCAGTTTCTTTATGAATTTTGCTGCTGGAGGCAGAAAACGAATCTCTGTCATTTTTTCTCCTCTCCGCCAAAAACATCATCATAGGATTCATATTCGGATTTTGAAACGGCAGCTCTCTCTGCTTCCCCGATCATCTCCTCCACAGCCGGACGAACTTGACTTTGCGCCTGCTTAAAACGCTGAAGCAGCTCATTGCCACTATATCCTTGCTCAATCAGATCCGCCAATATCTGTTCTGCAAATTCTCCGCCTGTATTTTTTTTTGCAGGGCGGATAATCAGTTCATTTCCGCGTACCATGCACTCTGCTTCCGTATCGAATCCCAACATAATAAAATACTTTTGAGGAATTGTTATCTGTCGTTTTGCAGAGATACTCACTTTTTTCATTTCCATAGGAACACTACCTTTCATCATAGTCGCGGCATATTTATGCCCTCCTTATTATGTGCAAATCAAAGAAATAATATTTCTGGTTTCTTTGTATTCCAAGTATAGTTTCTACTCCCTTCCTTCACTTTTTCTCTAAATAGTACTATATGTTGTTCCACTTATAAGACCGACAATATAAGGATCTTCATCATCACTCCAATTAACATTTTGAAATGCATCCTTAAAACCATTTGAAGTAATATCAATCGACAGCTCCATATCTAAAAATCCATCAAATCCGACTTTTGCTGCTTTTTCTGCATATGCGCTATAATATTTTTTACAATATCTCAAAAAATTTGCATTATGGTCTCCCTTCATTCCATAGCTCAAACCATTTATATTATGATAATATTCAAATTTAATACGCCCTTCATAAACATACTGGCTGCTTTCAAGCTCTTTTGATATATAACTGGATTGAATAATATGTGTATAAAGACTCTTTCCATTCTCTCCCTTATTTAAGATCTCCTCCATTTTTTCATACAAACCACGCCTGTCCTGATTATCTCCTGTATTATCAGAAATTTTTATATAGCAAGACGCAGGGTCTATTGTACATCTTAAGGTCACGCCCTCAGGAACAGTAAGGCCATTCTTCTCTAAAATATTAAAAAGCTGCTGATTCATCGCCTTCCTGTTATATCGCCGCGGCATATGATACCTCGAAATAAGGAATCCCTATACTCTACGCCTGACAATATTTTTCCATACTTCAGCATCTGTTTTTCATATCCATAAGCTATACTCCGTTCTAAATTTCTTTTATTTATATAAATCAGCATTTATTCTCTATCTATTAATTGAACTTTTTATTGGTAATATTATATGCCTTTTCTATGGTTGATAAATGCATAATATTTATTACCATAAAGTAAACTCATACTTAAATTTTATAACTACCTACATAGTAAACAAATTTTTTACAAACTTTGTGACATTTTTATTATTCAAAAAATTAAAATTATCTATAACATCAAAACATATAAAAAATATCTCCAAGACAGAAAAAAGAGCCAGGAATCTCTTTCCAGATTCCCGGCCTTTTTTTAATCTTCTTTCATCAAGCTTCCCTTTTTAGAACGTGTTTTTGCATAAATCATCAAAAGCAGAGTTCCAATAACACCCGCTGCAATAGAATTCCATACAGTTGCTACTGCGCCCTGGGTAAATACCAGGTTCGTCGGCTCGCTGTAAACTACAATATCTAAAATTGGAGCCACTAAAATCCATGCGAAGGCATTACAGATTACCTGCCATACATTATAAATAATCATATCCTTCATGGAAAACTCGCCTTCTTCTACTCTAAGCTTTGGATAAATGAGACCGATACCAAAGCAGGTAACGCCGCTGGCAACTACCCAGCTCCACCACACGGAGCCGTACTGCAGACTGTCCGCCAGAGCGTGGCCAATAAAAGCAATCAAGCCTCCGGCAATTGGCCCAAACAGCGCGGCAAAAAAGGCGCCCACGCCGTATGCCGTCTGAATTTCAGTTTCCGGTATACCAGTTGGGATTTTTATATACATAAACATCAGCATAAAAAGAGCCGCTCCCAATCCAGTTGCTACAATCGTTTTTGTTTTAAATTCAAAAAGCTTTTTCATTTGGATTCCCTCCTGTTATAATTTCCAAAAGCAATTATTTTGTAAATGTAACTGTCCAATCCGGGCCAAAATCCAGATTATACTTTTGGCAGAAGCTTCCCTGACTTACTGCCATCGCCACCTTCATAAGCTCATTATTATAAATCATAGGATCGCCTTTTTGGGCAAAACCAAAGCTTTGGTGGAATAAAACCTTTTCTTTAAATACAGTCTCTCCCTCATGCATAATTTCCGCATTGATATAATCGCCATAGGCAAAGCCTGCTTCAAAAAAGTCCTTTAATGGAATATTGGTCCACAGATTTCCGAAATTCGGATCATTAATTTCAAAAATGCCCTTTACACAGCCTGGCTCTATGGACGGCTCCAAAAGGGGATGACAAACAATTTCATCTACCGGATATTCCGGTCCTACTCCCTCAAAGTCAATAATTCCGCTGGCAAGACGGGCGGCTGTATAACCGAATAAATCCCTTCCGTGGAAGATAGCCACGCCCTCGGTTCCTTTGCCGCGGAGACGGTTTACGCTTTCATCAATCTCTCTCACAGCCTCTATACCGATAAAATTCTTTACATGGGTCAGGGCGCCGTTATCCGGCGTAACAATATAATAGCCGTCTACGGTTTTCGCTACGCAGGCCCGCCGGCTGGTTCCTACTCCCGGATCTACTACAGATACATAAATAGTACCTTCCGGCCAGAACTGTAAGCTCTGATACAAACGGTAGCTGGCGCTCCAGGTATCATATTGAGGCAGCTCATGGGTTCCATCCATAATCTCCAGTTCTCTGTCTACACATTTTACTACGCCGTACATAGAGCTTACCGCTCCTTCTGCATAGGTAAAATCCGTCTGGAACACTAAAATAGGTTTCATAGTTTTTTCCTCTCTTTCTCTCATAATAAATTTCTTTTATATAAATGGATTCCAAAACCTGGAATGGTTTACAAAAAAAGTAACGCCGAGGGAAACTGCAAAAATAAGCCCGGAAATTACCATGGCGGCTGCATCCGGCTTTCCCAGACTCTTCGCCGCGTACCAGGTTCTCTTTTTCTTTTTTCCAAAGCCGCGCAAATCCATCGCATTGCTAATCAGCTCAATTCTGTCCAGCGTTGAAAAAATCAGCGGCACGCAGATATTCATAATATTTTTTACCCGGACCGTTATTTTTTCTTTTTTAGACAAATCCAGCCCCCGGCTCTGCTGAGCTAAAGCAATATCGTGATAATTCCGTATCATATCTGGAAAATAACGCAGCGTCAGAGAAAAGGCATAAGCGCCCTTATAACTCAAACCAATCCGGTTAATAGAAGCTGCAAACTCGCTTGGATTGGTCGTCAAAAGGAATATCATGCCCAACGGCACTACCGAGGCGTATTTCAAAATTTTCGTGACCTGATATAAAAGCTGTTCCTGGGTCACGGTATAACGGCTGTTTATGCGGAACAGCTCGTGAGCCGTTCCATAAATCTCAACGCCGTACTGAGGGCTGAATAAATAGGTCAGTAAAAAGTTCATAGAAAGGAACAAAATAACATAAAACACCATCAGCCTGATTTGGGAAAACTGGAGCTCCGACGCCTTAAATATTACAATCGAGAAAATCATAACCCCCAGAATTACCCGTATATCATAGGAAAACATAACAGAAAAGGTGAGGAAAATAAAGCATATCAGCTTTGTCAGTCCGCTCAGGTTATAAATCACATTATCCCGTTCAATATAGTCAAACAGTTTATTTTTCATGGGCGGTATTCCTCCTTTTCGTAATCAATAAAACGTTTTACAAAGGCGGTCGGCTCTGGTATTCCTACCTTTACCGCCAGGTCGTAAAGAGACGTTACCTTAAGGCTCGCCCTTTCTGTAATAGATTCGTCTGTTGCTGATATTATATTTTTCAATGCTTCATTTAACTCTGAATACTTAGAAATATTAGTTTTAAATGTTTCATAATCTGTTTTAAATGTGTCATAATATTTTCTTATGTTACTAAAATCTATATTA
>CATKYY010000165.1 GCA_949841225.1 uncultured Acetivibrio sp.
ATGCTTCCCAAGCTTCGCCAGCTTGAGGAGGAAGAGCCTCTGCTTCATGTTTTGTGGCAGGAGGAACAGAAGGAAATTCAGGTCGAGCTTATGGGAAGGGTTCAGTTGGAGGTGCTGAAACGCCTGATTTCAGATCGATTTGGCATAGAGATTTCTTTTGGAGAAGGAAGTATCATATATAAGGAAACCATTGCGGATAAGGTGGAGGGCGTAGGCCATTTTGAGCCTTTGCGGCATTATGCGGAGGTGCATCTTATTTTAGAGCCTTTAGAGCCCGGCGGCGGTCTTATTTTTGATTCTGTATGTAGCGAGGATTTGCTGGATAAAAACTGGCAGCGGCTTATTTTGACTCATTTGATGGAAAAAGAGCACAGAGGCGTTCTTACAGGTTCCGCTATTACGGATATAAAGATTACGTTGGCCGCGGGAAAGGCGCATTTGAAGCATACGGAAGGCGGAGATTTTCGTCAGGCTACTTACCGGGCGGTGCGTCAAGGACTGATGGAAGCGGAATCGGTTCTTTTGGAGCCTTATTATGATTTCCGGCTGGAGATGCCGAAAGTCTTTATTGGACGGGCTATCGCAGATATGGAACGGATGGGCGCTGATTTTTCGTCCCCGGAAATCGAAGGGGAAACGGCGGCTTTGACGGGAAAGGCTCCGGCGGCAGCGATGGCAAATTACCAGCAGGAGGTTATTGCCTATACCAAGGGAGAAGGCAGACTGTTTTTGAGCTTCCATGGTTATGAGCCGTGCCGGAATGCTAAGGAGGTCATAGTGCAAAAGGGCTATGAGGCGGAGCGGGATTTGGAAAATCCGTCAGATTCTGTATTTTGCAGTCATGGAGCAGGATTTTCTGTGGAATGGAATCAGGTAAAGGCCTATATGCATTTGGAAAGCGTGTTAAAGGAAAAGAAGGAAGCAGCCTCTTTGAAAGAAGACGTTTTAAAAAAAAAGGAAATCTGGTTGGGGACAGAGGAGGTTGATGAAATCATAGAGAAAACCTTCTATGCAAACCGGGGAAATAAAGAAAACTGGAAGAGGCGCAAAAAAATACAGGAAAACCAGCCTTCTCAGACTAGAAACTATCGGCCCGTCAAAAAAAAGGAAGAATATCTTTTGGTAGACGGTTATAATATTATTTTTGCCTGGAAGGAGCTAAAAGAACTGGCGCAGGTTAATATTGACGGAGCCAGAGGCAGGCTGATTGATATTTTATCAAATTATCAGGGAAGCAGAGGCGGCCATCTGATGATAGTTTTTGACGCTTACCGGGTGCAGGGGCATAGGACGGAGGTTCTCCAGTATCATAATATTTTTGTGGTGTATACAAAAGAGGCCGAGACGGCGGATCAATATATTGAAAAATTTGCCCATGAAAACGCAAAGGAATATCAGATTACAGTAGCGACATCGGATGGTTTGGAGCAAGTGATTATACGGGGACAGGGCTGTAGCCTGGTTTCCGCCAGCGAACTTTTAGAAGAAATTATCCGCGCAAAAAAAGAGCTTCATGAAAGGTATCTGGAAAGAGGAGACAAAGGAAAAAGCTTTCTTTTAGATGCAGCCGTGGGGGATGCGGCGGAAAAAATACAGAGTATCCGGGAAGGAGATAAGGGTTGAAAATTAAAACTTTCAATCTGCAAGCTTGCGTCTGTACGGCATCCGCAAGCTTGCTATATAAAAAAGCCGTGCAGAAATGGAGTAAATTATGGCTCAGGAGATAGAGAGGACAGCAAGGGGATATAAAGAAAACGATCAGATGAAGGAGATTCCTACCGTAGGAGTTAGCCGGGCTATCCATTTGATTCCGATGGACAAGATAGGGGGATTTGAGGTACGCCCCGGATTTTATGAGGTAAATGGGGCTACGGCGATTCCTGGAGGGGTTAATTTTACAGTACATTCCCATACGGCAACAGGGATAGAACTTTTGCTGTTTAAAAGGACTGCCTCGGAGCCTTTTGCAGTATTGCCCTTTCCAGAAAATTACCGGATTGGGAATGTTTATTCTATGATTGTATTTAAGCTGAATATAGAGGAATTTGAATACGCATACCGGGTAGACGGGCCTTATGAGCCGAAAAAGGGGCTGATTTTTGATAAAACCAGATACCTTTTAGATCCGTATGCTAAGGCGGTGACAGGACAAAGCGTCTGGGGCGTGCCTTCTCCTGGCGGACAGCATTACAAGGCCAGAGTAGTGAAAAATGATTTTGACTGGGGAACAACAGGGTATCCGCTCATTCCTATGCAGGATTTGATTATTTATGAGCTGCATGTCCGGGGATTTACAAATCATAGCTCCTCTGGAGTGGAAAATCCGGGTACCTTTGCCGGTCTTTTAGAAAAACTGCCGTATCTTTTGGAGTTGGGCGTCAATGCGGTGGAGCTTATGCCTATATTTGAATTTGACGAGATGCTGGACTACCGGGAGGTGGATGGGGAAAAGCTTTACAATTACTGGGGGTATAATACAGTCAGCTTTTTTGCGCCCAATACCAGCTATGCCGCCAGTACCGAATATAACCGGGAGGGAAATGAATTAAAGCATTTAATTCAGGAATTTAACCGGCATGGAATAGAAGTATATCTGGATGTAGTCTTTAATCATACGGCAGAAGGAGACGAAAACGGACCGTTTTTTTCTTTTAAAGGCTTTGATAACAATATTTACTATCTTTTGTCGCCAGAAGGCAATTATTATAATTTCAGCGGCTGCGGCAATACGATGAACTGCAATCATCCCATTGTCCAACAGATGATTATCGACTGTCTTAGATACTGGGTAACAACTTATCATATCAACGGTTTCCGTTTTGATTTGGCTTCTATTATGAGCCGGAATGAAGACGGTCTGTCAATGAGCAAGCCGCCGCTTTTACAGTCTTTGGCTTTTGACCCGATTCTTGGCAATGTAAAGCTGATTGCAGAAGCATGGGATGCAGGGGGATTATACCAGGTAGGGAATTTTCCATCCTGGAACCGATGGGCAGAGTGGAATGGAAGATACAGGGATGATATACGCCGGTTCTTAAAGGGAGACGGAGGGATGGCTAAGGCGGCGGCCATGCGGATTGCCGGTTCTCATGATATTTACGACCCATTGGAAAGACAGGATGCTTCTGTTAATTTTATTACCTGTCATGACGGTTTTACCTTACACGACTTGTATGCTTATAATGAAAAGCATAATGAGAAAAATGGATGGAATAATACAGACGGTTCGGATGACAATAACAGTTGGAATTGTGGGACAGAGGGAGAAACGGAGGATGAAGAGATAAATAAGCTTCGCCTTCGGATGGCTCGTAACGCTTGCGCCCTTCTTTTATGCAGCCGGGGAACGCCAATGCTTTTGGCCGGAGATGAGTTTGGTAATACCCAGTTTGGAAATAATAATCCATATTGCCAGGATAATGAGGTTTCCTGGCTGGATTGGAACCTGTTGGAAAAGAATCAGAATCTGTTTGAATTTTTTAAATACATGATACGGTTTCGGAAAGAGCATCCGGTGCTTCGGAAAAATTTAAGCGACGGAGTTTTGAGCTTTCCAGATATTAGTTTTCATGGAACCACGCCTTGGAGCCGGGGGTATATGGATTACGACCGCTATATTGGCGTTATGTTTGCCGGACGGGAAGAAAAATGCAGGCCGGATATTGTTTACGTCGCCGCTAATTCTTATTGGGAAGAAGTAGAGGTTATCCTGCCTCCGCTGTCTAAGGAGTTCCGCTGGGTTTGCGCGGTAAATACCTGGAAAGAGCGCCAGGGGCGGAAAGCGGCAGAAAAGGATTCTGTAGTAATGCCGCCGCGGACGGTAATGGTTTTTGAAGCGTTGTCCAGATAAAAATATTTTAAAAGAATAAATGTTCCATTAAAATTTTAGCGCCAAGTAAAATTAAAATAATGCCGCCAGCAAGTTCTGCTTTTGCTTTGTATCTGGTTCCGAATACGTTTCCTGCTTTGACTCCGGCAATGGAAAATAAAAAGGTGATAGCGCCGATAAAGGTTACGGCAGGGAGGATACGGACGGAAAGGAAAGCAAAGGTAACGCCTACGGCGAGGGCGTCGATACTGGTAGCTATGGCAAGAGGAAGCATATTTTTGGCTGAAAGGGAAGCATCGTCTGGTTCCTCCTCTTTTGCCATAGCTTCTTTTATCATATTGAGACCGATAAAGCCTAAAAGGAAAAAGGCAATCCAGTGGTCGATAGCCGTGATACGGCTTTTAAACCGAATGCCTAAAAGATAGCCGATAAAAGGCATAAGAGCCTGAAAGCCGCCGAACCACAGGCCGATTAAGGCGCCGTTTTTTAAAGAGAACTTTTTTAAGGCCAGGCCTTTGCAAATGGATACAGCGAAGGCATCCATAGATAGGCCTACAGAAAGAGTAAATAGGGTGAATATATCCATGTTGGTTTCTCCTTATCGTATGTATTAGAGTTTAAGTGTAGTTTAGTGTACCATATGGGGTGAGGGAAGTCAATGTTGGCGGCGGAGTTATGGTACGATGTAGCGGTCTGTAGAGTTCGGTTTTATTTACAAAGAGGAGGGAAAAGATGGCCAGGATTTTGATTGTGGAGGACGACAGGGGGATTGTGGAGAATTTGAGGGAGTTTTTGCAGAGAGAAGGTTATGAGGCGGAGGCGGCTATGGGGCAGCGGGAAGCTTTGGAGCGGATCGAGGAGAAGGCTTTTGATTTGGTTTTGCTGGATGTTTCTTTGCCGGATGGAAATGGTTATGTTGTTTGCCGGGCGATTAAGGCAAAGAAGGAAATTCCGGTAATTTTTTTGACTGCTTCTGGCGATGAGTATAGCGTGGTGACGGGGTTTGATTTGGGAGCGGACGATTATGTTGCTAAGCCCTTTCGCCCGAGGGAGCTGGCGTCCAGAATAAAAAATGTGCTTCGCCGGTACAAG
>CATKYY010000166.1 GCA_949841225.1 uncultured Acetivibrio sp.
ATGTCTTTAAAGCCCTCTTACTTTTTACCCGAATTAGATTTTTATTACTTACAAAATACCGCTCCGGCTTTATGTAATCTACAATACTCTTTTCTGGTAATCCTTCTAATTCTACCAGACTTCCAACTCCTGCTCCTATTGCTTCTCTGATAAAATACCCCCCCATCAGCATAATAAGTAACTGCAGCAAATAAGTCTTCTTTCCAATATACGTTTCTGTAAAAATAAATATCGTATCCTTCTTGCAGTTTTTCTTCAAATAAAAGATTATTGGAAGAAATGCCTTCATATAGGTATAATAGCTTCTGTCTCTGTGTTCATAATCCTCATAAGAAAAGTCATGTTTTGAGTAAATCCATCTGTCCAGACAAAGAAAATGCACTTTAATCCCATATTTCTTCTCCATTTCCAGAAAACATTTTCCTGCTGCCATTTCATAAAATTCATTTCCCACTACAATCGCGTTTTCATACATTCTTTTTTATCTTATCCTTTCCTTTTTTAGGAACATACGCATATAATTTCATATATTTTTCTTTTATCACATAATCAGGATTTGCCTCTAAAATAATTTTTTTCAATACCTCTGGGTCGTCTGGTAAATGATACTTACAAATCGAAAGCTTAGGAGAAAACCTTTTTAAAGTCTCGCTTGCTCCCCTCAGCATATTTCGCTCCTCGCCCTCAATATCTGATTTAATAAAATCCACGCGCGATAATCCCTGTTCCTCTACAAAGCGGTCTATCGTCATAATATCAATGTCCCCACCCTCATTTTTTTCTATATAACCGGCGGTCATTGCTTCCTGAGAAAAAATAAAAGAAGCCTTTCCAACATAATTAGAAAGACCATATGGGACTATAGTAATCTTTCCATTTTGTTCCGCCGTATACTGAAGATAGGTATCTATTATTTTTTTGCCTGGCTCAAAAGCATAGATTTGCCCCCCCGTGCAGCCGCTACTGCGGAAAAAATCCCCATATTCGCTCCACAATCAATGACAACGTCTCCCGGGCTAACCGAAACCTTTCCTAATTCATAAGGCCCTTCGATAAACATATAGTTAATTTTAGAATAATCTCTACAAATATAAGGCAGTAGCATATCGCTAAACTCAAAGCAAAAGGAAACCATACTCTCTATATTTCCAGGCAGCTTCAACTTAATCCCATTTACATCAACCGTATCCTTTTTCTGACTGGCTATCATTTTCTCGCAGTTTTCATAAACGTACTTCAGGGATTTTTTGGTATCCGTCGTCTTCCAGCCAAATAAATATTGAATAAATGCATTTTTTACATTTGGCCTCATAAGGAATTGGCGGTATGGCTCCATAGCTTTATTTTTCATTAACATATGGTACTGCTGTTCTTTCCTTATCTGATGTTTAAAGTTCTCCCATGCGCTGCCTCCTGGCAGCCGATTTGCTATTTTTTTTAATAAACCCATAGCCTTCCTCCATATTAAATAAAATCATTCGTTATTTCCCGCCGCCATCTTTTTTACTGTACGAAAATAATACGCACAGCAATAGAAATAAGGATGTACGCGCAACATCAGGATTTTCGCCTTTTCTTTCCAACCTTTCGTATAATTAAACGGATACTTCCAAAAACTCATTTTCATTTTCCTTTTTACTTTATATATAAATGCCCCTTTGCTTTCTTTGTAAAAACGCGTTCCATATTCTAGCAGCCACAATACATTACTCAAGTAAAAATACCTCCACTGCCGTAAAAGCTTACCCATACAGCCTGTTTCTACAAGACATTTCTCAATTTCCTCCATTACAAGAAATAAATCCAAAAACTTCTCACTGTATGAATTACAAATACTGTTTGTCGTATTCACTACCATATAGAAGGCCTCGTTGCAAAACGCTACCCGTTTAGCATACAAACAGCATTTAAATTTATATTCTGTGTCCTCGCTTTTACGGCCTGGCGTAAAACGAATTTTATTTTCCATAAGAAAACTTTTTAAATAAATTGCTCCCCACACGCTAACTCCAATTTTTTTTCTTAAAAAGCAGGATATAATCGCTTGTTTCCCTTTTATCCGTTTGGGTAACTGCCGCTTCCATTCCGTTTTTCTCTCTCCATCACAATACACAACCGCGCTTAAACAAAACTGTGCATGATTCTCTTTTAACGTATCCAGCAAGCGCTCGACATAATTGTCAGACACATAATCATCCGAATCAATATACATAATATATTTTCCTGTCGCCGCTTCAAACCCTGTATTCCGCGCAATAGCCGCTCCCCTGTTTTCCTGCCGTATTACGAGAATATCTCCAAGATACCCCTTGATTTCATCTGTAAAATTATCCTCTGAACCATCATCAACTACTATAATTTCTTTATTTGCATACGTTTGAGCCATAATACTTTCTATGCAGCGTCTTATAGTAGCCCTTCCGTTGTATACTGGTATCACGATACTTACTTTTTCGTCCATGCCTACACTCCTTCCATACAGAGCGCATAAGGCATAAACCTAATCATACATTTGTCTGTTAAATCACTATAGATTAGTCCCAATACCCCCCCATTTTCACTTTTTTCGTCTCTTAATGTTCTGATTATTTTTGCAGGAACCCCTGCTGCTACTGAGTATGGCGGCACATCCTTTAAGACTACGGCGTTTGCCCCTATAATAGAATGCTCTCCAACTGTGACGCCGCCCAATATAACGGCTCCTGCTCCTACCTCAACATAGTCTTCTAATCTTGGCACCCCTTCATGAAACTTCCTTCCCCCAAGCGTTACATTTTGGGCTATTATGCAATGCCTTCCAATGATACAGTTATCATGAATAACACACCCTAATCCATTATATCCCAGCTTAGTTCCATCACCTATGCTAACGGTTTCTCTTAGATGACAAGAATACAGTAAACTAAAAAATGTTAAAAATTTTGTCCTTCTTCCAGTTTTCAAATATATTTTTCTGGCCTTTTTATAAGCCTGCAGCATACCCAGCATTACAAAATCACTTCCTCCCATATCCTTTAGAAATAGCCTTCTTCCTCTGAAATTAAATAAATTTCCCAACAAATACTATGTTCCCATAAAACAGATGAGAAGGATAAAACCTTTTTATCACTTTCCGTAACCTTCCAAAAGAACAATCCGTTAAATACAGCTCTTCCACTTCGATTCCTGCCTGGTTGCATACCTTGCAAAGCGTATACGGCGTAAACCAATATCTGTGGTCGCTGTTAATCCCTTCCTGTCCCTTTAGCGCATATTTAAAATTACTATAGCGAAAGGCATTCGGCACAGTAATAATACATTTATCTATTAAATCGCCATAAGATTCTCTTATAATTTTTAAAAACTCGACCGGATTATCAATATGCTCCAGCACCTCTCCTGCGAATAAGTAATCCCAATACCCCCCCATTTTCATTTTTTTCCTGATGTCAGCCTGGTCTGTAAGCATATTTGCATAAATAATATTATGAATCCCTTCTTTTTCACAATAATCAACTGCCGCCTTATTAATATCAATACCTAACACCCTGGCAGAATGATTCATCAGTATCTCATGGCACCATGTATTCTCCTTTCTTTTCTTAGCAATCAATTCTAAATGATCGCAGGCCCCCAGATGCACAACGGAAGACTTTTTATCCTTTAATATCTCATTCGCTACACAGGCCATACGGTTTCCACTATATCCCAGTAAATTAAAAGTAAATATCTTTCCAGAATCAAATTTATTTCCATTTAAATATTCTATTATAGCCGCTCTATTTTCCATTTTCCCTCTCCATATCATCTCTTAATTTTTTTAAAATAACAGGAGTATCATATTTTTTTGCCTCTTCTATGCAAAGCTCTCTCATAGAATCAATACATTCAGGATGATTCGCTATCTCCGCCAGCCGTTTGGATATTTCATCCACATAGGGTTCGCAAACAACATAACCTGTTATATTTTCCTTAATTATATCCGGGAGTGCATTTTGATTACTGGCAATAATGGGAAGTCCCGCTGTATACGCCTCTAACACAGTGGATGGAAATCCCTCTCCCTTGTGCTTCGTCGGAAATAACAGCAAATACTGCTGGCTAAGAATATCGCATGCTTCATCTGTATTTATGCACCCCTTGTATTGAACAGTTTCCTTAAATTTTTTCAATAAAGAAAAAAACTCTTCCTTATAATCATTTGCAACCGGTCCATACACAGTTAAGACATATGCTTTTCTCTTTAATATCTGATTTGCTTTTTCTACTGCTTCTATTGCAATCCCAATTCCTTTTTCTTCACAAACTCTCGAATAAGTACATACGGAAAAAGGTTCTTCTTTCCCTCGTTTCCATTTCGCTGCTTCGTACTCTTTAAAATCTCTGCAAGTGGGCATTACCTTCACATTTTTAAACCCAATATCCTGCATTTCCTTTCTATGCTTTTCTGTCTCAGCATAAGTAGCTGTTATTATTTTACAGAAGCGCCTTACAATCGGATGTTTTTTTAAATAGATGTGGTTATTGCCGCCAATACATAAATAAAATATTTTCTGCTCTTTTATTAACATGTACAAAAGCATTATAATATAAGGAAAATTATATATGCCCAATATAAGAATAATTGTGTCGTTCTCTCTACAGAATCCTCTTAATTTTTTCCATAATAGAAGCAGCTTCCGCCTTCCCAATCCATAAACATCACACAAATTCAACTCATCCTTTTGATTAGCAAAAAAATGTATAATCTGCTGGTTTTTCGTAACTTGTCCGCCAACGCTACCTCCACAAGAGTCATATAATATTCCTAATTTCATACTTTCTTTTTCTCTTCCCAAAAGTTTCAGTTATATCCCAAAAAAATACTGCACCAAAGCTCCGCCGATATACATCTCCAAAGCGCAAGCAGCTCTTTCTCTGTA
>CATKYY010000167.1 GCA_949841225.1 uncultured Acetivibrio sp.
TGGACCTGATCTGATATTTAAGGAGCCGCTCGTTACTTTAATTTTAAATTCCTTTTTTTATCTGAAGAAATAGAAGCCTCTGGAAGAGCGGTCTTAGTGGAGATTTTTTTATTTAAAATGCCCTCTGCAATGGCTTTTGCCATAAGCTTATAATTATATTGTTTGACGTCGTCGGCGTCATCCACAAAGCAGCATTCAATTAACATGGCTGGAGCAGCGGATTTCTTTAAAAAATACAGCTCTGCGCTTACCTTTACGCCCCTGTTTCTAAGTCCTAATGCAGAAACTTTATGGCAAATCCTTTTAGCCCCGCCGATAGCTTTTGAGGATTTGCTGTACACCCATATTTCGACGCCTCCTGTAGAAATATCGCCTTCATAATCATTTCTTCCTGAATTAAAGTGGACAGAAATATCCAAATCAGCTTTATGAGAATTGCACTTTTTTACAATTCTTGATAGGACATCCCCCTGGCTTATTCCATTTTCACAGGTGCAGTCATATATGGTATGCCCTTCTGCCTTCAAAAGCCGTATAACCTCATCCTTTACCCTCCTGGATTCTGTGGACTCTTTTATTAGTCCGACGGCTCCGCAAGCTATTTTACCATCTGGATTATGTCCGGCATGTATATTAAAAATCATAAGTTCCCTCCATTAAAAAATGAAACTATTTTGTTTTCACTTCGATTCCTAAAATTTTTCCTAATGAAATAAGAGCTTTTCCTACATATAAGGCGATGGCGCTTGTGATAATAGAAACGGGCGTAACGCCAATGGAGGAAAGCTCTGTTTTTATGAAACAGTAGGCGGCTCCAATGAACAGTCCTGCAACAATGGCGGCTTTTATTATTCCTGTAATGAAAATTTTTCGGCTGAAATTCAGGTTTTTAGCGCCGATATTGTAATACAATCCAGCTCCAATATTCATTGTAATGGCAACAAACAGGACAGGTAATAAATTTAATATATCCTTCATATTGGAACATTCCTTTCTTTTAAGGCTTTGCATTTCGGCTGAGTTTTCCTGCTTCCTCCGCGGGTTTCTTTTTTATAGTCTTTGGCTTTTCAACAGGAGAGGACTCTTTTGTATTTAAAATAGTTTGTTCTGCCGCTGGTTTTCGGGCCGCATGAATCCGCTTCATGTATTCTTTAAAACATTCTGGAGAGCAGGCCATTGCTTTCCAGGAGTTCAGGCTTTTCCTGTCAGAACAGCAAAAGTACTCTTTTTTGCAGACGCGGCAAATGGTATTTGGTTTATTCATTATTTATCACCTCATTAAAATAGGGTGGGAAATCCCACCCTAAAGTTTTATTTTTCAGCATTAGACAGATCATATTTTCTAAGGGTCCAAAGATTTTTGGAGTCGCCGTTACATACCCTGGTAAGGGACTCAATTTCGATACCCTGTACGGCGGCCTGGTCGCCGGCAGACAAATCAATGGCTCCAGAGATTCTTCCTTTTGGCAGATAAAGCTGTAAAGGCACGTCAGCTTCGGAGCATAAGTCGGTGAACCATGCATCCACAATAACCTCTCCGGCAATGCTGAATTTGTTAGCATCGTTGGTAATTTCTTCATATTCTTTAAAAGTAGGGTAGTAGTCGATAATTACCGTGTCTCCGGCGCTGAATGCATCGGTAGGAAGAGTAATAGTTTTATTATCAGGGTTATAAGCAAATTCTGTTGCGGATGCGGTTGCATTCTGGGTATAAACTTCTCCAGGAAGGCCGTTTAAATCAGCCTTGTAAATATGCCGTATTTCATTGCCGACAGCTCCTGCGGCTTTATAGGACAGGTTAATAGAGGCGTCTTTGTCTTTTACCTCAAATTCTTCCCGGATGAGGATAGAAGAGCCGTTAGTTACTTTTACCACATCGGAGCCCACCTGTAATGCAAGGTAACCCTCGTCTACAGAGCCGTTTTCTGCGGTAATGCTAGCAACCTTATTTACATCAAAGGCGGCCAGCTTTGCGCCGTCCTTTCCCTCTGCGTATACGGTATCCTGAGAGCCGTTAATTTTGAAATTTTTAAGGTCGTTTAAGGTTACTTTGTGTTTCTTTGTAACGAGATCATTGATGATGATCCTCCTGATTTTCTTAAAAGCGTATTTCATTGTATAGTTCCTCCTTTTTTGATAAGATGTTTGTTAAGGTTAGATCCTTATTTGATCCAATCCAGTTCTTTCTTATTAATATCTTTGGAACGAATCGTCCCATGGTATAATCCATCTAATATATGGTTGGCATTGGATTTCTTGTTGCTGACGGTTAACGCTTCGTTCAGCCAGTATATTTTACAATGGCTAAGGTTAAACGGCGTAAGAAATCCATTTCCACAAAAACTGACGGCGGACATAATATTTCCCAGATAATTATAGCTGTCATCTTCGTCCGTTTTCTTTTTCCTTCGGGCCCGTTTTATTTTGTTTCGCATGTCGTCGATTAGGACGAGCCGCGCATTTTCATCCGCAGGTTTTATTTGCTCTGAATAGTCGATTTTGTTGATTTCCTTAACCCACTCATAAATATACTGAAACACTTCCTGGTTTATTTGGCAGGTTATATCGTTTTTATCATAGAAGCCCGCGGCACCGTCCTTATAAACTCCTTTTAAAAAACAATGTTTTTCCTTTATAAAGAATTGAAGCGCGTTGGAAATATCATTTAGCGGATGAAAAGAATAGGTGTCGTATAGCTCCTTATTTTCTGTATAATTTTTCATGTAATTGTCCCACTGCAAAGAAAATACTTCATATGGAGAAGCTTCGAGATAATTCTTTCCCATATCGTCAAGCATTACCATATTTGCATATGGGTCGGCCAGGATAATTTGAACATATCTCCAATAGGTTTGGTCCGGGCATGTTCCATTGTCCAGGGCTAAGATTTCTTCAACAGTGGGGTGGTGCAGCGTAATAGATGTGGTAATCGGAAAGTCATTTCCTGACATTAATAATGTCTTGCTAAATTTTATGCTCATTTTGTTTACCTCTCCTTTGGTTAAAATTAGGAACATTATAAATGAGCTGCTTTCCAAAAAACTGGTTATTGGGGATGTACGGCATGACAGAAACCAGTTTAACAGCGTCTGTGCCAAACTCCATATTCCCATTTAAAATTTTGTCAATTTCAATATTAATTAGGTCAACCCGGCTCTTTCCCATGTATGTAGACATCTTTTTATGTGAGAATACATTGATAATAATCTGCACATCCTTAGAAATCATATCTATGACCCTTGGGACGTAAATATCTATACATAGATAGGTTTTTATTTCTGACTGTGTGTCTGGGATATAAGGGCTTGGGAAGATGTGCGTACCAATTAGGTCCACAGGATCTTGAACGCTTTTCTCCTTACTATCTATGTAGGATATGATTTTTTCGTTATCAATGAGCGAATGCAGCAGATTATCTTTGTATATTGGGATTTCTTCTAAATATGCAATAGTAAATCACCTCCAGAAAATAAAAATTTTAAACGCTACCTCGCCATATTCAGATTTTATCCATATAGAAAAATCTCAGTTTAAAAAAGAAATTCTAAAATTCCCTGGAATCTCCTGGATAATAAAGCCTTTTTTCTATGTTAGCAAATTCGACTTTTCCTTAAATTTTGCATTCTGATTCGATCCATTTTCTTTTTGTTCACATTAGCGCAGTCCTTGCAATACCTTCTTTTCCCATTTGTATTTTTGGTAAGTATTCCGCAGTTAGCGCATCGAACGTACTTTTCTCCTTTATATAAACGCCATTCATATCCAAGCTTTCTAAAGTCCGATATAAATAACTTATTTTTACTTTCATTATCTATAAATAAGACTTGAATATTTAAATTGTTAATTTTTTTAGCGTATTCAATTAATTTTAATTCTTCCAGTTGATTGTATTTTAGGTCTTTATCAAAGGCGGTAGTATTAATGCATGCTAAATTGTATATTTCGCCATTACTGTAACTAACCCAGTTATTATTATTTGGATTTCTAAAATTTCTGAATTTTGCAAGGCATAGAAGTGTAAAAGCAAGCCGTTCTAATACTTTGTTGTCTATTTCTTCGATAGTTTTCAGTTCCTTTTCATTAATCCAAATACCATTACATTCACACAAAGGGAATTTTTCTGCTTTTAGCATATATTTCTCAATACGGGAATTCCAGTCGGTGGGATTATATTTTGGGTAGCAGGATTGCATAAATTCATCAAGTTTTTTGACAATGTCCCCTTTTCGCAGGCCGGTTTCATGATATAGGTATCTCGCATACATATTCAAAAATGTATATATGTTAGATATATCAATTTCTTTGTTCTGCAGTATGCTTAATACATACTCCTTTTCGTTTAATATAATGATATTTCTTCCTCTCCTTTCAGAATTTTTGTATGAATATTAAATTGTTCTCCTCCAAATTCAAATTCTCCGGTATTGTTCGTTAAAACGGGATAACTTATAATATAATTATTTTTTTCTAAAAGATTATGAAGGATAGTTTTACTGCAAACATCCCATGCAAACTGTTTTGATTTTTCTGAAGAATAGCATAAATCAATAATTATATCGCAAAGCTCTTTTTCATCAGGACATATTTTTTCACAGCTTGCTTTAAACTGTAACAAAAGCATGGTTTTATTTATAATAGCTTATTTTATAATGGGAAAGAGGTTTGTTTTAGACAGTATATATGCTTCTTTTGCACTATCTTTAGTATTGTTGGGATTTGAAAAATTTTTACCACCTTATGTAGTAACTGATAATCAACTTCTTGTAACTATATTTGGAGGAGCTATCGGAGCAATGGGAATGGCTTTATCTTTTAACGAAGGGTCATCTACAGGAGGAACATCTATAATAGCACAAATAATGAATAAATTAA
>CATKYY010000168.1 GCA_949841225.1 uncultured Acetivibrio sp.
GTCTTTAATAAGGCGTATTAACAGGAAAGGGCTTAAGCTACGGCGGCTCTCTTGCCAGGAAAGAAGCAACCGGATATGGTCTTCTTTATTTGACAGAGGAAATGCTGAAATGTAATGGAAAGGATATAAAGGGGAAAACGGTTACAATATCCGGCTCCGGTAATGTAGCTATTTATGCAGCGGAGAAGGCGGCGCAGCTGGGAGCAAAGGTAGTTACAGTAAGCGATTCCAACGGCTGGATTTACGATGCAGAGGGAATCGACCTTGGCCTTTTAAAAGAGATTAAGGAAGTAAAAAGAGCGCGTCTTACAGAGTATGCAAAAGCAAGGCCTTCAGCAAAATATCATGAAGGAAGAGGCGTTTGGAGCGTTCCATGCGATGTGGCTCTTCCATGCGCAACCCAGAATGAGCTTCATTTAGAGGATGCAAAAGCGCTGGTTTCCAACGGCTGTATCGCTGTTGCAGAAGGGGCGAATATGCCGACTACCTTAGAAGCTACGGAATATCTTCAGAAAAACGGCGTGCTTTTTGCACCTGGAAAGGCTGCCAACGCTGGAGGAGTAGCTACCTCAGCCTTGGAAATGTCCCAGAACAGCGAGCGTCTTAGCTGGAGTTTTGAAGAGGTAGATGCAAAACTTCAGGGTATTATGGTAAATATTTTCCATAATCTGGATAATGCAGCAAAGAAATACGGCCATGAGGGCGATTATGTAGTCGGGGCGAATATCGCGGGCTTTGAAAAGGTTGCGGATGCTATGATAGCGCAGGGCGTGTGCTAATTAAGGATTTCTAAGATAAAGGTTAATATTTATGATGGAAAGCTGTAAAATTCCGCGTTGAATTTTACAGCTTTCTTGCATGCAATATATAAATAAAGTTTTTGGGATTTTACAAATGCAAAGAGTAAAAACGGTTGCATTTTTTTATGATATGAGGTAAATTTTATATAAAGCATATTAGACACGAGATTAAGGCGGTATGAAGATGAAAAGCTATTTAAAAACAGCATTATTTACCAGTATAGTTATGTTCCTTCTTTTAGGGGGCGTCAGTATTTATTTTTTAAGGAGTTCCCAGTCGGTGAAAAAGGAGCGGAAGCAGCAGGAAGAAAAGCAGCTGGATAAAAAGGTTTACGGGATGGAGCAGGAGGATGTTTCGGGCGATAAGCCGATTCCTTTGTATCTGGACGGAGAAAATAAAAACGTCGTTACTTTTTCTTACGATTCTGTGAAGGACATTTACAATCCCAAAAAATCAAAGGAGACGGCAGAGGAGCTGACGCGGCTGAAAAAGAAAAACAGCTATAATGCGGAAAATCCGTTATGGTCGTATAATCCTTTTGGAACCAGTGAGTTGTCTCTTTATCTGTATTTTAAAACCGCAGAGCCTTATACGGCGGAGTATACCATACATACGGAGGACGGTTCGGCAGTGGATTTTAACCGGGACTGTCTGGGAAATTCTTCTGGCGCAAGGAAGGAGCATGAATACCGGATTTTTGGACTTGTGCCAGGAAAAGAGAATTTTATTATATTGAAGCTTTATAACACCGGCGGCGAAATGATAGCGCGAAAGGTATATACCATTACCCCGCCGAAGGTAAAGGGCGTTGACCCGCAGCTGATGGAAGTAGATGGAAAAAGCCAGAAGCAGGTTTCCCATGGCTTATACTTTTTCCTGGGTCATGATTGGGAGAATAAAAAGGCGCCGAAGGGCATATGGATTTATGACAACTCTGGCGTCCTGCGGGGAGCGATACCAATAGTCAGCGGCCGGACGATGCAGATTTTGGAGCTGGAGGACAGCTTGTTTTATAATTACAGCCCGACGGGTTTTGCAAAAGTAGACCGGATGGGACAGGTAAAAGCTGTTTACAGCCTTGAAAAGTATAGCCTTGCCAGTGAATTTGTTTATGACGGTCATGGGCATATGGTATTCCTGGCTACAAAAAAAGGCGCGAAAACAAAGGGCGACAGGCTTTTAACCCTGGATATGAAAACTGGTAAATTGGGAAAAGAGATTTCTTTGGCTTCTGTTATAAAAAGTAACGGTAAAAAGAAAAAAGACTGGCTTTCGGCAGACTCTTTGGTTATGATGGGAAGCAACGGCGTTTTGCTGAGCTCGGAAAAGCTTTCCAGCTTAATCCGTATCCAAAATATTTTTAGTGAAAATCCTACGGTAGCTTATGTTATCGGGCCAAAGACCCCATGGAAGAAGTCGGGCGTTACCAGGCTTTCCTATGCAGAGGAAGGGGCGACGGCAGAGCCGTATAAGCCAAGCGGCCTTGCGATGAAGGACGCCAGCTTATCAGCGGATGGAACCTATGTGGTTTCTTTCTATAATAATAACAAGTCAGGAAAGGGCGCCAGCCTGTATGAATATACGATTAATGAATCAGAAGGCACTTACCATTTAAAGGATTCCTTTGGGCTTCCAGATTCAGTAGAAGAAAACAGCACCCAGCCATATGAAAATCATATGGTGGTTAATTCTGCTGAAGACTGTTCTGTAACAGAGTATGATGAGGATGGTAAGGCGATAGTGACCTTTAAATATCATATCAGCAATTATACGCCAAAGGTGTATAAAAAAGATATGAGGGGCTTTTGGTTTCAATAAATGGTAAAGCCGGGCCTGTATATGCAGCGCATATGCAGGCCTGGGAAGGCGTCTGCCTGCAGGTTTGCGCGCGCGGCTTTGCAAACCTGGCATGAGTAAAAAGCCGCGCAGAAATGAGGTTGAGGATGAATAAATTAGAACTGCAGAAAATGGCAAATGAAATCCGCAAGGGCATTGTCACTTCCGTCCATGCTGCAAAAGCAGGGCATCCAGGCGGCTCTTTGTCCGCCGCAGATATTTTTACTTATTTGTATTTTGAAGAAATGAATGTAGATCCAGAGAATCCAAAGAAGCAGGACAGGGACCGTTTTGTTTTGTCTAAGGGCCACTGTGCTCCTGGTTTGTATTCTGCTCTGGCTTTAAAAGGATTTTTCCCAAAAGAGGATTTGAAAACGCTTCGCCATGTAGGTTCTTATTTACAGGGGCACCCGGATATGAAGCATATTCCAGGAGTGGATATGTCCAGCGGTTCGCTGGGACAGGGGCTTTCTGCCGCTGTGGGTATGGCTTTGTCGGCGAAGCTTTCTAAGGAGGATTACCGCGTCTACGCCCTGTTAGGAGATGGAGAAATCCAGGAAGGGCAGATTTGGGAAGCGGCTATGTTTGCCGGTGCAAAAGGATTGGATAATTTAGTGGTGATTGTAGATAACAACAACCTGCAAATTGATGGAAGCGTAGAAGAGGTATGCTCTCCATATCCAATTGACAAAAAATTTGAGGCCTTTAATTTTCATGTAATTCATGCGGATGCCCATGACTTTGACAGTCTGGACAAGGCCTTCCAGGAAGCAAAGGCTACCAAAGGAACGCCGAGCGCGATTGTTGCCAAGAGCATAAAAGGCAAAGGCGTTTCTTACATGGAAAATACAGTGGCTTGGCATGGAACGGCGCCAAATGACGAGCAGTATGCAGTTGCAATGGAAGAATTAGAGAAAGCAGGTGAGGCATTATGTCAGAAGTAAAGAAAATTGCGACAAGGGAAAGCTATGGTAATGCCCTGGTTGAGATAGGAAAAGAATACGATAATCTTTATGTACTGGATGCCGACCTGGCGGCGGCTACGAAAACAGGTATTTTTAAAAAGGCTTTTCCAGAGAGGCACATTGACTGCGGTATTGCAGAATCTAATATGATGGGAATTGCCGCCGGTATGGCAGCCACAGGGAAAATTCCTTTTGTAAGCTCCTTTGCTATGTTTGCGGCGGGAAGGGCTTATGAGCAGGTAAGGAACAGCATTGGTTATCCGCATCTGAATGTAAAGATTGGAGCTACCCACGCCGGTATTTCTGTGGGCGAAGACGGAGCTACCCACCAGTGTAATGAGGACATTGCCCTGATGCGCTCTATCCCTGGTATGGTAGTAGTGAATCCGGCGGATGACATAGAGGCAAAGGCGGCGGTAAGAGCGGCTGCAGAGCACGACGGCCCGGTATACCTGCGCTTTGGGCGTCTGGCAGTTCCTGTAGTAAATGATACGCCGGACTATAAATTTGAGCTTGGAAAGGGCGTTGTTCTTAGGGAAGGAAAAGATGCCGTTATTATTGCAACCGGGCTTTGCGTAAGCGAGAGCCTGGAGGCGGCGGAGCTTTTGGCAAAAGAAGGAATTGAGGTTAAGGTAATTAATATCCATACCATCAAACCTCTGGATAAGGAACTGGTGGTAGCGGCCGCCAGGGAAACCGGCAAGGTGATAACGGTAGAGGAGCATTCGGTTATTGGAGGGCTTGGAAGCGCAGTATGCGATGCCCTGTGCGCCGAATATCCGGCTCCGGTGCTGAAAATTGGTATTCAGGATACCTTTGGAGAGTCTGGTCCGGCAGTGCAGCTAATTAAAAAATATGGGCTGGATGCAGAGAGCATTTTTGAAAAGGTAAAGGCATTTTTGTAAAAGCAATCTCAGGCAGAGATGCAAGCGAAGGATTTAAAGACTTTTTCACTTCCGGGTTTGTGTTTGCACTGTATCCGCAAATCCGGGATACATAAAAAAGCAGTGCAGAAATGAGGATTCGCATGAAGCAGAGATTATTGGAAAAATTTGCAGAGGTATTTGGGGATTCCCAGGGGGCGAAGGTCTATTTTGCTCCAGGCAGAGTGAATTTGATTGGAGAGCATACGGACTATAATGGGGGACATGTATTTCCCTGCGCCCTTACCATAGGGACTTATGCGGCTGCCAG
>CATKYY010000169.1 GCA_949841225.1 uncultured Acetivibrio sp.
TCGGCCTTGGTATTATCGCAGCCGGTTTAAGCCTAATCCGTGGAAAGAAAAAGAACTTAGGTCTGGAAACCGCAGAAATGGAGGGAGAAAAATGAGAACCCGCAGAGTCGGCAGCATCACCTTAGGCATAAGCCTGCTTGTTTTTGGCTCCATTTACCTCTTACGCCTGTTTACCAACGCCATTACTTATGAATTTATCCTGCATCTTTGGCCTCTTATCCTTATTTTCTTAGGGCTGGAGATTCTAATTACAAATTTTACAGTGAAAAACGAGGAATTTAAATACGACGGCTGGGCTATTTTAATCCTTATCGTTCTGATTTCCTTCGCTATGTGCATGGCTTCTATGGAATTTGCCATGGAATACGCAGGCTATCGGATAGAAATTTAAAGCCTCCCGGCTCGTCGTTTGCAAAATGCGGAAACTCAAGATGAAACAGCTCATGGTTAACTAACGGTATAGTCAAGAAATATTTGTGGAATAACAAGAAATCTGCTATAATGGAGTACAGAAAGCCCGTGGCCAGGAGAAAGGAAAATTTGCGACGCTCAACGAAGCGTTTAGTATTAAATCAACGCTTCGTATGTTCTAAATAGATTCTCTTTTTGATATAATACGGGCAAAATATAGCAAAGGAGATTCATTGTATGGACCAGGAAAGAATAGGTGCATTTATTGCACAGTGCAGAAAAGAAAAAAATCTGACACAAATGCAGCTTGCCGAACTATTAGAGATTACCAGTCAGGCAGTTTCCAAATGGGAAAACGGAAGAGGAATGCCAGATGTATCGCTTTTACAGCCTTTGTGCAATGTTTTGGGTATTAGTTTGAACGAGCTTTTTTCGGGGGAGCATATACCGGCGGAGGAAAATGTCTCCAAACCTTTTAAAGAAAAGCAAATTGACAACCTTAAGCCTGTAAAATACCTATTCTCCATATGTGCTAATGTCGCTTTGCTTGTAGCAGTAATTGAATTAGCTGTTGGTCTTGTGGGGAATTTTTTTAACCCAATTATATTGGAAGCCATGCTAATCAATGTTTCTGTATGGCTAATATTGTTTTTAGCTTCGATGAGCAAACTGGCATATGACAAGAAAAAATTGAAAAACCTGAAACATTCAGGCGCTTGTATGGATTCCGAAATAGAGGACATGATTCCGGCAGCCTGGATTAGAGTAGGAAACTACACCAGCTGCAGAATTGTCTGTCGGTTTATTTATGAGGGTAAGGAATACAAAGCAATAAGTAACTATTGTGTTTTGACACCATTTAAGCGAAAAGAAGATTTACATGCAAATGTTTATATCGACAAAGATAATCCTGCCAAATACAGTGTAGAGCTTTTTCAGAGACCGTTGGGAGTATCCCAAGCTTAGAATGTGTGAATTTTGGAGCCTGTTGACAAGCTTATTCTTTCAGGTCTGCTTATACATCTTTTTCTGAGATTAAATAAAAAGACTGGCAAATCCGGTTATTCACACCGCCTTTACCAGTCTTTTGAGGTTCCATGGAGTTCCGATTGTACACCATTTTGACACCAATTTTTCTTCAAACTACGCCATTCTGCTATAAATTACGATACTTCTCCCCAAAATCAAAAATGGCTCAGAATGTATCCAGCCATATCTCCATAACAGTAGTTAAATCATTTTCTATAAATCGTCTTATCATAATATTACCTCGTCAAATAGGAATTTATATAATTCTTTCTAAAGAATACGCCTGAACAGTAAACGATTCATTTCCTGGCATTTTGCCTTCTTCGATTCCTTTCAGTTTGAAACCGAGATTTTCATACAGTTTTAATGCGGGAAGATTACCTTTAAGCACTTCAACATATCTGATTCCAGGATACATTTTTATGGCATATTCAGAAAGACTGCGTCCAACTCCGCAATGCATTTTTTCAGGAGCAACATAAAGCCACGCGAGCTCGTCCTCTGTACAAGCTGCAAAACCGATTACTAAGCCATCTTCTTCGGCTACAAAAACGCCCGGATAATCAAACAGCCTTTCTCGTTTAGCAGCAATCTTTAACGGCAAAAAAGCCTCTTCCAAACCAACAAGTTCCAATTCCTGCATTCTGGCGCTATCATGAATGCGACTGATAGATACCCAATCTTCCTTTTGATAATTTCTAATCCTTAGCATAGTTTCCACCTCCAATTCCGATTGTGCTTTGACAATTTTTAAGGGAAATGTTAGCCGTTATAGCAGGTCAGCTTTTCCTTGTCGTTTCCCTTATATTATATTACTTATGCAATATACGACATCAACCATAACAGCATTGACATATATACTTAGTAAAAAAATGGAAGATTCATTAGAATTATATTAAATATTTTCTACATGGAAACACCGGGGAATGGCAGAATTACACTATTATTCCCTGCACTTTTTTGTGCAAATTTTTCAAATTTGCTTTCTTGACTTTTGAAAATAAAAGCTGTTTGTGTTCCAGTCATTTCTCCCCTCATATTGCTATCAAAAAGAAAATTATTTGTTTCCTGCCACAATTAATAATTATGTATATTTTTATAACATATCTAGCAACAAAGTAAATAAAACTAACTTTTAAGTTAGCCAATACATGCTTTATAAAACGAATCTGATAATTCATTAGTAGCAATATACTGCTCTCTAAAATAAATTTCTTCTCCCTCCTTTAAATTTTGTAAACAATCATTTTGCGCTTTTATAAAATGCGGATTTTGTCTTACTGGATTATAAAGACTTTTATTCATATACTGTGCATCACGATCAATATTTATTAATCCCAGCCGGGAAAGGCTGCTAAAAGAAGTAGCACATTGGGCCGGCGTGTATTCTGTTATCCATGAACAATTCCTGCAAAAAGGCAATAACCCGCTGGATGGAGTTCGGATTTCTATACTTATTATCGGCTTACTGACAGGAGGCATTATTATATTAAAAATTTTTGCATCCATCGGCGACATTTGCTTAATAATTTCAACATAGGAAGGATGGACATATTGGCAATAGTCGCTATGAAGCGAAGATTCAATTAATTTAACAAACATGCGGCGGATTTCACTTTTTTCAATACAATATTTTGAGGCATCCAATACAGTTCCAATAATTTGCATATCTGGCTCAACGCATTTATTTTTTGGAATTTTAGAAATTTTTTCTTTTAATTCATTTTCAAATTCCTGAAGAGCATACGAATATTTTAATTTACGCTTATCGGCCGCCTGGGAAATACCGCCAAAAATAAGATACCAAATATCTGCAAGAGTAGTACCAATATTTTTCGTTGGTTCATCAATAATATTTTTTGTAGCGTTATCTATCGCTTCTGGGACTAACTTTATGAAAGTTTTTTTATCTTCTGACATATTTGTACCTCCAAATAAGTTTATAAAAGCATTATATATCCTATACCATAATTTAGCAATATTTTCAGCAGAATCTGCAAATACAGAAACCTCAAAAAGAATTAATTTTCCATATTTTACAAATGGTAGGCCTGCCAGAGCGGAGCGAATAGTTATTTTGCTCTCACACACCGAAGCAAAGTACAAATCTGCGGTTTTGTATGCCAGATTTGGACATAAATGTCCGCCTCCGGCACACAAAACCACAAATTTGTGCTTTTAACGGTGCATATCAATGCAAAATAACTATTCGCTCCGCTCTGGCAGCCCTACCATTTGCAAAATGCGGAAACTCAAGAAAAAGGGGATTGCAGGGGTACAGGTTTTGTGCTAAAATGAAGAATCAACAATACGATGTACAGGAGGAAAAACATATGGGAATGACAATGACACAGAAAATCCTAGCGGCCCATGCCGGTTTAGAATCCGTTAAGGCTGGACAGCTAATTGAGGCTGATCTGGATTTAGTCCTGGCCAATGATATTACAGGGCCTGTAGCCATACATGAGGTTGAAAAGCTAAAGAAAAAAACTGTTTTTGATAAAGATAAAATTGCTCTGGTTCCAGACCATTTTACGCCAAACAAGGATATAAAATCCGCCGAACACTGTAAATGCGTAAGGGACTATGCAAAGGAACATAACATTACCAACTATTTTGAAATTGGAGAAATGGGGATTGAACACGCCCTTCTTCCAGAAAAAGGCCTGATTGTTGCAGGGGAAACCTGTATCGGAGCCGACTCCCACACCTGCACTTACGGCGCTTTAGGCGCTTTTTCCACAGGCGTAGGAAGCACCGACATGGGCGCGGGTATGATTACAGGAAAGGCCTGGTTTAAAGTGCCTTCCGCTATCCGATTTATCCTGACCGGAAAACCTTCCAAATGGATCAGCGGCAAAGACATTATCCTCCACATCATTGGAAAAATCGGCGTAGATGGCGCTCTTTACAAATCAATGGAATTTACAGGAGAGGGCGTTGCCAATCTTTCTATGGACGACCGTTTCACCATCGCCAACATGGCCATTGAAGCAGGTGCAAAAAACGGCATTTTTCCAGTAGATGAAAAAACCATCGCTTATATGAAAGAGCATTCTCAAAAACCGTATACCATTTATGAGCCGGATGAGGACGCCGTATATGATGAAACCTATACCATTGACCTGTCGGCTCTTAAGCCTACTGTTGCTTTCCCTCATCTGCCGGAAAATACAAAAACTGTAGAAGAAGCCGGAGAGGTTCCAATCAACCAGGTAGTGATTGGCTCCTGTACAAACGGAAGAATCGACGACCTGCGTATTGCCGCTAAGGTTTTAGCAGGCCGCCATGTGGCAGAAGGCATCCGGGCTATTATTTTCCCTGCTACCCAG
>CATKYY010000170.1 GCA_949841225.1 uncultured Acetivibrio sp.
TAAAAATACGGCGGAAACACTTCCTGATATTCTAAAAATGATGAAGGAAGCAGGATATGAGTTTGACACAATAGATAAAAGGTCTAAGCCGTATCAGTACCATTAAACGAAAAGAAGCTAATAAGCCGGAAAAATCGGGAAAAAAGCCTTGACATTTGCTTAAAATACATGCAAAATTGAAATAAAGAAGGTTTTATGGAAAGGAGGACTTTTTATGTCAATATCAGGCGTTAGTAATCAAACGGCCGCTTCCTATGAGAAGCTTTCAACGATGAAACAGATTAATAAGGCTGCGGATAATGCTGCGGGGCTTGCCATTGTGAATAAGATGGAGAGTCAGGTCAATGGCTATGACGTTGGGGAAAGAAATACCCAGACAGGCCAGGATTTATTAAAAACTGCAGACGGAGCTTTAGGAAACATTACAGATAGTTTGCAAAGGATACGGGAACTGAGTATTCAGGCTTCTAATGCAATTTATACCGAAGAGGACAGAGCAGCTATCCAGTATGAAATTGACGATCTTATGTCTGACATCCAGGATACAGCAAAGAATACGGAGTTTAATACACTGAAGCTTTTGGATGGCAGCATGGCGGATCTGCATCTTGCTATGAACCCGGATGGGACTGGTATGGAAATCCAGATGGAAAACGCAACTTTGGCGGCTTTAGGTATCGATGGCTATGATGTAACCAAGAATTTTGATATTAGCCGTATCGACAGCGCTTTGGAAAAGGTAGATTCTGCAAGGGCTTCGATAGGAGCTACTTCCAACCGGCTGGATCATGGCATTAGTTATAATCAGATAGCCAGCGAAAACCTGACTGCCTCTTCCAGCCGTATTGAGGATTTGGATGTGGGAGCAGAGGTTTCTGAGCTTAAGAAAGGGCAGATATTGCAGCAGTACCAGATGTTTGCACAACAGGCAAGGATAGCAGAAGAGAGAAAGAAAGCAGGCATGCTGAATTTTATGTAGCCTGGGATTTTAAGATGTGTTAGAAGAATTTACAGCGCCGCCTTTTTATTTTAAGGCGACGCTGTATTTTTTATGATAATTCTGCAATTCGGCTGACAGCAACATAGATTTCCGAAATCCGGTACCAGGTAGGAAAATCAACTACGCCGGTTGCCGGAAGCCCGAAAATTTCTTGAAATACCTGAACAGCTTCGGCGGTTTGGGGACCATAAATACCATCGGTGCTGATTCTTGGAATTAACGGGTAACCATTGGAAATTACATTTAACTGGTTTTGCAGCTGGCGGACCTTATCGCTGCGGGAGCCGATGGTTAAATCCTGCCCCGGCCAGGAGGAAGGAACGCCGGAAATTTCCTGAGAGGTGCTGATAAACATATCTTCGCCATAGAAATAGCGGAGGATTTCTATAGCGGACATGCCCTGATCGCCCAGATATTTAGAGCCCCATTGGGTCAGCCATAATGTAATAACATAGCTACTAAAAGAAAGATTGTATTTTAGGGAGATAAATGTGTGAAAGGCATATGCAGGAGAGCATATGCCTTTGTTTTAGGGTTAAGTATTCAATAGTTCGGCAATATCAGAAAAGCTGATAAGCAAATCAGTATAAATATTGACTTTAATTGTGGAGTCAAAAGAATATTGGATATTGAACATGCTTCCTTCAAAATAATTAACGGTCACAATCTTACGGCGTGGGTCTACGATCCAATACTCACGGACTCCGGCATTTTTGTAGTAGTAGAGCTTGCGGACGTAATCATCTGCCGAATTCCCTGGAGAGACAATCTCAATGATGAAATCAGGCGCGCCGTTACAGCGCTTTCCATCCAGCTTGTTTTTATCGCATACAATCATGAGATCAGGCTGAACAATGGTGAGGGGGTCTTCCTTTAATTTTACATCGAATGGAGCATGGAACACTTGGCATGACTTTTTTTTGCTTTTAAGATAGATGTTAAGCATAGTCGAAAGTTCCATGGAGATTGTCTGATGCTCTTGTGACGGACTGGCCATGTAATAGATTTGCCCGTCAAATACTTCGGCTCTGGTATCTTCCGGGAGAGCCTCATACTGCTCTAAGGTAGTAATTTGAGGTTGCGGCTGTAATGCTGACATGGATAACACTTCCCTAATAGAAATAACAAGTGAAAATAAATAAGCCTGCCTTGTAGTTGGCCGCTTACAACAGAGACTAACTGCTTTGCAGGCGGGCGTTTCTTTTCTTACGCCTAATATAGCACATCCGATGGCAGGAAGCAAGAAATTTTAAGGAGTTTTTTATTGCGTAGTATTGAATAATGGGATTATAAATAGTGGTAGTAAACCTGTATTTGCTGTTTGTCCCGGTCAAATACTATTTTTTCTATGATACTTCGGAGGGCGGTAGCACGCTCATCGTTGGTGCGCCTGCCGTCCGAAATTAGGGCATAGGCGGAAGCGATGCGTTCGCGCATTTCCCGGCGCGCTTCGTTTAAATCAACCGGCGGATGCTCTAAGGAATCAATCTCATTTTCAAGCTTTTCTCTCTGGCTGGTAAGCATAGCTTTATTTTCTTTGTATTCTTCCATAGAATCTATTCCATTAATATAGGCGTCTTTGATACGTTTTTCCTGAGCGTCAAGTTTAGCGAGCTGAGAACGAAGCAGATGGAGGTCGGAACTTATATCTTTACGGACAATATGGTATTCAAAGGTATCCGAGCTTAATATACCATGAATGGCTTCTAAAACCGCCGGCTCAAATTTAAGGATACTAATCCGGTGGCTGTGCGTGCATAGGGCTTTCATATAGCCATAACATTCCAAGTAATAATACTTTTTTCCGTTTTTCTGGGTATGGCCAACACAGAGAGAACGGCCGCAGGAGGAACACTTAACCATGCCGGAAAGCCAGTGCTTTTGGTTGTAGACAGGCTTTGCTTTTTTAGGAGTATATTCATGCTCCAGACGTTTTTTAGCCGCGTCAAATAGTTCTTCTGAGATGATAGGCTCAAAATTTCCTTTTTTGATAATCCATTCTGCTTTATCTTTTGACGTTTTTGTTTTGTTATCTGTGGTGTTCCAGCGGGAGTAGCCGCAGTAGGCAGGATTGTTTAGTATATATTCGACGCTTCGCTTTTGAAAGTTTTTTCCTTGTTTTGTTTTCAACCCAAGCTCATTTAGCTTAACGGTAATAGCAAAGATAGAAAGCTGTTCATTTACATACATATCAAAAATTTTATGGATAATGGCGGCTTGTTCCGGGATAATTTGCGGAGGCTCTCCATGGTGGGGAATACAGTAGCCTAGGGGAGGAGAACACTGGTAATTTCCCCGTTCTGCATTTTTTTTCATTCCGCGGAACACGTCGTCTGCCAGGCGGATAGAGTAGTATTCGTCCATCCACTCAATAATACGCTCAATCAGTTTTCCAAACATATCGTCAGAAATATATTCGGAAATACTTACAACATCTACATTGTCGCGTTTCAGCATAGATTTATAAACAATGCTTTCTTCCTGATTTCTTGCAAAACGGCTGAATTTCCAAACGAGGATAGTGTCTATTGGATGCGCTTTCGATTTTGCCAGGGCAATCATTTGTTGAAACTGGGGACGTTTATCCGCCTTGCGGCCGGAGATACCAAGCTCCATAAAAATATGTTCCTTTGGGATATAATAGCCGTTATTTTTGGCGTATTCCATAGCCTTATCAAGCTGGGATTCCGGGGAAAGTTCCTCTTGCTTATCCGTACTGACCCGGATATAGACAGCGGCAGTTTTCATATCAATTCTCCTGTTTTATCAAATTTAGGGTTGCTTTGCGTCTAGTTTCTGGCTTTTCGCAGTTCTATCATTTGATTTACTAAATCTCTATAGTGCTTATATATTTCATTGTATTTATTCTGAAATTAGGAAATAACAATTTATCCTATTTTGGATATTATATTTTTTCAAAATTTACGTTTTACTTGGAGAAATGAAGTATTTGCTTATTATAAAGTAGATATAGTATAGTAATAAAGCTGATAGACATTTGAGGGGACAGCGGCATCTGGACTATCCAGCATTGATAAACAGGCGCAGGGTAGAGCAAAAACGATTTAGAATAGGTATGGGGAAATCCTCGCCGCCTAAAAATTTTCCAAAAAGGTCTTACTTGTGACGCTGCGTAATGATTTATAATATGTTTCGGGAGGTAAAGAACTATGGCAAAATACAGAGCAATTCCAAATGGATATATGACAGTTGGGGAAGTTGCGAAGAAAATGGGAATAACCGTCCGAACTTTGCAATATTACGACAAAGAGGGATTACTTTCTCCATCGGCAGAAAGCGAGGGCGGGCGCAGGCTTTATACGGATAAGGATTTAGTTACTCTTCATCAGATTCTGTCCTTGGAATCATTAGGATTTTCTTTGGATGATATAAAGCAACGTTTAATTTCTTTAGAAACGCCGACGGATGTTGCAGATGCTCTTACTGAACAGGCTAGTGACATACGGGGAAAAATAGAGCAGCTAACAGCTTCTTTGACAGCAATAGAACAGTTAAAAGCAGAAGTGCTGCAAATGCATACAGTCAATTTTAAGAAGTATGCAGATATTATTGTCAATCTGCAAATAAAAAATGGATCTTACTATCTTATTAAGCGTTTGAGCGATGGAATCGTACAACTTCAAAAGGAAAATGTGCCTCCTGAAAGTGAAAAATGTCAACAGGTTGTAAAAGAATATTGGGGCTTGATTATGGAATTTACAAACGGCGATATG
>CATKYY010000171.1 GCA_949841225.1 uncultured Acetivibrio sp.
TTTGGTTACGCTTTTTGGCAAGGTGATTCCAGAAAGAGAAGAGCAATTTTCAAAGGCTCCCTCTCCAATCGTCTTTATTCCCGACGGAAAAGTTATATTTTTCAACCCGTAGCATCCATAAAAGGCCCGGTAAGGTATTTCCTTTATATTTTTTGAAAACTTCACTGTTTTCAGCTTCTCGCAGTCTGCAAATGCCTCCTGCCCAATTTCCTTAACACTGTCGGGTATAGTAACGGAGGTTATGGTATTATTCTTGTAAAAAGCATTATCTCCTATCTTTGTTATTCCTGAAGGAATTTGTATGCTTTTCTTTGAGCCGTTATACTCAACTAAAACCTTCCCATCAATCACAAACCCATCTTTTTCTTCCTTGGCTGCCGCACCTTGGCTGCATAACAAAATACTCAGCAAACACATAACTGCCAATGCATAAATTTTCTTCAATCTCTATTCCCTCCTGTCCAAGACGCACCCTGCAAGAGCTTCGTAGGTTGCCTGGCCTGCCTGAACGCAGTTTTCAGCCCCCAGACTCTTTAATCGTTCAGTCGTCTTTACTCCAATGCTGTACAACTTATTTTCCAACCCCCAGCGCTGCAATACCTCCGCTCCCGCTTCCTTGATAAGCCTCTCCGCAGAAGAGGCGCAGGTAAAGAACACCCCGTGATAAGAAAGCAGGCTTTCCTTTGAAGGAAGCTGCAGCTCTACTGCCCTATTCTCGTAAAGCAAAATCTCCCTAAAGCGGCATTTGCCTTCCAAAGCCTTCTGAAGATGGCCGTCCGCATTTCCTGCCTTTATGTACCACAAAAACTCCTCTTCTCTCACTTCCTTTCCTAAGACTTCCGCCAGGGCATCGCTGTGAAACTCCTCCGGTTCTAAATCCGTCTGAAGTCCATAACTCCATAATGCTTCCGACGTCTTTTTTCCAATAGAAACAATTTTACAGCCGGAAAGTTCCCGAATATCCAGGCCGGATGCCCTGAAGCTTTTAAAAAAAGCATTGACTCCGTTTTTACTTGTAAACAAAAGCCAGTTTACTTTTTTCAGCTCTCCTGGGAAAAACAAAGTCGAACGCTCGCAGATTCTCCCCGTCTGGATTTCGTCTACCTTTGCTCCCTGGCTCTCCAAAAGTTTCGTTAGCCTGGATACCTCTTTTCCCACCTTTGTTACCAAATACTTTTTCCCAAAAAGGGGCTGCTCTTCAAAAAAATTTAATTTCTCACGAAGACCTACCACCTTACCTACTACAATCAGGGCCGGCGATGAAAGCCGGGCCTTTAAAAGCTCTTCCTCTAAAGAGACCAGAGAAGCGGTTACTGTCCTTTGCTCTGCCGTTGTCGCCTTGGAAATTACTGCTGCCTCTGTTTCCGGCGGCATACCCGCCTCTAAAAGCCTTCTGGCAATTTCTCCTGCTTTACTCAGCCCCATTAAAAATACGCAAGTATCCTTTCCCCTGGCCATCGCCTCAAAATCAATGTCCGCAAGCTCGTCCCTTTGATTATGGGCCGTCACTACATGAAAGCCTGTCGCCTTTCCTCTGTGGGTAATTGGGATGCCTGCATAGGAAAGTCCCGCCAGACTGGAACTTATACCTGGGATTACCTCAAATGGAACGCCATGTTCCCTAAGCTCAAGCGCCTCTTCTCCGCCCCGTCCAAAAACATACGCATCTCCGCCTTTTAAACGAACCGTTTTTTCATATTCCTGGCTCTTTTGAACCAAAAGCTCATTGATTCCCTCCTGGCTCATTGTATGGTTATGGCTGGCCTTTCCCACATAAATCAATTCGCAGCCCGGCTTTGCCTCCTCTAAAAGCTCCGGCGAGGACAACCTGTCATATACAATACAATCCGCCTCCCAAATTGCTTTAAGCCCTTTTACGGTAATCAATTCCGGGTCTCCCGGCCCGCCGCCAACTAAATAAACCCTTCCCGGCTCTTCAAGCCTTTTTTGAATCGCTCTGGCCGCTTCCCTGGCAAGCTCCTCTGGATGACTGCCGGATACCTCGGCAAAGGCAAGGCGTAAACTGTCCCTTTTACCAAATACAGCGCGAAGCCTGTATTTTTCACCCTTTATTCTCTGACAAACAGCTCCTACAGGCACATGGCAGTCTCCGCCTATTTCCGCTAAAAAGCCTCTTTCTGCTCTTGCCATCCAGTCGGTTTCCTTATCGCTTAAGGCATCCAGCATTTCTTTCAGCTTTGTATCCTCAGCCCGTATTTCCAATGCCAAAATTCCCTGGGCGGGAGCGCATATCATCTGTTCCAATTCCAAATACTGGGTAATTCGCTCCTGCAGCCCCAAACGGTGCAGGCCGGCGGCGGCCAGTACAATTCCGTCCAGCCTCTGTTCTTCCATTTTCCGCAGCCTGGTATCTACGTTTCCTCTAATATCTATACATTCTATATCGGGACGCAAACGCTTTATCTGAAGCCTGCGCCTTTTACTTCCCGTACCAATTACGGCTCCCTTGGGAAGCTCCTCCAAGGAACTCTTTTCCCGAAGAATCAATACGTCCCGTGGATCCTCCCGCTTCCATGCCTTTGTAAAGCAAAGCCCTTCTGCCAAAACCGCAGGCATATCCTTCATACTATGTACGCCAATCTGTACTTCCCCGGAAAGGATCTGCTCCTCAATCTCTTTTACAAACAGCCCCTTATCTCCAATCTGATCTAAGGGTCTGTCTTGTATCCTATCCCCCTTTGTTTTAATAACCTTGATTTCATAGCTGTGTTCCGGGTAGGCCTCCCTCAGCCTGCCGCAAACATATTCCGCCTGCGCCAGTGCAAGCTTTGACCCTCTTGTTCCAATGATATAGTTCATTTTTTATACTGCCCTTTCTGTATTAAATCTGAAACAGCCTTTTTACAAGCTCCTTATATTCCTCCTGCTGCTCTCTGGTTTCCAGATTTTTAAGCTCATTAATCGGCTCTCTTAAAAGCCGCTGTAAGGATGCGTTCAAAACCTTCTGCAAAAGCTTCTGTTCCCTTTGATTTAAATCCATTTTCCGATTCAAATACTCGTAGCTGTCCTCTACAATTCCCCGGCACCTTTGCTGTAAAGATTCAATCGTACCATCCATACGGCTTTGCAGAAGCCATATACGAAGCTCCTCTAAAGCCTCCTCTATCATATGGCGGCTCTCCTCCACCAGGCGTTCTCTTTCTCTTTGGTTCTCCTTTACGATTTCTTGCAGGGTATCCAGATTAATCAAACGAGCTAACGGCTCTTTTTCTAAAGCAGTATCAATATCGCGTGGAGCCGCCAAATCCAGAAAAACCGTGTTCCGCTCTATAACGACTTTATCGCGTCTTACCACCAAATGCGGCGACGCTGTTGCAGAAATAACAATTTCGCATTGCCTCATAGCTTCATAACGGTCCTCATAAGGCGCCGCTTCAAGGCCCGGGAAATCCTCCCGGAGCCGCTTGGCATGGTCATGGGTCCTGCTGCACACTATCACATGGCCCGCCTGATATTCATAAAGGTATTTTAATGCCAATACCGCTGTTTTTCCGCTTCCAATCACAAGCGCCTTCTTCCCCTTGATCGGACACGCCCGGTTCAGTCTCTGTATTCCGATATAGCTGACAGACAAGGGTCTTTCACTGACCTTCAGCTCCGTTTTTATCCTTTTTGCACAGGTAATCGCAGACCTTACTATTTTATTCATTTCTTTTTTACTATAACCCATCGTCCTGGAAAAATCCAGAGCCTCTTTTACCTGGCCTAAAATCTGATCCTCTCCCAACACCAGGGATTCCAGCCCGGCAGTCACCTGAAACAGATAAAAATAAGCTTCCTCCCCTCTTAATTCTACCAGATAATCGTCAAGAAGAACATCGGGAAATATTTCCTTATAAATCTCTCTAAGTCTTGTAAACTGCTCTTCCTCTTCATAACAAAAATAAACTTCGCTCCGGTTGCAGGTAGACAAGATAAAACACTGTCCAACCTTCGCCTCCTCCGCCTGCTGAAAAAATTCCACCTTCCTTACATCTGTAAAAGAAGTCTTATCCCGGATAAAAAGAGGCGCGTTCTTATAATTAATCCCAAAAAATCCAAACTTCATTTTATTATTTTCCCTATTTATTTATATAAAATCAGGATTCGGGCGTCAAAAACCTTGCCAAACTTTATACCTGCCTGAGTTTCTGTATTTTGTAAATCTCGTGTCTGGCATCCGGCTTAGAATAGTTATTTTGCATCGATATGCACCGTTAAAAGCACAAACTTATGGCCTTGTATGCCAGCAGCAGACATTTATGTATGATTTTGGCATACAAAACCATAAGTTTGTACTTTGCTTCGGTGTGTGAGAGCAAAATAACTACTCTAAGCCGGAGAGGCCAGATACGAGATTTACAAAATACAAAAACTCAACTATTCCAGTCAAGGCTTTTGACGCCTGAATCAAATGGGGGGACTGCTTCGCAGTCCCCCGCCATGCTATCTTACATATATTATAGCACCTTTTTATTTTTTTCATCTCTTAACCTATGTATCCGGCAAAAATAAATGCAAACAGATAAGAGGAGGCTGCTACGCACGCCCAGGTAATACCGCCCAAAGCAATCGGCTTCAAGCCCTTTGAAAATACATCCTTAAATTTAATCTTAAATCCAACGCCAGCCAAAGCAGAAGCAAATAAGAATTTACTTACTGTCTTTAACAGGCTAAGGCCTACCTCGCTGAAA
>CATKYY010000172.1 GCA_949841225.1 uncultured Acetivibrio sp.
TCCGTTATGGAACGGTGCCGATTGTAAGAGAGACCGGCGGCTTGCGGGATACGGTAGAGCCTTATAATGAATTTGAAGATAAGGGAACCGGCTTCTCTTTTGCAAATTATAATGCTCATGAGATGTTAGATACCATTCGTTATGCAAAACAGGTATATTTTGACCGGAAGAGAGAATGGAATAAGATTATTGACAGGGGAATGGCAAAGGACTTCTCCTGGAGCAGCTCGGCAAGGAAATACGAAGAACTGTATAACAGAATGTAATATATTTAATTTTTTTAAAACATGCATAGGAACCTTCCAAACCGGAGAAGCTATAGTTGTCTAAAAAATGAAAAATGGAGGGAACCCTATGAGCAATATCAGTGAAATGGAATTGCAAAATCTTCGCCATCTTCTTTTAGCCAGCGAGCTGGAAGAAAAGAAATACCAGAATTATGCGGAAAACTCCAATGACCCGCAGGTAAAGCAGTTTTTCCAGAAATCAGCGCAATCAGCAACCCAGAATAAGCAGCAGTTTTTGCAGTATTTAAAATAGGAGGCGGATGAGATGATGGACGAAAAAGTTATGGTGGCGGATGCCCTGAACGGTATTAACGGATGTTTAACTCGTTATGAGGAAATGATCACCCAGACGGAAAACCAGAATTTAAGGCAGACTTTACAGCAAATCAGAAACCAGGCAGAGACTTCCCAGTACGAGCTGTTTACCCTTGCCAAAAGCAAGGCTTATTACGAGCCGGCTGCAAAGGCAAAGGAAGAAGAAATTATGCAGGTAAAATCCCTGGTAGCTCCAACATGCTGCTGTAAGTAGGGAGACGGGGCGGCCTCTGTGTGAAAAAAGAACAGAGGCCGTCCTTTTTTTCTGTCACTTTTCACAATCTGTTAAAAAAATGGCAAAATCCTCTTGAAATTTAGAGCTATATTAGTTAAAATGAATATGAAGTTTGTTGTGGTCCAAGCTTTTGGGCCAAAGCAAAAAATTCTAATTTTAGGAGGACTATATCATGGCAGTAAAAGTAGCAATCAATGGTTTTGGACGTATTGGACGTCTTGCATTCAGACAGATGTTTGGGGCAGAAGGATATGAAATCGTAGCTATCAACGATTTAACAGATCCTAAGATGTTAGCTCATTTATTAAAATATGATTCTTCTCAGGGCAGATATGCTTTAGCGGATAAGGTAGAAGCAAAGGAAGAGTCTATTGTAGTGGATGGAAAAGAAATCAAGATTTATGCAAAAGCAAATGCTGCAGAGCTTCCTTGGGGCGAGCTTGGCGTAGACGTTGTACTTGAGTGTACAGGCTTCTATGTATCGAAAGCAAAATCCCAGGCACACATTGATGCAGGCGCTAAGAAGGTTGTTATTTCTGCTCCAGCAGGAAATGATCTTCCTACCGTTGTATTTGGTGTAAACCAGGATACTCTGAAGGCAGAGGATGTTATTATTTCCGCAGCCTCCTGTACAACAAACTGCCTGGCTCCTATGGCAAAGGCTTTAAATGATTACGCACCAATCCAGTCTGGTATCATGAGCACTATCCATGCTTATACCGGCGACCAGATGGTACTTGACGGACCACACAGAAAAGGTGATTTCAGACGTGCAAGAGCAGCGGCTGTTAATATCGTTCCTAACTCTACCGGAGCAGCTAAGGCTATCGGTCTGGTTATCCCAGAGTTAAACGGCAAATTAATTGGTTCTGCGCAGCGCGTGCCTGTTCCAACTGGTTCTACTACTATCTTAACAGCAGTTGTTAAGGGACAGGATATTACAAAAGAAGGAATTAACGCAGCTATGAAGGCAGCTTCTTCCGCATCCTTTGGATATACAGAGGAGCCATTAGTATCTTCTGACATCGTAGGTATTACATACGGTTCTTTATTTGATGCTACCCAGACTATGGTTGCTCCGATTGGCGACGACTTATATGAAGTACAGGTTGTTTCCTGGTATGATAATGAGAATTCTTATACAAGCCAGATGGTTCGGACAATCAAATATTTTGCTGAATTAGCTTAATTTGTATATTTAGACCTATTAAGGGTCCGGTTCTTTGGACCGGACCCTTTTTATCATAGGAAATTCCGTATATTATAGGAAAGGGGATTATAAATCCATGTTAAACAAGAAATCAGTAGACGATATTAATGTAAAAGGAAAAAAGGTTTTGGTACGCTGCGATTTTAATGTGCCTTTACAGGAAGGAAAAATTACAGACGAGAACCGTCTTGTGGCAGCGCTCCCTACCATTAAAAAGCTGGTGGCAGACGGCGGAAAAATTATTCTCTGCTCCCATTTAGGAAAGCCAAAGGGAGAGCCGAAGCCAGAGCTGTCCTTAGCGCCGGTAGCAGTACGCCTTTCTGAGCTGTTAGGCCAGCCGGTTAAATTTGCTCCAGATAATAACGTAGTAGGGGAAAATGCAAAGGCAGCGGTAGAGGCTATGCAGGACGGAGATATTGTTCGCCTTGAAAATACCCGTTACAGGGCAGAGGAAACAAAGAACGGAGAAGCCTTCAGCAAGGATTTAGCTTCCCTGGCCGACGTTTTTGTAAACGACGCTTTCGGTACGGCTCACAGGGCTCATTGCTCTAACGTAGGCGTTACTCAGTTTGTGGATACCGCAGTAGTAGGCTATCTTATGCAGAAGGAAATCGATTTCCTTGGCAATGCAGTAAACAATCCAGAAAGGCCTTTTGTAGCAATTCTCGGCGGCGCGAAGGTTTCTTCCAAGATTTCAGTTATCAACAATCTGCTTGATAAGGTAGACACCCTGATTATTGGCGGCGGTATGGCATATACCTTTATGGCGGCTCTGGGAGAAGAGGTTGGAACCTCTTTATTAGAGGAAGATTATAAGCAGTATGCTCTGGATATGCTGAAAAAAGCAGAAGAGAAGGGCGTTAAGCTTTTGATTCCTGTAGATACGGTAGTTGCTGATGATTTCTCTAATGATGCAGACCACAAAGTTGTCGGCAGAGGAGAAATTCCGGCTGAATGGCAGGGCCTGGATATTGGACCTAAGACCTGCGAGCTTTTTGCAGCGGCTGTTAAGGATGCCAAGACCGTTGTTTGGAACGGACCTATGGGCGCTTTTGAAATGCCGAATTTTGCAGAGGGGACCATTGCAGTAGCTAAGGCTATGGCAGATATTGACGCCGTTACTATTATCGGCGGCGGAGATTCCGCAGCGGCTGTGAACCAGCTGGGCTTTGGCGACAAGATGACCCATATTTCTACCGGCGGCGGAGCTTCCCTGGAATTCCTTGAGGGCAAGGAGCTTCCTGGCGTAGCTGCGGCAAACGATAAATAATCTGTAAATCAATAAAAATATAAAAAGGGGGTTGGAGTCATGGACTCCCCCCTGATTTTTAGTAGGAAACAACATAGGAATACGTTTATTTGATAACATAGGAGCGTGGAAAGTTATGAGAAAGAAAATTATTGCAGGAAACTGGAAAATGAACAAGACGCCAAGCGAAACCGTTGCTTTGATTAACGAATTAAAACCTCTGGTAGCCAGCGACGAGGTGGACGTTGTATTTTGCGTGCCGGCCATTTCTATTACAACAGCTGTTGAGGCGGCAAAGGGAAGCAATATTTCCATCGGCGCTGAAAATATGTATTTTGAAGAGAGCGGAGCTTATACAGGAGAAATCGCGCCGAATATGCTTACGGATGCAGGGGCAAAATATGTTATTATCGGTCATTCTGAAAGAAGAGAATATTTTGCAGAAACTGACGAGACTGTAAATAAGAAGGTATTAAAGGCTTTTGAACATGGAATTACCCCGATTATCTGCTGCGGAGAATCTTTAACGCAGAGGGAGCAGGGAATCACTATCGACTGGATTCGCCAACAGATTAAGATTGCGTTTTTAAAGGTAACTGCAGAGCAGGCAAGGGCGGCTGTAATTGCTTATGAGCCGATTTGGGCTATTGGAACTGGAAAGGTAGCGACTACAGAGCAGGCAGAAGAGGTATGCAAAGCAATTCGTGAATGCATCGGCGAGATTTATGACGAGGCTACTGCAGAGGCAATCCGCATCCAGTATGGCGGAAGCGTATCTGCTGCATCTGCGCCGGAGCTGTTTGCACAGCCGGACATTGACGGCGGTTTAGTAGGGGGAGCTTCCTTAAAACCGGATTTTGGAAAGATTGTGAATTATAATAAATAAGTAAAAGCATAGAGGGAGGCTGTATTGGAACTTTTTGGGCAGGTTATTTTTATCACGGAACTGATTGGCGTGGTTGCTTTTGCTGTTTCTGGAGCTATGCTTGGAATTGAGAAAAAGCTGGATATTTTCGGAGTTATGGTATTTGCAGTAACGACGGCCTGCGGCGGAGGCGTTGTCCGCGATATTCTTTTAGGGGTGATTCCTCCCATGATGTTTCGGAAATCTATCTATGTCATGGTAGCGATAGTTTCTTCCATAGCAGCCTTTTATCTTGCTTCCCTGTTGGGCAGTTTTTGGGCGGAGCATGTGGAGTTTTACAATCATTGGATGAACTTTTTGGATGCCCTGGGTCTTGGCGTTTTTGCTGCTACCAGCGTTAATACGGTGATGCAGCTGTATCCGGGAAGCGGCGTGTTTATGGCTACTTTTATGGGAACGGTGACGGCGGTAGGCGGCGGTGTAATCCGGGATACCATGGCGAACCAGATTCCATTGATTTTCCGAAAAAG
>CATKYY010000173.1 GCA_949841225.1 uncultured Acetivibrio sp.
GTAGCAGTTGCTTTATTAACGTTGGCGCTTCTTGTGCCAAGCCTTCTTATTTTCAGTTCTGAAGGTCCTGGTTCTATGCATGCGCCCCTTATTTTAGCCCTTTTGGCCGGACTGATTGTAGGCGCCCTCGCCCAAAAAACCCGTTTCTGTATGGTAGGCGGCATTCGCGACTTTATCTTATTCCGGGAAACCACACTAATCCTTGGTTTTATTACTCTTCTACTTACTGCTGCGATTGCAAATATCGCCCTTGGCTTCTTCCATCCGGGCTTTGCCGGACAGCCGATCGCACATACAGACGGACTTTGGAATTTCCTGGGAACAGCGCTTTTAGGCTTTGCCTGCGTACTTTTAGGCGGCTGCCCTCTGCGCCAGTTTGTGCTTGCCGGAGAAGGGAATACCGATTCTTCTATCGCCATCCTGGGCCTTTTAACCGGAGCTGCCTTCTGTCACAACTTTAAACTGGCCTCCTCTGCCGAAGGGCCTTCGGCAAACGGAAAAATTGCTGTTATCATCGGCTTTGCCGTTTTATTTATCATTGCTGCCTATAACAGCAAAGAAGCAACTGATAACTGATTTATACCATCTTATGAAACATATAAGTTTGTGTCTGCACTGCTTCCACAAACTTGCGATACATAAAAAGCAGTGCAGAAATGAGGTTAACTATGGATTTCATCGATGCAAGAGGGCTTTCCTGCCCTCAGCCAGTATTAATGGCAAAAAAAGCGCTGGCAAAAAAAGAACCTTCTTATACGATTCTGGTAGATACGAAGGCCGCCAAGGAAAATGTAAGCCGCTTCGCCGCCCATTCCGGCTACGAAATAACTGCGCAGGCGACAGATAATGAATATTTCACCCTGTCCCTCACAAAAAAATGAGCCGCCTTATTGTAACCTTCCACTCCCATTTTTGCGCCATCAGCTTTCAACGCGCCGCAGCAAAGCTCGGGATAGAGGCTAAGCTGCGGCCGGTGCCAAGGCAGCTAAGCTCCTCTTGTGGAACCTGCGTAGCCCTGCCTATTAACTCCCTCCAGGAAAAAGAAATTTTTCAGTATGATGGGGTCGAAACTATATATGAATTACCTGGAATTTAAAAAATTACTCCTTCGTTCCCTGACCTATAAAATTCCCGACAGAATTCCACAAATTCTTTTTCGGCCCTGCCAAACCGCTTTCTCTGCTCAAAGACCAGATACAGAGTCCTAATAATCGGTTCTTCCAAAGGTTCATATATAAGAAACCGCCCCATTTTTGCATAATCCAAAACCGACTTCCTGGATATAACCGAAATCCCCATTCCCTTGCTTACTGATTTTTTAATCATTTCCTGATCATTCATATGGGCGATTACATGCAGCTTTTCTTTTTCTATCCCCTGGGATTCAAAAAAGCTTTCTGCATTTTTCTTAGTACCAGAGCCTTCCTCACGTAAAATAACAGGTTCTTCCAGAATTCTTTTAAGCGGCGTTGGAGACTGTAAAAGCCGCTGGTAATGCTCTTCATTTGGAAGAATAAAAACAAGCCTGTCCTCATAAAACGGAAGATAACAAAGAGATTTTTCTGGAAGCTTCATTCCCACAAAACCAATATCCGCCCGATGCCTCTTTACTTCTTCAATAACAAAGGCGGAATCCCCTCTTTTCAAGGAAAAATGTACCCCGCCATGTTTTCTTTGAAAAGCCGGCAAAAGCTCCGGCAGCATATGCTGGGAAGGTATGGTAGAAGCAGCAATTCCTATATTCTGCTCCCCCAGGCCCCCCTCTCCAAATTCCTGGTAAATATCTTCTCTTATAGCCAGCATCTCCTTGGCATATTCATAAAGACGTTCTCCTTCCTTTGTTGGCGCTACCTTTTTTGTTGTCCGTTCCAAAAGCTTTATACCAAGCTCCTTCTCCAGAGCCGTAATATGTATACTGACTGTGGGCTGCGTTAAATAAAGCCCCCTGGCCGCCCCAGAAAAGCTCCTTTCCTCCACAACCTTTACAAACGCCTCCAGTTGCTTTAATTCCATACCTTTCCTCATTCCTGTACAATTTTTATCTCTGTCCAATACCTTTATCATAGCACATTATATTGATTTTATCTATAAATATAGTATACTTTTCTATAGATAGCCGAATACCTAAAACAAAGTTTTCTTTAAAAGGAGTTTTCTATGAACAAAAAAAATATATCTTTAACCAGCCTAGTAAAAACCTCCGGCTGCGCTGCCAAGCTTGGCCCTGGCATCCTCCACAGCGTTCTTTCTACTCTGCCAAAATTCCATGACCAACGGCTTTTAGTAGGCTTTGATACCAGCGACGACGCCTGCGTTTACCAAGTAAACGACGCTACTGTTGCAATCCAAACGGTAGATTTTTTCCCTCCTATGGTAGACGACCCATACCGCTTTGGCCAGATTGCAGCTGCAAATGCTTTAAGCGACGTCTACGCCATGGGCGGTACGCCGGCGACTGCTATGAACCTCGTATGCTTTCCCTCCTGCCTGGATATTGAAATCCTGAAGGAAATACTGGAGGGCGGCTATTCCAAAGTAGGAGAGGCCGGCGCTGTAATCGCCGGAGGACATACCATCGCCGACCCTACTCCAAAATACGGCCTTTGCGTAACAGGCTTCGCACATCCTGAAGAAATCCTTACCAATGCCAATGCAAAAACCGGAGACCTCTTAATCCTTACCAAGCCTTTGGGTATAGGCATCCTTAATACAGCGGCAAAGGCAGGACTTTTATCAGAAAACCAAGCTGAACTGACCGCTTCTGTTATGGCTACCCTTAATAAATATGCCAAGGAAGCCTGCCGGGGCCTTCGCGTTCATTCTTGTACCGATGTAACCGGCTTCAGTCTGACCGGCCACAGCTATGAAATGGCTGACGGAAGCCGGAAAACCATCGAACTTTTTACAGGCCAGGTTCCTATCCTGCCAGAAGCCCTGGAATTTGCCTCTATGGGTATTATTCCAGAGGGTATGTACAACAACCTGGACTATTTAGAAGACAAATTTACCTGTAAAAACCCAATCCCCCAAAATCTGCAGGATGTACTCTTAGACCCTCAGACCTCCGGCGGCCTTTTGCTTTCCATGCCGGAAACAGATGCAAAGGAATTTTTAAAACGTATGGAAATACATACCCCGTACGCTTCTATTATCGGCCAGGTTACAGAGCCAAAAGAAAAGCCCCTTGTTTTTCTTTAAAAAAATTCTCTGGAGGGCGTTCAAAAGTCATTTTCATGGTCTTTGAACACCCTCCAGAGATTATTCAGCTATTACTTTTTACCAATCACTTCATCCAGCATCTCCATCAGCTTCTCCACTTCAATCGGCTTTACAAGATGCCCGTTCATTCCGCTCCTTAATGCTTCCTTCTTATCCTCCTCAAAGGCATTGGCTGTCATCGCCAAAATCGGAATTTCCGCCAGCGCTTTATTCTCCAGCTTCCGAATGGTTTGCGTTGCCTCATATCCGTTCATTTCCGGCATTTGGACATCCATCAATACGACCTGATAATACCCCGGCTCAGAAGCCTTTAGCATATCCACAGCAATCCGGCCATTGGAAGCTACTTCTACAGAAAAACCTGCTCCCTCCAAAATCGCAACTGCAATTTCCTGATTCAGCTCATTATCCTCTGTCAGCAAAATACGGCCAGTACGCAGCGACCCCTTAAGTTTCTCAGACGTCTTACTTTTTTCATCCGAATTTATAATAGAATACAGGCATCCATGCAGTTCTGAGAAAAACAGCGGCTTGCTGCAGAACGCGGTTACGCCTGCCTCCCGCGCCTCATCCTCAATATCGGACCAGTCGTACGCCGTCAAAATAATAATCGGCACATCCTTTCCTATCTCCTGGCGAACTCTTCTTGCTACCTCAACGCCATTCATATCAGGCAGAAGCCAGTCGATAACATAGATGAAATATTCGTCGTCGCGCATCACTGCCTGACGGGTCCGCAAAACCGCTTCTTTTCCTGAAAGCGTCCACTCGGCGCGCAAACCAATCTGCTGAAGCATCCAGGATACGCTGTCGCAAGTATTGAAATCATCATCCACTACCAGCGCGCGGAATCCGTTCAGCTCTGGGATTGTCTGTACCTCCTTCTTTGTAGCATTAACCTTAAGCGGAAGGGAAACAATACATTCGGTACCCACCTCCTGCTTACTCTTGACCTCAAGCGTACCGTTCATCATATCCACGATGTTTTTACTAATCGCCATCCCAAGCCCGGTTCCCTGAATACCGCTGATTGTAGAATTGCGCTCTCGTTCAAAAGGCTCGAAAATATGCGACACAAATTCCTCGCTCATGCCGATACCAGTATCCTTAATATGAAACTCATAATTTGAATATCCCGCCGGCGCGCCGCTCTTTTCAATCACCTTCAGGCTTACCATTCCTCCCGCGCCCGTATACTTCACAGCATTGCTTAGCAGGTTCAAAAGCACCTGATTCAGCCGTAGCCTGTCGCAGCAAATTTCCTCATTATGAATGTCGACGGCATCCATATACAAATCCAGCTGTTTCGCATGAATATCCGCCTGAATAATATTACGCAGCTCATGCATAATATCCGGGAGACTGCACGGCTCTTCCTCCAAATGAATCTTGCCGCTTTCAATA
>CATKYY010000174.1 GCA_949841225.1 uncultured Acetivibrio sp.
TTCCTTATCTGCAAAAAAAGCGTTTTCTTCCGAAATGGCCCCCGCCGGACAAATCCTTACGCAGGCTCCGCAGCCTGTACATGTTTTATCCGGTTCCGGCACCATATCCAACACCCGAATCTCTTTATAAGGTCTTTTCCCTGGAACGGTTACTTTATGTAAGCTGCTTGCTTCTTCTATTAATACATCTCTTACCTTTTCTGCCGCCTTTTTTCCAAATTCCATTAATTCCCGCCTGTCTTTTTCATCCGGCCGCCCTGCCGCTACGGAACGAACCAGGGAATGCTCTGCAATACAAGCTGCTGAAGCTACGATTCGGAAGCCCTGGGCCTCCATAATATCGTTTAGCTCCAGTAAGGCATCCTCATAGTCCCGGTTCCCATAAACCGCCAGCGTCACAACAGCCTTTCCTTCTCCATTTAAAAGCTTAAGTCTTTGAGCAGCCGTCTTCGGAAGCCGTCCGCCAAACACAGGCGCCGCTACAACAATCGTCTGGGCCTGCGGCATGTTCCCTGCCTCTAACCCGTCCCTTAAAAGCAAATCTGTTTCCAGGACTTCCTTTGCCATCGCCTTACAAACAACCTCTGCCACAGCCTTTGTCCCGCCGGTAGGACTAAAATAATACATCTGTACACAATCCAGCATAATTTCTACATCCTTTCCTTTTATCACTACTTTCAAGCTTAATCCCATTGGCATGGAAATTTTCGTTTCTCCGGCGTCTGGAAGGCTTTTGTAAACCTTCCATTTTCTTCCTCCTCCAAATCCTCATACGCCTTCGGCACGCAAAGCCGTCCGCCAAACTCTGCAAGTCCTCCCTCTACCAGCTCAATTCCCATAAATGCATCAAAATTCTCGCCGTCAGCCGTTGTAATTCCAAAGTGGTCGCAGGTCTTAAATCCATGCAAAGGATAATACTCTGGTTCTCCAAAAATCACAACTCCCTCATACCCAAAGCTTTTAGCCAGCTCCAGGGTTTCCTTAAGCAGCCGGCCGCCTATTCCGCAGCCCTGCCACTCTGGTGAAACGCACAATGGCCCAAAAAACAGAATTTCCTTCTTCTGCTCTTCCTTCTCCAGCAACGCTCTGACATAGCAAATCACTCCAACCACTTCATCCCCAACCACAGCCACTCTGGACAGCTCCGGCAGATATACCTCGCTGTCTCTTAATTTATGCACCAAAAGATGCTCTATACAGCCTGGCCTATACTTATTCCAAAAGGCGTCTAACACAAGCTGTTCTGTTTTATGGTAATCCGTTTCTTCTTCCTTTCGGATTACCATATTCTTTCTTACAGCCTCTTTTTTCGTTCTCAAAAAATATCCCATATCCAGACGGACTTCCCGCCGTCCTCTGTCTTCGTTGGAATAGCAGCAGCTATCAAAGCCAATCAGTTGAAAGCCCTCCTGCTCATAAAAGCTTATCGCTCCAACATTACAAGACTGCGTTTCCAAAATAACCGCCCTTCTATGCTCTAAAACCGCCTGTTCCTTCGCAATCGCCATAAGCGCATGCCCAATCCCCTGTCTCCTGAGCTTCTCATGCACCCACAGTTCCGTTACTATCAATCGATTGCTCCATTCCTCCGGGCAGGTTTCTATACAGGCAAGCAGGCTCTTTCCTTCCTCTACAATCCCCCAGGCGCAGGCTCCCTCCCAATGCGCCTGATATAACCTATCCGGGAAATCATGCTCCTCCGGGTAATGGCTTACTGGTTCCTTACATTTACATTTCTGAATTCCAATCCTGTATCCCCTTTTGTCTTTCTCAACCGCTACATCAAAATATTCTTCTGCCGTATACCTCATCGGTATTACAGCCCCTTCCCACTCTTCCTTGGGGAGGTGGATAATTTTTAAATTTTCATTCACCGCACGTATCTCCATATGAATAACTATAAATTTTTTCTCAATATGAATTATACTCTATTTGCCTAAAAACAGCAATCATTTCCCCTCCTTCTCATTATTTTATCTCCTCGCTGTGGTTCAGCACAAGCGTACTGTACAAAAACAATACGTCGCACCCCTTAAAATCTATAAACTGTCCCAGATAGTCAGGATGGATATACCGAATATCCGCCAAAGTAATCTCCGTATATCCGCTGACCAATAACGGCGCAATAGCCGAGCCAAAAGAATCTCGGAAAATTATAAGCCTTTTGCCGCTCTCTGCCTTTGGGTTTTCTATTGTAAGAAGAGATATAGAACCGGACAAAAACATTTCATACGGGTCTCTTCCTCCAGCCTTCTCCATATCATAAACAGGTATATTTTTCTCATTTTGCCAATCATATACTTTACAGCCGTCAATATCCTCCCCGGTCAGATACTGCAATGTATCCGGCGCCAGAGGCAACGCTGCCTGCCCATAATATACGCCGTAAAAATCCTGCTCCAAGGTATGGATTTGGTAATTTTCAGAAAGCCTGGTTCCCATTTCCTTAGCAAGCAGCCGGGCTACATCTGTAATTTTTTCCTGCCGCCAGTGGGTATCCGTTTTATAATAATCCTCTTTTTCTAAAAGCTCTAAAATTGAAATATATTCTGCAAAATCAGCTTTCTTAGCCATCTTTTTTTCAAATTCTCTATAATCTATAGAAAGGTGGCCGCTTTCCTGCGCCAAAAAGCAATTTTTATCTGGAATAACAGAAAGAAAAACTCTGTTTTCTCCAGTTAGATATTTTTCATAAATAAAGCGAAATCTTCCTGCCGCCCGGTCTAAAGAAGCTTCATTTAACGGGTACTCTACCGTGGAAAGAAATCCTTCTGCCAAATAAATCCCATTATTATCCTGGCGAAAAAACCCCCGGGCTGCCGTCAAAGCCTTCAAACGGCGAAAAGAATCCCGAAAAGGAAACGTATCCGCTACATAAGCTTCAAACCCGGACATAAAACGCCCGCTCCATACCCCGGCTGCCGATAACTCCGGCATAGCCGCCAGGCTGCGCCTCTCGCTGTCGGAATATTTCGGTTTTGGCAAAAATAAGCACAGCAGAAACCCTCCGCCAAGCAGTAAAGCAAATACAGAACAGACAGCGATATGCTTTTTTTGCGTATCCATAAGTAAGTCTCCTTAAAATCTGAAATATAAAAAGGGATTAAATGAACCGTCTACAAGATAAGCCGTCATAACCAGTAGAAGCGCCGCCAATACAACCGGCTCCACAGCATTTACAATTTTACTGCCAAAAGGTATTTTTGAAATTCTTCTAATCAGCCTGTAAACTACAGGCGTTGCTCCAACGACTCCAAACAGCAGCGCAGCCCCGAAGCTTCGCAGGGAATAGACCGCCTCATCCGAGGTAAAGGGAATTCCGCCGATTCCAAAAAGACCGCCTAAATCAGAAAAAGCCTGACTCATATCCTGGGCATTAAAAATTATAAAGCTAAGTAATACAAAAAACAGCACATACATATGGCAGAATACTTTGCTTTTTTTCAATATTTTAAGCAGCCACAATTTTTCAACCGCCAGCAGCACCGCAAAGAAAAGCCCCCATATAACAAAATTCCACGCCGCTCCATGCCAAAGGCCAGTAAGTATCCACACAATCAAAAGATTAAAAAGCTGCCGTTTTCTTCCCAAACGACTCCCTCCCAGGGGAATATAAACATAATCCCGAAACCAGGCTCCCAATGAAATGTGCCACCTACGCCAAAATTCTGTAATACTGGCAGACATATACGGATAATCAAAATTCTCCAAAAAATGGAATCCAAATATTCTGCCCAGCCCGATAGCCACATCGCTATAGCCTGAAAAATCAAAATAAATATGCAAAGAAAAAGCCAGCCCATACAGCCAATAAAACAGCACTGATTTTTCGTCTGCCAGGCGAAATACATTACAAAGCTCCCCTAACTGATTGGCCAGCAGAATTTTCTTTGCCAGCCCAATTACAAAGCGGCGGATACCCTCCGCCGCCATACTCCAGGAATGTTCTCTGGCCGTCAGATATTCCCTAATATCTGAATACCGTACAATAGGCCCTGCAATTAGCTGGGGAAACATGGTAATATAAGCCGCTAAGCAGAGGAGATTCTTTTGGGCTGCTTCTCCCCGGTATACATCAATAGTATAGCTAATAAGCTGAAACGTATAAAAGCTAATTCCAATCGGCAGGGCGACATGTAAAAGGGGCAGATTCCGCCCTGTTACCTTATTAAAATTTTCAAGAAAAAAATCCGCGTATTTAAAATACATTAAAAAAGAAAGGCTGAGCATAACCGATATTACGCAACATACGCCTCCAGCTCTTTTTTCTCTATACCGTTCCACCAATAGCCCAAACCCATAGCCCAGCAAAACAGAAAAGCCCATCAGCCAAATATGCTTGGGCTCCCCCCATCCGTAAAATATAAGGCTCGCCAGAACCAAAACCATATTCTTCAAAGATTTAGGAGCTATAAAATACAGCGTTATTGTCAAAGGCAGGAAATAATACAAAAATGAAAGACTTGAAAATAGCATATAATTATTTCTCCCATACCAATTTAATTTTCAGCCTTATAAAACCGGCGCTTCTATCACCACTTGAGAACCGCTGAGAGCTGATAATGCATTATTTTTTAAAACCTGTATAAATTCTCCATA
>CATKYY010000175.1 GCA_949841225.1 uncultured Acetivibrio sp.
TCCGCCCTTAGCTACTGTAAGGATTGTGCCCTCCTTCGGCTTCATAACCGCCTTATACGCCGTCTCTACCGCGCGCTGGAAGGCCTTGCTCATAACCTCTACATTAATGGTATCCTGTTCCTTGATTTCCTTTGTAAAGCCACGGAACAGCTGTGATAAGATAACTCCTGAATTTCCTCTGGCTCCCCGCAGAGAACCGCTGGAAATAGCCTTTGCAAGCGATTTTATATCTGGTTCGGCAATCGCGCTAACCTCTCTGGCCGCCGCCATAATTGTAAGCGTCATATTGGTTCCGGTATCTCCGTCCGGTACTGGGAAAACATTCAGCTCATTAATATACTCTTTCCTTGCTTCAATGCTTTTTGCCCCTGCCAAAAACATCTTCTGAAGCATCTTACCATCAATTGTCTTTATAACCACTGGTTTGTTCCTCCTTAAAAGTAAATCTCTGGCAAAGCCTAATCTACTACCCTTACGCCTTCTACTAAAATATTAATTTTTGCTACCTCTAAACCGGTAAACTCCTCTACCTTATATTTTACATTGCTGATGAGGTTTTCTGCTACCGCTGAAATGCTTACGCCATAAGCGACAATGATATGCAAGTCGACCCAAATCTTATTTTCCTCTACTGCGACGTTTACGCCATGGCTTACGCTCTCCCTCTTTAAAAGCTTTACAAGCCCGTCTTTCATATTAATGGAAGCCATCCCTACAACGCCGAAGCACTCTACTGCTGCCGAACCGGCGTACTGAGCCAGAACATCGGCGTCAATCAGAATGTCTCCTTTATTTGTACTCATACGTCCTTTCATATTTTACCTCATTTCTGCACGGCTTTTTGTACATAACAAGTCTGTGGAGCCGCGCCGGCACAAACTTGCAGATTAAAAATTTTAATTTTTAATTCTAACTCCATTTATATCTTTATCCTGAATTCTGTTTTTTACAAATCCCGTATTATTTTTATTATATCCTTTTTTCCAGAAAAAAGAAATACATAAATGAAAATTGCATATAATAATTTATAGAAAACCTTTGGGAGTGGTTCCAATGAAGCATCTCATCGGATTTATCCTTCTGTGGATTGCTTTCGGTATGCTGTTAATGCTCTTTATCCGCAGCGGCATCCTGTCCTTATGTCTTATTTTATTCTGCCTGCTGCTGGGATATTATTTATTTTCCTCCTGCTAAAAAAGGGTGTAAAAAGGGTCGGCACAGCGACTCTTTTTCACACCCTCGCGTCTCATCTGGTTTTTCCGGTTAAGCGCGCTCAACACGTCCGGATCTTAAGCAAGAAGTACAAACATACATCTTCTTTGCTCCGCCTTTTGTCTTAACCCTGACAGACTTTATGTTAGATTTCCACATTTTATTGCTTCTTCTATGGGAATGACTTACCTTAATTCCAAAGTGAGCACCCTTTTCGCAAATTGCACATTTAGCCATTGAAATGCACCTCCTTATCCATATATTGTATGGACTCCATACATCAAACAAAAATATTCTAACAAAAACTTTCTGAGAATGCAAGCCCTTTTTCGATTTTTTTCAATTATTCTTCCGTTTTATCTGGGTTTATCATGGTCTCTACCGTTTTCGCCACCTCTGGATTTTCCTCTTCGCTGCCGCCTTCTGACTTTACAAATTTATTGATTAAGTCCGGCACCATATCCAGGACTTTCGTCATAACGTCCTGGTTCCTCACATTTACCAGCTTTGTGCAGCCGTCCTTAATTACTAAAACAGAGCTTGGAGTCATTTTTCCGCCGATACCGCCGCCGCTGCTGTTTTTTTCATTCTCCTTTACAAAAGCGCCTGCTCCTACGCCGAAAGATACGTCTACCAAAGGAAGGACAATCGTGCCGTCGTCAAACCGAACGGCGTCCCCCACTACGGTTTTTGTTGTCAGAAAAGCATCCATTCCCTTAAATAAAGATTCTACATTTGCGTTAAAAGTATTTTTATCTGCCATTTTATAAGCCCTCCTTCAAATTTTTTATATTTCTAAGCAGCCGCCTTACCTTTTTATCTAGTAATAATGTAATACAAATCCGTACAAATGTAAATAGACGGATTCTCCCTTCTACCAGAACCTCGCCCATAAAAACCGCCTGGGTAAAATCCGGGTAAATATTTACGTTCTCTCCATACAAACCGTATAACACCGCCAAAAGCCCGGTTATCTGGCCTGTGCTGCATGGGTCGCCGGTTCCAAACCAAATGCTGCATACAAGCTTTCTTGGCAAAAGCTGCTTTAATGCAAAAGTAATTTTTTTGAAAATCGTCTCAACTGCCGCCTTATTTTCCTTCCAAAACTCTTTGAGCTGTTCCACAAGCCTTCGTATCTTCTCTATCGGTTTTTCCTTTTCTGTTCTTGCTTCCCCTTTTGCTCCCGTTTCTTTTTTTACCTTGGGTTTCCTTTTTATCTTTTCTTCCGTCTTTTCCTCTCTTATTTTTCCCTCTGTCTCCCGCTCTTTGGCAGTTCTGGATTTGTCCAAATTCTCAGACTCCCGGTCAGGCGCCGGACGCCTTTCCATTGCGATTACCTCCGGCGGCTTCTCGTCTTCCCAGGCCTCTTCCTCCTCCGGCGTTGCTCCCATTTCTTTTTTTCCTACCGGAATTCCAAAAATTCGGAAAGTAATACCAACCCTTCCTTCTTCATACACAACGGAAGCATGTACAAAATGCAAAAGCCAGCTTACAGTTCCTTTTGCATAAACGTCTTCCTTTTTTCTACCATAGGCGCGATAACGCACCGGTACAAACAGCGCCAGGAAAAAAACTGCCAGAAGGACCGCCAATATAATCCCTATTATACTCAGTAAAACCAATACTATCCGTACCACGCTCATCCATCCAATCCAAAGTATTCTTTCACATTGATTGTCCCTGATTGCTTCAGCATATCCTCTATCATTTCCTGTACCAAAAGCACCGCCCCATACCGGCTTTTTGCCAGACCTGCAATCACAAGCCGACGCTGCCTGTAATACCGGAATAAAAGTTCATTACAGTTTATAATATCAAACAGATTATCAGGATTAGAAGCCATACATACACAATACAAATCAACTGTAAGCTTTCCCTTTTCAAGCTTTTTTTTCCACTTTTCCGGCTTTCTCCCAACGTCCTCGTCCATATACAGCTTCCCGCACCATTTTATCATACCAATCCCCATTTCCGCACTACTTTTTCCACACAAATTTTCTACATCAAAATAAGTTATCCTTCCATCATATGATAAATCAATTTCATTGACATGGTTTTCTCTGCTGCATCATGGCATTGCTCCAAAGAATTCTGTATATACTCCATAACTTCCTCAGAGGTTTCAAAAAAAACTGGCAGTTTACTTAAAGTATTAGCCATTACCGCCCGGTTAATCAGCATAGGGCTGGAGGAGAACAATTCTTTCAGTTCTGCTGTCAGGCGGTTTGTTTCCTCTTCTAAAAGCTCCTGCGTCACAACCGTCTTTTCCTCCTCCAGGCTAAATTCCATAAACAAGCTGCTGGAGCTCAAAGCCTGAACTGTCAAAAGCTCTTTCATTCCCGGCTCCTCCCGGTCTGCCTCAAACAGTCCCCTTTCCAAAACCAGTTCCTTCTCTGCAAGCCTTTCTAATCTTCCCTCCAGCTTTTTCAGCATTTCTTCCGCCATATCAAAATCCCCGGCTCTGGAAGCCTCCAAAAGCCTCCGAAGCTCCGGTCTTTCTTCTTTCCTGTCCTTTAAGAAATCCTTCAAAAGATAAACGCCGTAGAAATGATTCACTGCCTCTGCCAAAGCCATGCATTGGTCCATTTCCTTTCTCAGCCCTTCGCCTGTCCGCTCCAAAAGCCCTTCCATTTCCTGATGCATTTCCTTTGTCATATGAGCAAAATCTATCTGTCCGGCCTTCTTAACTACTTCCTTATATTCGGCATAATACAGCCCTTCCTTCTCTGGACGGTACAGCATGCCGCTGGTCCGAAGCATATACAGCATAGAATCCAGAGAGGATTTGTCCGCTCCCTTATAAATAGACAAGCTGTTCTTCAACCGTTCAAAATACTTTCCTTTTGTCATCCGCACTGGCAGTTGACCGATAATCTCACGAATGGACTCGTTGATAATGACATTATCCTTAGAGGAAAAAATATACTGGATTGTTTTTTGCAGAAAGGCTTCCTCCTCTATCTGCTCCAAATTTTCTGTAAAACGCAGCTCCACACGATTCAGGGCATATTCATATATCTCCAGCCGGTCCACATAGGCCGTCAGAATGTCCATCCTCTCTCTAAGCTCCTGCCTGGAAGCGGCAAGGGCCTCCTTTTCCTCTTCTCCTTCTCTTCCTTCCAATAAAGCTGCTACCGCCCTCTCTATCTTCTCCATAGCCGGATCTGCGGCCTTTTCTTCCCGCAAGCTATAATATTCCATCGCCCCAAAAAGGAGAAGCTTCTCATAATAACAGCTCATAAGCTCTTCTTTTTTTAATTTAGCCATCGCCCTATCCTTCCCGTTCTTCTGAAAAACCCTTTGTTTC
>CATKYY010000176.1 GCA_949841225.1 uncultured Acetivibrio sp.
CCGGCTGGGGGATAAGTATGTAGCAGTTGCTGTTAGCAGGGACCATGTGGAATATCTGACAGAGATTAGTGAAGAGGCGCTGTCTTTGCCTGAAAATAGGGAAAGGCAGTTTCCTTCTAACACAGAATTTAAAGAAGTTTTTTCAAAATTTATAAAGAAAAATGAAAAAAAGTAAAGGTTGGTAATCATGGAAAAGGACAAAAAGAAATGGCAGAAGTGGGGAGCAAAGGCTTTAGGCTTCTCTGTGCTGATGTGCTTATTAACCTTTATTTGTGCTATAAAGGTTTATGCGGCAGAAACGCCCGATCTGCCCAATGGGTTTGAACTGAATATTGCTACGAATGCAGGGAGCAGTAGTTTGTCTGCTACGCTTCAGATACTTTTGATGATTACGATTCTTTCAATGGCGCCGGCTATTTTACTTATGGTGACGTCTTTTACACGGATTGTTGTTGTCCTGCATTTTGTAAGGACGGCTTTAGGAACGCAGACTACGCCGCCGAATCAGGTTATGATTGGCCTTGCATTGTTCCTTACCTTTTTTATTATGGGACCTACCTTTGGTGAGGTTAACACTAACGCTATACAGCCTTTGACAAAGGGGACGATTTCCCAGGAGGAAGCGATTGAGGCGGGGCTTGCGCCAATTCGGCAGTTTATGTTTTCCCAATTGGACGACGGTTCAGGAAACGGGCAAAAGGATTTAAGGCTATTTATTGATATTGCGCAGATACCTCAGGAGGAATTAGAAAGTCCTGAAGATATACCGACTACAGTGCTGATACCGGCATTTATGATCAATGAATTACGAAAAGCCTTTACCATTGGTTTTTTGATTTATATTCCATTTATTATTATGGATATGGTAGTAGCTTCTACTTTGATGTCTATGGGTATGATGATGCTGCCGCCGACCACTATTTCCATGCCGTTTAAAATACTTTTGTTTATTTTAGCGGATGGTTGGAATTTGGTAATTGGTTCGCTTGTTTCGACTTTTTATGGTTAATTTGTTTATAAAGGAGGGAAAGAGGCATGACAGAGGGACAGGTTGTTGATGTTGCCAGAGAGACTTTGTGGATTATTATTAAGGTAGCCTCTCCTCTTTTAGTTGTTTCTTTGATTGTGGGTTTGATGATCAGTATTTTTCAGACGGTTACTTCTATTCAGGAGCAGACCTTGACTTTTGTGCCGAAGCTTTTAGCAATTTTTTTAGTGATTATGCTGACGGGAAACTGGATTATGAATACGATAGTAGCTTTTATGGTAGAGCTGTTTACCAACTTTGGAAATTATATATAATGAGCCGGAGGATAAGGGATGAGCTTTACAGTAGAAAATCTGGAATTTTACCTGATGCTGATTGTAAGGCTTTCAGGTTTTGTTTATACGGCTCCTTTTTTCAGTATGTCGCAGATACCGAGGAAAATAAAAGCGGGAATTGCTATAACATTTGCAATTATGGCTGCGGGAATAGTGGAATATGTTCCTTTGGAATATACAGGCGTAATAGGAATGGGCCTGCTAATAATAAAAGAGTTTTTAGCAGGGGTGATTCTGGGTTTTTCCACCAGTATATGTATGTATATCATTAATTTTTCCGGCCAGCTGATTGATATGGAAATCGGTTTTTCTATGGTAAATATGCTGGATCCGGTTTCCAAGATTCAGACAACAATTACAGGTAATTTTTATAGTTATTTTGTAATGCTTATGTTGATGGTAACGGATATGCATCACTATCTTATACGGGCGGTTATGGACTCTTTCCGGGCTGTGCCTGTCGGTCAGGTTAATATACCTGGCAATATATATGAAGTCTTCTTAAAATTTATGGTAGATTATTTTATCATTGGGTTTCGGATTATACTTCCTATATTTGCAGCGACCCTCTTGGTGAATGTTGTGTTAGGAGTGTTGGCAAAAGCGGCGCCCCAGATGAATATGTTTGTTATTGGTATGCAGATTAAAGTAATGATGGGACTGGCGCTTCTTTGGATTATTATAGGCAGGATTCCGCTGGTGTCCGATTTTATTTTTACAGAGATGCGGGGGATGGCAACCGCTATTTTAAGGTTATTATCTTCTTAGAAGGGATTTTTACTTATGGCGCAATACTTTTCTTATGACCTTCAGTTTTTTGCAAAAGAAGGGGCTGGAGGAGAAAAAACAGAGGATGCGACGGCAAAAAAGTTAAGTGATGCCAGAAAAGAAGGTCAGGTAGCCAAAAGTCAGGATTTGGTGACGGCAGTTTTACTGATGACTTTGTTTTTAACTTTAAAACTGTTTCTTGGATACCTTGGAACAAGCTTCCTTGAAAATTATCAGGTTGTTTACCGGATGATACCAGGGATTGCCAGTAATGTATTTACGTTGAATACGGCCTCTTCTTTAACTTCTTTTGCACTTCAGAGAATTGTGTTGTTAACTTTGCCCTTTTTTGTTGGAGCTGTAGTAGCAGCCTTTTTAATTAATATATGGCAGGTAAAATGGAAACCGACTGGGAAGCCTCTCATGCCAAAATTTGGGAAATTTAATCCAATTAAGGGCGTTAAGAATTTATTTTCTAAAGATAAACTTTTTGACCTTTTAAAATCTGTTGTTAAGTTGGGTTTTTTAGGTTATGTTATTTATGATGCTTTACAGGATCAATGGGGGATGCTCCTGAATTTATATACCCTTTCCTTTTTTGATGCGATTGCCTTAATTGGAACAACAATTATAGATTTGGGTATTAAAATAAGCCTCTTTTTCCTGTTTTTTGCTGTTATCGATTATATGTACCAGAAAAGAAAATTTAAAGAAGACATGAAAATGACAAAACAGGAAGTAAAGGATGAGTTTAAGCAAACAGAAGGAGACCCGCAGGTGAAGGGAAAAATCAGGCAGAAAATGCGCGAGGTTTCCCAAAGGCGTATGATGCAGGCTTTGCCGGAGGCCGATGTTGTTATTACAAATCCAACCCATCTGGCGGTAGCTATCAAATATGACAGACAAACGAATGCGGCTCCAGTGGTAATGGCAAAGGGAGCTGATTATTTGGCGCAGAAGATTAAAGAGGTAGCCAAAGAAAATGATATTGAAATTGTAGAAAATAAGCCATTGGCAAGAATGCTTTATTATAACGTGGATTTGGAGGCAGAGATTCCCCAGGAATTATACCAGATGGTAGCGGAGGTTCTCGCTTATGTATATGGCTTAAAAGGGAAAATTTAACAGGGGAAATGAATATGAATAAAATAGCAGGAAGGAGGATGCTTCAATGAAAAGAACCGATTTTGTAATAGGATTATATTTGATTTTAGCAGTTGTTTTCTTTATTGTGCCGATTCCTTCTATTCTTTTGGATATTCTTTTGGCGATGAATATTTCAGTTGCCATGATTATTTTATTTAATGCGTTGTTTTCAAAGGAAGCCCTGGATATGTCCAGTTTTCCGTCAATTCTTTTGTTTACAACGATTTTCAGGATTTCTTTGAACGTTTCATCTACCCGTTTAATTTTAAGAACGGGCGATCCAGGAAGCGTTGTAAGGACTTTTGGTGATTTCGTAGGCGGCGGCGACTTGGTTATCGGAGCGATTATTTTTATTGTTTTGGTATTAATCCAGTTTTTGGTTATTAATAAAGGTTCTGAACGTGTGTCTGAGGTAACGGCGCGTTTTACTTTGGATGCAATGCCTGGTAAACAGATGGCGATTGATGCAGACTTGAATACTGGGGCAATCACAGACGAGGAGGCAAGGAACAGAAGACAGAAAATTCAGGATGAGTCCAGTTTTTTTGGTTCTATGGATGGTGCGACTAAATACGTTAAAGGAGACGCCATTGCCGGACTTATTATTACGCTGATTAATTTTGCCGGAGGAATTATTACTGGCGTAATGAGCGGTTTAGAGGCTATGGATGCTCTGCAGAAGTATACGATTCTTACCATTGGCGACGGTTTGGTAAGCCAGATTCCGTCTTTGATGATTTCTCTGGCTACTGGTATTTTGGTTACAAAGGTATCAAAGGAAGCCGATATTGGAGACGTGTTGGTAAAACAGCTTTTTGCGATTCCGAAGGTCCTTTATATGGTAGGAGGAGCTCTGGTATTCCTTGCTGTGGCAACGCCTCTTAATATTGTAATTTTCAGCGCTTATGGTATTGCTTTTATTTTGGTAGGACGGATGATTGCCGCGCAGACAGAGGTAGCGGCTATTGAGACGGAGGTTTCTGCGGAGGAAGCTTCGGCTGATGAAATCCGGCGGCCGGAAAATGTTACTTCTCTTTTACAGGTTGACCCGATTGAGTTGGAATTCGGCTATGGCATTATTCCTTTGGCTGATGTAAATCAGGGCGGAGATCTTTTGGACCGCGTTGTTATGATACGTCGGCAAATTGCCTTGGAGCTTGGCTGCGTTGTACCTATGATCCGTCTTCGCGATAATATCCAGCTGAACCCGAATCAATATGT
>CATKYY010000177.1 GCA_949841225.1 uncultured Acetivibrio sp.
GATTTTTATGATTTGCGAGCTTTCAGAATACTTTCAGGGCCGTCGGACGGAATTTTCCGTCCTTTTAAATCCGTCTGGTACGCAGTTTCAGAAACAGGTTTGGAAAGCGCTCAGGGAAATTCCATATGGAGAAACGAGGAGCTATAAGGAGATTGCAGAGGTAATTGGAAATCCAAAGGCTTGTCGGGCGGTTGGTATGGCAAATCATAAAAATCCTCTTCCCATCCTTGTACCGTGCCATAGGGTGATTGGAAGCGACGGGAGTCTGACAGGGTATGCCGGGGGGCTGGAGATTAAGGAAAAGCTGCTTTGTCTGGAGCGCGGCAGGGGGTGGATTGTCTGAGAAAAATAGCAGTCATTGGTTCTGTTATTATACTAATGCTTTTGATGCTCTGGGTGGGAACCATGGATTATGGAATATCCAGAAGCAGTTTTTTAACAGAACCGTCAATAGAGAGAGAAGAAAAAAAGGAAGGTATCGGAGAAAAAGGGGAGTCTGAAAAAAAGAAACCTCTGGGTGAAAGGCCAGAGGAGGGCTGGATATTTGGTTTCAGCAGCGTAGGTAAGGATGCAGATTATTATTCAGAGGTAGAAAAAACTTTGGAGGGCTATATCCTGCAGGAAGGGGACAGGATGATTTCTATGGATCCTATGGACGACGGCGGTATTCAGGCTGATCAGCTTAGAGAGATGGCCGCCCAGGGGGTGGATGCTATTTTTTTAAATCCGGTAAATATAAAGGAGGTACTTCCGGTACTAAAGGAGCTGAAAGAGAAAAACATCCCCGTTGTCTATATGGAGAGCAGCAGGGAGGAGCTGGATGGAGTCATATCTATGGTTGATTCGGATAAATTTAATTCTGGTTATATTTTAGGAGATTATCTAGTAAACAACTATGAAGCAGGCAAAGATATTTATAGTAAAGCTAAAATAGCGGTATTTTCTGAAAAAGGAGAATTTTTTGGAAGAGAAAAACTTTATGGATTTTGCACAGCCATCGACGGCAGCCTGTTTTGCGTAGAAAAGGAGGTAAATGGCTCCCATAAGAAGGAGGATATAAGGAGGGAGCTTAAGGCTGCCGTTGAGGAAATAGAGGGACTACAGTATATTTTTTCTATATGCGATGAAATGACCCTTTCTATTTTAGAGGTGTGCGAAGAAGAAAATTACGGCGGCCTTAAGGTATTTACCATAGGGGGGTCTCCTAAAATTAAAGCTTTAATGAAAAGCGGAAATAAAAATCTGGAAGCCTTTGCAGCAGAAAGCCCTATGAGCCTGGCTGTGAATGCTTATAATGTGATGTACCGGTATTTGGATGGAGAAACTGTAAAAAAGCAATACCTGACAGAGACTTTTTTAGTAACGAAGGATAATATTGGGGATTATCAGATTGATATATGGCAGTAAGGATTTTCTAAAAGCACGTTAGCCCTTTGGCATACAAGCCGTATGCCAAGGGGTATTTTTTTGAATAAAATCCAAAAGCATAGCCAACACTTATTTAGTAGAAGTATAGATAATTGCAAATCTCTATAAATAGCAAGGAAGGAGTTTTTTATGTGGGGCATAATAATAGCGTTGATTTCCGGGGCGCTTATGAGTATTCAGGGAGTCTTTAATACAGGGGTTACAAAATCAGCAGGAGAGTGGATGGCGGCGGGCTTTGTCCAGCTGACGGCTCTGCTTGTCTGTATTGTCGCATGGTTTGTAACGGGGCGGGAAGGAAGCGTGGGCGCTTTGTTTCAGGTGCCTCACAAATATATGCTTTTGGGAGGGGCCATTGGAGCCTTTATTACTTTTACCGTTATTGAGAGTATGAACCGTTTAGGGCCGGCCAGGTCTGTTATGCTAATTGTAATTTCTCAGTTGATTGTAGCTTATCTGATTGAACTGACGGGCTTGTTTGGCGTGGAAAAGGCGGCGTTTGAATGGAGAAAGCTGATTGGTATGGTAATTGCCATTGCAGGCGTTGTTATTTTTAAATGGGAATAGAAATAAGACAAAAAAACTATTGTAATTGCCAGGCTGATTGGGTAGAATGAAAGTGGTATCTTGCGAAAGGAAAACGTATAAAGGGCATACGGATGACGGGAGTTAGGTACATGAAAAGAAAGAGTTTGGGAATTATAGCTGCTGTTCTTCTTTTTGGAGGAATGGGAGTTTTTTATAGTATTTTTTTACCAGAGCAGGAAAATACCGTAATTTTAAAGGAAGAAGAAACCGCCCGCCCCACGTGGGAGGGGGAGGAATCAGTAGAAATAGAAGGAACAGAGAAAGAAGAGGTTTATGTTCACGTATGCGGACAGGTGAAAAAGCCGGGGGTGTATGCATTGGACAAAGACAGCCGCGTGGCGGATGCTGTAGAGGCTGCCGGGGGATTTTCCAAAAAAGCGCGGGAGTCCAGCGTTAATTTAGCTCGCAGAGTTCAGGATGGAGAGCAGCTTTATATACGGTCTGTTGAGGAAGAGGAAGAGCCTGGCCTGGCAGAAGAGAAAGGAAAGAGCCTGGTAAATATCAATTCTGCCTCAAAGGAGGAATTGATGGGGCTTCCCGGTATAGGCGAAGCAAAGGCAGAAGCAATTCTTGCTTATCGGAGTCGGCATGGAGACTTTAAAAAGATAGAGGATTTGAAAAAAATTGAAGGAATTAAGGACGGCGTCCTTGAAAAAATCAGAGATAAAATTACGATTTAATTTAGAAAGGCAGGAAAAGCAAGTGGGAAAAAAGGTGCTGGTTGTTGACGATGAAAAACTGATTGTAAAAGGAATCCGTTTCAGCCTGGAGCAGGATGGAATGGAGGTAGATTCTGCCTACGACGGAGAGGAGGCCATGGAAGCCGCCAGAAAAAAAGACTATGATATTATGCTTTTGGACGTTATGCTGCCAAAGCTTAACGGTTTTGAGGTATGCCAGCAGATTCGGGAGTTTTCTGATGTGCCGATTATTATGCTGACTGCCAAGGGCGACGATATAGACAAGATTCTGGGGCTGGAGTATGGAGCTGACGACTATATTACAAAACCGTTTAATATTTTAGAGGTAAAAGCAAGAATTAAAGCGATTATGCGAAGGAGCGGCGGAAAGCAGTCCAAGGAAGAGGCCGGAAAGGTAGTTGTAGCGCAAGAGCTTAAGGTAGACTGCGACGGACGAAGGGTTTATGTCGAAGAAAAGGAAGTAAATCTGACGGCAAAGGAATTTGATTTACTGGAGCTTTTAATGCTCAGCCCGAATAAAGTATACAGCCGGGAGAATCTTTTGAATCTGGTATGGGGCTATGATTATCCGGGAGATGTAAGGACTGTAGACGTGCATATCCGCCGTTTGCGGGAAAAGATAGAGTCAAATCCAAGCGAACCAAAATTCATACATACAAAATGGGGTGTCGGTTATTTTTTCAAAGGTTAAATTAAGATTTAAGTTTTTAAAAAGTATGCGGCTTCAGACCTTTTTTGTAGTATTTTTGGTAGGAATGCTGCCAGTGCTGTTGTTTTCAAAAATTTTAATAAAAACGTATTATGAACAGGCAATCAATGAAAGAATCAGCGAGCTTCAGGAGAAGAGAGGCATTATTTCCAATCAGCTGATTTCTTCTAATTATTTTGAAGGAGCTACCGAGGTATCCGAGGTAGACAGAGAGATTGAGCAGGTGGCCGAGGCTTATCGGGGCCGGATCGTGATTGTGGATAACTCTTTTTATATTTTAAAGGATACCTATGGATTAGAGGAAGGAAAAATTATTATTTCCGAGCAGGTAATTAACTGCGCGAAAGGGAAAAACAGCAGCTTTGTAGACGACCAGAGGCAGTATGTGGAGTTTGTCATGCCTGTAACCAATGCGGCGACAAAAGAAAATGCAGGTATGATTATTATGAGCTTTTCTACTAAAAATATTTACAGCCTTATGGAGAGCCTGCAAGGAAGAGCCTATGTTCTTTCTTTCATTGTAGGGATTATAGTTGCGGTGCTGGCGTACCTGTATTCTACTATGATGACGAAGCCTTTTGCCAGAGTGGCGGCCAGTATAGATCATGCTACGGAAGGGTATCTGAATGAACCGGTATCTATTGGCGGGTATACAGAGGTAGAAATTATATCGGATGCTTTCAACCGGCTGTTTACCAGGTTGCAGAAGCTGGAGGATTCCAGACAGGAGTTTGTTTCTAATGTATCCCACGAGCTGAAAACGCCGATTACCTCTATTAAGGTATTGTCGGATTCCCTGTTGAGCCAGGAGGATGCGCCGGCAGAGCTTTACCGGGAATTTTTGGTTGATATAGCCGAGGAAATTGAGAGGGAAAATAAGATTATTAATGATTTGCTTTCTCTGGTTAAAATGGATAAAAAGGCAGGGGAGCTGAATATTTCCCCAGTTAATATTAATGAGCTTTTGGAGCAGATTTTAAAGAGACTGCGGCCGATTGCAAATAAGAGGAATATTGAGCTTGTT
>CATKYY010000178.1 GCA_949841225.1 uncultured Acetivibrio sp.
AGCTTGTTTTTGAGAGCTTTCGTCCGGTTATGGCGGAGGTGGACGAGGTAAAGCTATCCCTTGCAATTAACAATCTGATTGAAAATGCCATTAAATATAATTTTGATGACGGATGGGTAAGGGTTTCCCTAAATGCGGACCATAAGTTTTTTTATGTCAAAGTGGCGGATTCAGGAGTTGGAATTCCAGAGGATGTGCAGGACAATATTTTTGAACGCTTTTACCGCGTAGACAAGGCCCGCTCCAGGGAGACGGGAGGAACGGGACTGGGGCTTTCGATTACCCGGAATGCGATTCTTATGCACAGGGGCGCCATTAAGGTATACAGCAAAGAAAAGGAAGGCGCTACCTTTACAGTAAGAGTTCCGCTGAATTATATTGCTTAAAGGGGAGGGCTATGAAAAGGAAAGGATGGATCGTTATTCTGGCGGTTCTTGTACTTGCCATGGCAGGCTGCCATGGCGGAGAGACAAGGGACGCAGAGGAGAATGGAAATAAAAAATATTTATATTATTTAAATAATGGAGAGAGCCAGCTGGTAAGCGAGGAATTTGAACCAAAGGCTTCACCGGAGGATGTAAACGGACAGATAAAAGAATATCTGGAAGCTTTGACGACAGTGGCGCCAACGAATCGGAGCTATAAAAAGGCAGTTCCAGAGAGCGTTACGGTTACGCAGGCAGGAGAAGTAGAAAATGAACAACTAACCCTGTCTTTTAATTCTGAATATACAAAGCTTTCTGTTACGCAGGAGATTTTGTGCAGGGCGGCTATTGTGAAAACCCTGTGCCAGGCGGAGGGCGTGACTTATGTAACTTTTTTGGTGGACGGACAGCCTTTAACCGATAGTCTGGATAAGCCGGTAGGATTTATGACGGCGGAGGACTTTATTGATAATACCGGGGGAGAGACAAAATTTGAGCAAAATGCAGTTGTAACTTTGTATTTTTCGGATAAAGCAGGTAAGGAGCTGGTGGAAACCAGGGTCAGAATACGGTACGACGGGGCGGTTCCTATTGAACAGCTGCTTATGGAGCAGCTGATTAAGGGACCGGAAAGTATCGCCGGGGTAAATCAGGATGAAGTATTTGCAACGATTCCAAAGGGTACGAAGCTTTCTAAGGTTACAGTAAAGGATGGCATTGGTTATGTGGATTTCAATGAGGCTTTTTTGAAAAAACGTTCCGGTATTTCAGACGAAGTAGCTATTTATTCTGTTGTGGATTCCCTGATTGAAATTTCAGCAGTCAATAAGGTACAGATTACAATAAATGGGGAAGCGGTATCTGTTTTTGGGGATGGTTCGGCGCTGGATATTCCCTTTGAGAGGAATTTGGATATTATAAAAAGGGAAAAATAGCCGGAAAAAGGGGGAAGGATTATAAGGAGGCCTTTTGTATGGGCAGCGCTGGCAGTTTTTACGCTGTGCTGCCTTTTTAAAAAAGAGATTTTTTCTGAACCGCCAGGGCAGGAGAAAGGGCAAAAAATAGTAGAGGGAGTGGTAAGGGAACAGCAAAAAAAGGAGTTAGGTATCACTTTAGTTGTTAAAAATATTCTTATTTACATATCTAAAAATTCTGTGCCTGAGGGCGTAAGCCTGTATCCGGGAATTAGGATACAGGTAAAGGGAGATTTGGAAGGCTTTTCTCATCCCGGAAATCCGGGGCAATTCGATGAATTTTCTTATTATAAAAGTAAAAATATAGATTATATGATGTGGGCGGAAGAGATAACGCTTCTTTCTGAAAAAGGAAGCTGGCAGCAGGAAATATTATTTAAGCTGAGGGAAAAGCTTAGAGAGGTTTATTTTCAGCTGCTTCCTGAAAAAGAGGCGGGGACCTTGTCAGCTATGATACTGGGGGAAAAGGCGGGACTGCCGAAAGAAGTACGGGAAATATACCAGCAGGCCGGGCTTGGGCATCTTCTGGCAATTTCCGGGCTGCATATATCCATTGCAGGCATGGGGATTTATCAGGGAGTCATGCTTTTACGAGGCAGTAAAAGGCTGGCGGCAGCGGCGGGGATCGGAGCGCTGGTTTTTTACGGGGCGCTGACCGGCTTTAGTATTTCAGCCAGCCGGGCTGTGATTATGCTTTTTTTGACGATGGCGGCAGAAATTCTTGGCAGGTCTTATGATAGAGAAACAGCATTAGCCTTCAGCGCGGTATGGATTCTTTTAGGACAGCCGGGGCAGTTGTTTCAAAGCGGTTTTTTATTGTCCTTTGGCGCGGCTCTGGGGGCAGGGACAGTGTATTCAGCGTTGGAAAAGGCTTTTTTACAGGAAGAAGAAAATTCTCTGGAAGGGGAGGCTTGTATCATAGGAAGTATAAAAAACTGGATAAAGCGGGCGGTTTTATTCCAAATTGCAGTTTCTTTGGTAACCTTTCCGGTAATTTTATGGTTTTACTATGAAGTTCCTGTTTATGGAATGGTTCTTAATATACTTTTGGTGCCACTTATGGCGCTGATAACCGGAGGCGGGCTTGCGGCCGGATTTATAGGACTTTTCAGCTTTTCTTTGGGACGGTTTGCAATAGGCGGCGTCTGGTTTCTTTTAAAGCTGTATGAGGGAGCGGCCAGGTTTTTCTTAGAGCTTCCGTTTGCCGTTTGGAATCCAGGCCGGCCTTCGGCGGGAAAGCTGGTTATCTATGGCCTGGGTCTAGCGGGGGTTTTGTACGGGATAGAAAGAAAGGGGAGAAAAAGGAGAGGGTTAGCTGTTTTAGAGCTGGGCGTTCTTCTTATGCTGCTATTTTTACCTGAAAGGGTAAAAGGCATGGAACTGACAGTTTTGGATGTGGGGCAGGGGGACGGCATTTATTTTTCCTGCGAGGAGGGCTTAAGCTTTACAATAGACGGAGGAAGCAGCAGTGAGAAAGAGCTGTACGACTATCGCCTGCTCCCTTTTTTAAAGTATAAAGGCAAAGCGAGGCCAGATTATGTTTTTGTTACCCATATGGATGAGGATCATATAAGCGGGGTACGAAAGATAGTAGAAAAAGGGATGGCAAAATGCCTGGTGCTGCCGGATGATTTAAGGGAAGATGAAAAAGCCCGGAAGCTGGCGGAAAGAGGAAAGAAAGCAGGTATGGAAATCTGGTGGATGCAGAAGGGAGAGGGATTCCAGAAAGGAAGACTTAAGCTTGTTTGTCTGGGCCCTGAAGGAATTTATAATGGAGAAAATAAAAATGCTGCTTCGATGACGCTTCTTTTAGAATACGAGGATTTTCGCGGAATTTTTACTGGCGATTTGGAAAAGGAAGGGGAGGAGGCTTTGCTAGATAGGAAGCTGCCTGTCTGTGATTTTTTGAAGGTGGCCCATCATGGTTCGGCGTATGCTACCAGCGAGGAGCTTTTAGAGGCTGTCCAGCCAAAAACAGCGGTTATTTCCTGCGGGAAGGATAATCCTTATGGGCATCCGGGAGAAGCGTTAGTTTCAAGGCTTCTGGAGGCCGGCTGCCAGATTTATCAGACGCCGGAGAGCGGGGCTGTTACCATAAAATACAGCGGGCGGAACATAAGAATCGAGGAATTTAAAAAATGTAAGGAATAGGTATTGACAGAAAAATATTTGTCTATTATACTAAATGAGTATGTTTGCATTGGAACGTTCCGTGTCTCCGGGTCTGGTGCAGCAATAAAATAGTAAACCATAGTAAAATTGGAGGTGTAAACATTGGCAAACATTAAGTCTGCAAAGAAAAGAATTCTTGTAGCAAGAACAAGAGCTGAAAGAAATAAAGCGATCCGTTCCAGAGTAAAGACCGCAATTAAGAAGGTGACCGCCGCTATTGCTGCTAACGATAAGGCTGCCGCTGCAACTGCTTTCGCTGCTGCAACTGCTGAAATCAATAAAGCTGCAAGCAAAGGCGTATACCATAAAAATACAGCTGCAAGGAAGATTTCCCGTTTAGCTGTTGCTGTAAATAAGATTGCTTAATATAAAAGACAATAAAAGAAGAGAACTGCCTGGGTGTGTGGCAGTTCTTTTTATTTTATAGGAAATTCCTTCGGATTCCCTATAAAATAAAAAACAATTATCGCACTGCGGCGGAAAAGAAATATGCCGCTAAAGGAACCGCAGCCAATTTATAATGGATTATTCTGCATTAAATAAAATGGAGTCTCAAGATTTGACGGTTGAATCTGGCGGGATTATTAAGGCGAAAATTGTGGTTGAAAAAGGCAGTCTGTCAGTAAAGATTCAGAAGGATAAGGAAGAGCCTGTTGATGAAAGCGGAATATATACAGTTACAGTAACAGGTAAAAAAGCAAAAGGGAGCGTCAGCTTTACAGTCACAGTGGTTAAGAATTTCTCTATAATATGAGGGGACGTTTGAAACATGATTTCTTTTGCAAACCGTGTTTCAAACATCCCTGGGTCGTAATTGTTAAATAGA
>CATKYY010000179.1 GCA_949841225.1 uncultured Acetivibrio sp.
GGATTGCAGCGAAAATTTCTTCATCCATTACTGTTTTGTCAATATATGCTTCGCCTATATTTTGCAAAAGAATAAACTTAATAATGCCAGCTTCCATCTTTTTATCATTTTTTATCGCCTTCATAATAAAATTCTGCGTTAGATTTTGCTCTGACAAAGTAATAGCTGTCGGCAGATGATATTGTTCTAACGTATGGATAATATCGCATAAATCATCCTGGGTAATTAACCCGCGTTGAAAGGAAATATAAGAAGCGGCGGCAATTCCCACAGCGACGCATTCTCCGTGAAGCATAGAAAAGTCTAAAGCTTTTTCTGCCGAGTGGCCAATGGTATGACCAAAATTAAGGATTGCCCGTCTTCCTGCTTCACAAGGATCTTCTTCTACAAATTTCTGTTTAATTTTGCAGCTTCCATATACGATTTCCTCTAAAATTCCATAATCCCTTTCCAGGGCTTTTTCACAGTTATCCTTTAAATAAGAATAATAGCTCTTTTCCAAAATAAGGCCATGCTTTATAATTTCTCCAAAGCCGGAATAAAATTCCCGGTCTGGAAGGGTTTCCAGCGTCTTTAAATTAATGTATACGGCCTCTGGCTGGTAAAAAGCTCCAACCATATTTTTATAGTTCTGGAAATCAACGCCTGTTTTTCCTCCAATACTGCTATCTACCATAGCCAAAAGAGAGGTTGGAAGCTGCACGAAAGAAATTCCCCGCAAATAAGTAGCGGCGGCATAGCCGGTCATATCTCCAATTACTCCTCCGCCCAGAGCAAACAGAAAATCCTTCCGGTCAAAATGATGATCAATCAAATAGCTGTAAATTAACTGAATCGTATGCAGCTCCTTATAATTTTCTCCCGGCGGCAACGTAAGCGTATCTACAAAAGAAGCATGTTTTTTAATAATTTCCGCCGCTTCTTCCGCATAGTGGACGCCAATATTAGAATCTGTAATAATCAAGGCCTTATGCCCTTTTAACTGCAAAGTAGAAAGAAGGCCGTCAAATCCGCTGTAATCCTTTTCTATTATAATATCATAAATCGGTTTATTTTCTTTCTGAATGGTAATTCTTTTGCTCATATAAATATTTCTCCCCCTATCCTTTAAATATCAAGGAACTCAAAAGAGTCCTCTTCTTCTGCAACAGAAACTGCAAGGGCAATTTTATCCAACGGAAGCTCCCTGGTTAAATCCGTTTCATCCAGCTCCTCTTCGTATTTCTTGCCTGGTTCTTCTTTTCTTTTTTCTTCCGGCCTGTCCATAAAATCTCTAACAGGTTCGTTTTCAAAGCTTTTTTTTGGTTTTTCCAGGAACTCGTTGGAAAGCTCCTTTTCTAATCCTTTGGCAGATTCTTCTAGTAATTCTCCAACGGTCTTGTTTTCCGGGCTTTCTGCCAATTCCTCCGTAAACTCTCTAACAGGCTCTTTCTCAAAGCTTTTTACAGGCTTCTCTAGTTCTCTAACGGGCCTGTTTTCCAATTCTTCTGCAGGCTCTTCCACAGTCTCTCCAATAGATTCCTTTTGCGGCTTTTCTACCGGCTTCTTTTGCATTTCCTCTAACAGGTCGATGGCTGTTTCTTTGACCGGCTTTTTTTCAGAACTTCTAAGAGGATTCTTCCAACATCTTCTTTGCGGCTGTTGTATCTCTTCCTCGGCCGGCTTTTTTTCAGGTTCCTTTATTCTCTCTATTGCATCTGATTTTACTGGTTCTTCCGGTTCCATCGGCGCCGCCCTTTTTATAGGCTCCTCATTAACCGGCTCCTTTTCTGCTTCTTCTTTTATCTCTTCTCTTATTGCTTTCCCCTGGGTTTCCGGTATCTTGGCCTGGATTTCCGGCGCTTCCGGCTGAATGCTTTCTAACAGTTCTTCCGTAGCCGCGGCGAAAGCATTGTTAATCTCTGCTTCTGTTTCTTCCTGAATGCTTTCTGAAATGTTTTCTGGAAGGCTCTCTGTAACAGGTTCTACTGTTTGGTTGGTTTCCTCCATAATTTTAGCAACTGATTTCCTGGCGGCCGCATCTTCCGCCTCTGTTTCTACATCAGCAATCTGTTTAGCAATAGCCGCCAGATCTTCTGTATTGGCAGTTGCTTCGAAAGAAGGCAGATCAATATGAATCGGGTCGTAAGGCGGAAGCGAATAGGCTCTGGAATCTAAAAGCTCCATTTGAACGTTCAATATTTGTTTATACTGCTGACGGTAATTTTCAAATTGCTGTATCATTAATACTGTCTGGTTCTGAATCGTATCCATCGCTTTTTTTGCATCCGCAAGGGTCATCTGCGCCCGGATAGTAGCGTTTTTTTCAATAGCAGCCGCCTTTTTTAAGGATGCGTTTTTTGTAGACTCCGCCGTTTTTTCAGCTACCAGCAACGTTTTCTGTAGCGTTCCCTCCAAATCCTTGTAATATTGAAGTCCTTCATTTAATACGGCCAGCTTGTCCTTCAGCTCCGCATTTTCTTTATAGACCTGTTCATAACTTTCAAAAATTTCTTCTAAAAAATCATCGGTTTGTTTCTTTTTATATCCAAAACCGTTTTTTAAAACCCTCCCCTGCATTTCCACCGGTGTCAGCATCTTTTCTCCTCCTCAAGTATTTTAATAAATAGATAACGTAACTTTATACTTATTTTTCTTCGTTTTTCCATCGCTGCCAAGATATTGGAACCGTCCCATTCCTCTTACTGAAATAATATCGCCGGCCTCTGGCGTAAAGCTGTTGGAAACTGTCAGCCTTCCATTTACAAAAACCTTTCCTCCCTCAATCAAACCGCTCAAACTGGAACGTGAAGAATGAAAAGCAATCGGCAAAAGGGCGTCCAAACGTATCGACGACACCGTACCTGTAACCTCTTTTCTTTCGATAGAAGGCAAGGCTTCCTCCCCAGAAGCCTCCGATACTTTTACAGAGGTATGTTTTACCCGGACAAGCTCTGAGCAAAGGAAATCTGCAATATCTTTGTGACAAAAAAGATTAGCATCGGTATCCCTCACCAGAATATCTCCAATCCGGGAACGGTCGATTCCCAGATTTAAAACAGCTCCCAGATAATCCCGGTGCGTTAGCTTATCGCTGAACTTTTCATGAAAAGGGGCAATTTTAAGACAGCGTATTGGATAAGAAATATGAGGAAAAGAGTTATCTTCATAAAAACAGATAACTCTTCTCTCCGCTTCCTCATAACCGCCCCAAAGGCTATAGTTAATAAAAGATATATCTTTTAGATTCGTATAAAACAAATTTTGTTCATTCAAATTAAGGAAATCCGAATATGTACAGATTCCTCTATGGTAGGCAGTATTCGCCAATTCTATAAGACGTTTTTTTAAAAGGCCGTCTTCTTTTGTTAAAACCATGGTTTTCCTCCTAATAACCGCTCAGCTGATAAAAAAAGTTTTGCAAATAGGAAAATAAAAGGAGTGCGATCATCGGCGAAAAATCACCGAGATTGCTTTTAAATATCGAATGCTTTAAAAGCATCTGAATCAGGGTAAACACCGGACACAGAACCTCATAAAGCAAAGCGCGCAACCGGACGCCCCAAGCGCTGGGAAACCAGGCGCTTATGATATACAAAAACAACACGCCTTCTAACACAATAAAAAAATAGTACATGGTAAGAAAAACCATTGGAAGCATAAATCTAAAACTCCTTATTAAGGTTTGGCACACCGAATCCTATATCCGCCAAATCCAGATAATCTCCAGAAATATCTATACTATCTGGTGAAAATATGAATATATATTTAGAAATCTGATGCAGTTTGCCATTAATTGCATAGATGCAGCCGGAAATAAAATCCATAATTCTCTGCGCTTCGTCAGAATCAAACCCCTCTAAATTAACGACTGTAGCCCTATCCGTCAGAAGCATGTCGCAAATATCCTGCGAATCCTCAAAAGAGGACGGCTTCATAATGCATACTTCAAGTCCCCTGGATGTAGTACGGATTGGTACAATCTTGTCGCTTATGGTACGTTCTGCACGAGAGGAAGGACGGTCTTTTCGCAGTTCTGAGACAGATTCGTCTTCTTTTTTTGTAAAACGATCTCTTTCAGAAAATCTAGGAGAAGCCGTTTCCTTTGATCTGGAAGATACTGGGGATGGCTTAGTAGCGCGTTTTATTTCCCGCGCAAGCTCTTCTTCCTCTTCAAAATCATCAATATAATCTTCGTAATCATCTTCATTTAGTTTTAAAGAATTAATAAAACTCCTTACAATGTTCGCCATAGCAAAACTCTCCTTATCTTCCACCAAAAATGCCGGTGCCAACTCTTACATGGGTAGCGCCCTCTTCAATAGCTACTTCAAAGTCACCGGTCATTCCCATGGACAATATGCCCATATCAACATTATCAATGTTTT
>CATKYY010000180.1 GCA_949841225.1 uncultured Acetivibrio sp.
TGTCGGCTCTATTATGACTTTGTGCCAGGAACGCCGCGGAGTATATCAGGGTATGGAATATATGGAACAGAGCCGCGCTTTGTTAAAATATGAGCTTCCGTTAAACGAAATTATCTATGATTTCTTTGACGCCTTAAAATCCCGTTCCAGAGGCTACGCCTCCTTTGATTATGAATTGCAGGGATATAAGCCGTCTACCTTGGTGAAGCTGGATATTTTGATTAATAAAGAAGAGGTCGATGCTCTTTCCTTTATTATTCATGCGGATACGGCTTATGAGCGTGGAAGGAAAATGTGCGAAAAGCTGAAAGAGGAGATACCAAGGCAGCTGTTTGAAATTCCAATTCAGGCGGCGATTGGAAGCAAGGTAATTGCCAGAGAGACAGTAAAGGCTATGCGAAAGGACGTCCTGGCAAAATGCTATGGCGGCGACATCAGCCGTAAGAGGAAGCTTTTGGAAAAACAGAAGGAAGGAAAAAAGCGGATGCGCCAGGTAGGAAATGTGGAAATCCCGCAGAAGGCCTTTATGAGCGTGCTGAAGCTGGACGACGAATAATGAAAAGCCTGGGAATTTACCTCCATATTCCTTTCTGCGTAAAAAAATGCGCTTATTGCGATTTCCTTTCCGGGCCTGCAGCAAAGGAGGACAGGCTGCGCTACCTTGCGGCTCTGAAAAAGGAAATTAATTGTATGCAGGGGCGGTTTGCAGAATATCAGGCAGATACTGTATTTTTTGGCGGCGGTACGCCGTCTCTTCTGGAGCCCGGGCAGATAGAGGAGCTTTTAGAAGCTCTTTTTGCTGCCTTTTCCTTTGGGAAAGAGCCAGAACTTACCCTGGAAGCAAATCCTGGGACTCTTACTGAAAAAAAGCTGGAGGGATATAAAAAAATCGGCCTGAACCGGCTGAGCCTGGGGCTTCAATCAGCGGATACAAAGGAGCTGGAGGCATTAGGGAGAATCCATACCTGGGAGGAATTTCTGGAAAACTATAAAGCGGCAAGGAAAGCCGGTTTTCGGAATATAAATATAGATATTATGTCCGCCCTGCCAGGACAAACCGTAGGAAGCTACCAAAATACCCTGGAAAGGATAATAGCCCTAAAGCCGGAGCATATTTCTGCGTACAGTCTTATTATAGAAGAAGGAACTCCGTTTTATAAGGCCTGGGAAAAGGGAAAGCTTATGCTGCCGGAAGAGGAAACAGAACGAAAGATGTATTATCTGACAGAGGAGCTTTTGGAGACGGCAGGATATCAAAGATATGAGATTTCCAATTATGCAAAGCCTGGTTTTGAAAGCCGGCATAATAACAAGTACTGGACCGGAGGAGAATACCTGGGGCTGGGACTGGGGGCTTCTTCCTGCTGGAAGGACTGCCGGACGAAAAATACAGAGAGCTTTGAGGAATATATTAAAAGGGCGGAAGAAGGCATTTGTCTGACAATAGAACAACAGGCTTTGACAAAGCAGGAAAAAATGGAGGAGTTTATGTTCCTTGGCCTTCGGAGAATGGAGGGCGTTAGGAAGAATGAATTTTTGGAACGCTTTGGGAAGGAGCTGTCGGAGGTTTATGGGGAAGTTGTAAAAAGGCAGGAGAACCAGGGCGTGATTGCCCAGGACGGGGAAAGGCTGTGGCTGACAAAGAGAGGTATTGATGTAAGCAACCGGGTTATGGCAGAATATTTATTTTGACAAAAAGAGAAGAAAGGATTTAAAAATGGAGAGGAAAGTTATATTTTTTGATATTGACGGAACCCTTATAAGTGAAAAAACGGGGGAGGTGCCGGAATCTGCCGTAGAGGCCATACATAAGGCCCAGAAAAACGGTCATTTGGCTGTAATAAATACAGGAAGAACTTTCCGGCTTTTGCATATTAAGGAGATGGAAAAGGTTCTTGAAATTGGTTTTGATGCTTTTATCTGCGGTTGTGGAACGAGAATTATATACCGGGGAGAAACCCTGTTCCATCGCTCGGTAGAGGAGGATATGGCAAGGAAGGTTGTCAATGCTCTGAAAAAATATAAGATAAACGGAATTTTAGAGGGAGACAGGGATTTATTTATGGATAAAAGCGGGACGAAATGTCCTGAAAAATGGCAGATTTTTAATGATCTTTACCTTGAGGTATCCAAATCCTGGGATAGCCCGGAGGTTTCTATGGATAAGCTGTATACTATGGTGAATCCTGAGAGCGATCTGGACGGTTTCCGAAAAGAGCTGGAGGGAGATTTTGACTTTATCGACCGGGAAAGGGGCTTTTATGAGATTGTACCCCATGGCTGCACAAAGGCCAGCGGTATCCAAAAGCTAATTGACCATCTGGGAATCAGCCTTGCAGATACCATTTCTATTGGCGACAGCAACAACGACCTGCCAATGCTTACCTATACGGCGGTCAGCATCGCTATGGGGCGCCACAGCGAGGGGCTTCAGGATAAGGTGGACTATATAACGAAAACAGTAGAGGAAGATGGTATTTACCATGCTCTTTCCCATTATGGATTGATTGCTGAGTAAAATGTGACATTTGTAATGAAAAAATATTACAAATGGAACTAAACAAAGGAGCTGGATGGGAGTATACTGATAGCAATAAAGAGGAATACTGCCATAGGCGTAGAAATGGAGGAGAGGATATGGAACAGAAAAAATTGTACCGTTCAGAGAGCAACCGCATGATTTGCGGCGTATGCGCAGGGATTGCAGAGTATATTTTAATTGATCCGACCATTGTGAGGCTTTTATTTGCCTTACTTGGCTTTACAGGAAGCGGAATCGTAGCTTATTTTATAGCGGCGATTATTATTCCTACAGAAAGCATGGTGCGGCGGAATTACTAAAGATAGCGCTGCGAAAAAAGCAGTGCGGAAGTGAGGTTAATTATGAAAAGATTGTTAAATTGTTTTGCTTCAGATATAAGAGATATGAGTAAAGAGGAAATGCTGGAAAGTATCGCCGCTAGCGAGGGAAGAATTATATGTGCAGAAACCACCCTGAATTCGGAAAAATCGCCGCTGGAGATTATTTCGGATGCAGAAGCGAAAAGCGCATTCGGAGCGGATATGCTTTTATATAACTGGCTGGATGTATACAATCCTTCTATTCCCTGCATTACCGTAGAAAATCCTGAAGACAGCATCCGCAGAGTGAAGGAGTTAACAGGAAGGATTGTCGGCGCAAATTTGGAGCCGGTGGACCCAGACGTTGATCTTATGGGTGAATTAAATCCGATTGCAGCGGGACGCCAGGCTAATGTAAATACAGCGCGCCAGGCGGTTAAAATTGGATTGGATTTTATTCTTCTTACCGGAAATCCCGGAAGCGGCGTTACAAACCGGCAGATTGTAAAAACATTAAAAGAGATTAAAAAGGAATGTGGAGATGAGCTTATTTTAATGGCAGGCAAGATGCATGCGGCAGGAAGCGTCAGAGATGCAGGAGAGAACATTATCAGCAAAGAGCTGATTCATGAATTTGTCAGCGCAGGCGCGGATGCAATCTGTCTTCCTGCACCAGGAACCGTACCAGGAATTACGTTGGACTATGTAAAAGAGATGATTCAGTATATTCATTCGTTAAAGGCGTTGGCAATGACAGCCATCGGCACGTCTCAGGAAGGCGCAGATGTGGAAACAATTAAACGGATTGGGCTTATGTGCAAAATGTGCGGGGCGGATATTCATCATTTTGGAGATGCTAACTTTGGAAACAATGAGAATATTTACCATTATGGTTTTGCAATACGGGGCGTGAGACATACGGTAATCAGTATGGCAAAATCACCAAACAGGTAGTAAAAGGCAGAGCGTGTTTGAAGAAAGTTTTTCAGACGCGTTTTTTGCTCTCTATGAGTCGTATCATTTGCAAAATGCGGAAACTCAAGAAAAAAATGGTTGACAACTGGAAATCTATATGCTATCATATAATCTGTTCGGCAGTACTGTTAGTTAAAACGCACGAGTGGCTCAGTGGTGGAGTATCGCCTTGCCAAGGCGAGGGTCGCGGGTTCGAATCCCGTCTCGTGCTTGTTTTATTTACCAAGACTCTGGCAGTTTATGTCAGAGTTTTTTTATTTTATAGGAAATTCCTTCGGATTCCCTATAAAATAAAAAAACAATTATCGCACTGCGGCGGAAAAGAAATATGCCGCTAAAGCGACCCGCCGCAGGCGGAGAATCCTGCAGAGCAGGATTCTTTGTCCTTTTGTAGGTAAGTCATTGGGAGATCATATAAACTAAAAAACTGAAATGGCACTTG
>CATKYY010000181.1 GCA_949841225.1 uncultured Acetivibrio sp.
GCAAAGCAGCTGGCGGATGTGAAGGAATCTGCTCTGGAAAATAAAAATGCCAAGGCGATTTATACGACAATAAAAAGCACGGCCTTTAAAGAGGCGGCGGAAACTTTGGCAGAAGAAGGAAGAGTTACCTATAATAAAGGAAAATACGACGAGGCATTAAAAACCCTGGAAGAGGCTTTGAAGCTGGATCCAGCCAATACGAAAGCAATTTATTTTGTAGGAAGGGTATACCACCGCCAGGGAGATAAAGAAAAGGCCGCGGAATATTATAACAAGATAATCAATGAGTACCCGGATTCTGAACGTGTTACAGAAGCAAAGCGCAGACTGAGGGAGCTGGGGCTGTAAGAATAAGAACGCTATTGTCCCCAAAGGGACAATAGCGTTCTTGCATGATAAAAATAACCGTTATTTTTGGTATACAATCCTTCCATCAGAAATGGTATAGAGGATTTCTGTATCAGAAATGGTTTTAGGTTCACAATTCAGTATATCTTGGCCGAGAATTACCAGGTCTGCTTTTTTACCAACTTCAATGGTACCGATTTCATTATCTAAAAAGCTTTGGTAGGCTACATTTTTTGTATAAGCTTCCAGCGCTTGGTATGCGGTAATTGCCTGAGATGGAGTACGGGTCATATCTGTGTCTTCCAGCTCTGGGTACGGGCAATTTCTGGTGACGGCAACCTCAATTTCTTCCAAAGGGTTATAATTTGTTACAGGGCTGTCGCTGGCGCCAGAGATAATGCAGTTTTGTTCAAGCATATCTTTGACCGGGTACATAGCGAGGGCGCGTTCTTCGCCGATAAAGGCTTTTTCCAGCTCGCACAGCTCATCATTATACATCCAAAGGAACTGAAGGGCGTTGATAACGCCAAGACTGGCATTTCGTTTAATATCTTCTGGCTCAATGGCGCAGACATGGGTCATTGTGTATCTGGCATCCCGCTTACCGTTAGTTTCTACGGCTTTTTCATAAGCATCCAGGGTCTGTTGGACAGCTCCGTCGCCAATGGCATGAACATGAATCTGGAAGCCTTCTTTATCCAGGGCAAGAACCATGTTTTCAAAGTCCGCATAATCCCAAATAGATTCTCCAAGCCAGTTATCGCCCATACCGGCCGATTCGGAATAAGGCTTTAACATAACGGCAGTAGCTCCTTCCGTTACGCCGTCGCTGAAAATTTTAACAGTGCCTCCGGTTAAAAGACCGCCTATGTACGGTTTCTGGGCATTAAGCTTTTCAATGGCTTCTTCCGGGGTAGTTGGCGGATTTATAGTGCTGGCAAAACGAATTCTTAAGTTTAATGCATTTTGATCGGCCAGAGTTTTATAGGCCGCCATATTTTCACCATCCAGAGAAAGCATACCAGTTACGCCGTAAGCATTTGCTTCTTCCTGGAATTTTTTTATAGCTTCTATATACATTTCATCCGTTGTTTCTTCATGTTCCAGTACGTCGCGAACCAGGTTCACAGCGCCGTCTGTCAAGTAACCGGTTGGTTCGCCTGCCTCATTTTTAGCGATTACGCCGCCGGCAGGATTTTTGGTATCTTTTGTGATTCCAGCTATTTCCAGGGCTTTTGAATTTACCCAGGCGCTATGATAAGAAACATCAGAGAGAATAATCGGCTTGTCAGAGCAGATCGCATCTAAGTCTTCTTTTACTGGGCCTGGATTTGTTCCGTCAGGTTTTGCGTAGGCGTTAAGCATAAAACTACCGCCGATATAGGTTTTATAGTCTGGATGGGCTTCAACAAATTCTTTTACTTTGGCCAGGTATTCTTCATTTGTAGAGCAGCCTTCAAAATTAATTTCATATAAACGGGAAATCCAGGCGCCTGGGGTGTGGATATGTCCATCCATAAAGCCTGGGGATGCCATGGCGCCGTTTAGGTCGATTACCTGGGTAGCGTCTCCAATATAAGCTTCTGCGCCTTCATTTGTTCCTACATATACAATTTTGTCTCCAAGAATCGCTACAGCCTCCTGGCGGTCGTCTTCCGATACCATGGTTTGGATAATTCCATTTTTTAGCACAATGTCCGCAGCATTCATATTTTCTGTTTCTGGCGTCGGCGTTGTTTGGGAAGGCGCCGGCGTTTCTTCTGGTTTCTGTCCTTGGCATCCTCCTAGTAAAGAAGCGGCGCAAAGAAGAGCAAGGCAGGTTTTCAATCGTTTCCCTGTGATTCGTTTCATAAACTACCTCCATTCAAAGATTAAATTTAAGGTCTATTTGGAAATTGCTTTCCAAACATATCTTAATGCTTTTTGAAGGTACAGGCTATTGCACAGAGGTGTTATTTTTATGTGCCTAAAGGTCTATTTATCGTTGGAAAGGCCGGAAATACGCACAATTAGCTCATAACGGCTTTTTACTTCCAGCTTTCTAAAACAGTTGTTCAGATGACGCTTGACCGTATTTTCTGAGATAGAAAGCTGGGAGGCAATTTCCGGGTTTGAAAGACCTTTTGCAACCAGCCGGCAAATTTCAGATTCCCGTTTTGTAAGGCCATGTTCTTCTAAGGAAAAAGCAGGAGGCTTTTGAGAGCCGGTTCTCTGATATAGCCAGAAGATGCAGAAGAAAAAATATAAAAATAAAATCAAGTCGAACCGTACAGTAATGTCAGAGGAGGTTTTTTGGATCAGCCCTACAAAAACCATCCATGGAAGCTCAGACACCGGATATAAAATTAAAAGCAGCGAACCGCCCATAGCCGCCAGGCGTTTTTTGCTCTTTGGCATCCAAAGGGATACAATAAAGTAAAAAAGAGCAGCCGCAGTTACAAGAAACAGGTAGAAAAAATTGGCCAGCTTAATTAACGGATCTAAAATAACTGGAGAAGGAATTTGGAAGGCAGAGAGCAAAAGGGAAGGCTCCAAAATTATGGCATAAACGACGGTGGCCAATATAAAAATACGAATGTTTTTTAAAAATACAGCCAGCGTCAGTTCTTTTAAAATCAGAATCCAGTATATAGTAATAGCAAAATAGGCCAAATCGGAAAGAAACATAGACAGCTCAAAAATACCTGTTTGGTTGTTTCCAAATGCCATAATAGTATAAAGAAAATCTGTGGCAACATAAATCAGAAAAAAAGAAAGGAATTTTTTAAAATAAAAAATAGCTTTGCTTTTAGGGGCCGGATTCTGGAAAAAGTATAAAATTGTGGTAATAGTCCCAATCATCAGGACAACAATATATATGAAAACAGAAACGGTATATGGTATCAGCATAGAAATCTCCTTTTTATTGGTTACAATATAGCATATCATGAAATTTTTTACAAGGGAGGGATTTTTGGCGTGAGTTTTGTCGTAACAAGACGATAATGTTTTCTTGCTTTTTGGGACTTGCTCAGGTATTATAAAAAGAAGGCAGGACATTTACGAAGGAAAACCAGGGATAAAAATCCAGGGTTTTCCTTTTTTGTATTTACAGATTGCAAAAATAGGAAATTTTACGGGAAAGGAAGAGATGGAATGGAAACATTTGAGCTGAAAAAGGGCTGTCTGATTATTCATATCAGGGATGAATTAGACCATCACAGGGCTATGATGCTTCGGGAAGAAGCAGACAGGAAAATTGCGAGGGAAGGGGCGAAGCATGTTATTTTTGACTTTGAAGGCGTTTCCTTTATGGATAGTTCCGGGATTGGAATGGTCATGGGAAGATATAAAAAGGTGATTTTTGGAGGCGGAAAGGCTTTTGTGACAGGAGTAGGGCCGGGAGTGGACCGGATTTTCCGCATTTCAGGCTTATATAAGATAATAGAGAAGTATGACAGTATTGAAGGCGTGATGGAAAATCTTGGATAGATTTTTTAGCTTCTTTTAAAAATCAATCGCAGTGTGGAGGACAAGTATGAACAAGAATGAAATTTATCTGGAAATGGAAAGCGTTTCAGAAAACGAAAGCTTTGCCAGGATTGTAGTGGCGGCTTTTATTACCCGGCTAAATCCAACATTAGAACAGTTGGCGGATATTAAGACGGCTGTATCCGAGGCGGTAACAAATGCAATTATTCATGGTTATGGGGGAAAAGAAGGGATTATCAAGCTCCGCTGCCGGATAGAAGGAAGGCGGCTGATGATTTGGATTACGGATGACGGCGTAGGAATAGAGGATGTAAAGAAGGCTATGGAGCCGCTTTATACGACCAGGCCGGAATGGGAGCGTTCTGGCATGGGCTTTACTTTTATGGAAACTTTTATGGATCATATGGAGGTAGAGTCGGAGCCTGGGAAGGGGACGAAA
>CATKYY010000182.1 GCA_949841225.1 uncultured Acetivibrio sp.
GTGTCGTCACCGCCCTCCAAAAATATTTATAAACCTAATTAATATCTGTACTGATAAGAACCGCTTGTAGAATAATCGCCTAAACGTAAGTCTGCTTTCTTATTCTTTAATTTAGCCTTCTTAATTGTTACAGTAAAATCCTTTGTAGAGCCGGCAGATACGCTCATGCTCTTGGATTTTGCAGTATATGTACCAACGGTCTTTCCAGTATTTGTCTTGAAAGTAATTTTCATGTTCTTTAAAGCAGTTACCTGATAAGCAGAATTATTGATAAATCTACACTTTAAGGTTAAATCGCCATTGGATGCATAAGAAGCCTTATATACCTGTAATGCGCATCCATAAGGAACGGAAGCAGCGCTCAGCTTCTTTTCGCTGTATGCATTTGCTTTAACTGTAATTGTACAAGTAAGCTTCTGGTCTCCTACCTTAGCTGTAATCTTAGCTGTTCCTGCCTTTACTCCTTTAACAACGCCCTTGCTGCTTACTGTAGCAACGCTCTTCTTGCTGCTGCTCCAGGTTACCTTTTCAGTTGTGTTGTCTACCTTTAAGGTTTTTGTAAAGCCTACGGAGATAGTTGCTTTTGTCTGGTTAAGAGTTGCAGGGATGATCTTTGCGCTTACTGCAAACATAAACTGTGTGTCTGCATCAAAGGTTAACTTAACAGTATAGTCGCCGACTGCCATATCCTTTGCTGTGAAATAGTAATAATAAGCGCCAACGCTTCCTTCATATTCCCAATCTGTAGTTGATACGCTGCTTCTGCCATATTCCTGTCCAGTATTGTTGTCAACTACTGCAATATTGCAGTTTAATACAGCTGGAACAAATATGTCAAAATAAACGTCTGTGCTCTTGTCCACTGTAAAATTATAAGTAGCTTCCGTATTTGCTGTGGCAACGCCGGCATTATCCAGAACCAAAGTTTCTTCCTTTGCTTCTGCTGCCTTGCTGACATTAGCATTTCCAAATACTGCTGTAACGCAAACTAAAACTGCCAGCAAAAGAGAGAAAAGTTTCTTGCTTTTCATATCGTTTCCTCCTTGAATGATATATAATGTTTATTACAATTATACTATATTCCTATTTTTTTTACAAGATAAAAGAGCCATTTTTACTAAAAATGGCTCTTTTGTCCTAAACATATTTAAAAGCTATTCTCAAAACCTATGCTCAGTCGGTTACATATGGCATTAAAGCGATATGACGCGCCCTTTTAATCGCTACCGTAAGGGCTCTTTGATGCTTCGCACAGTTTCCGGTAATTCTCCTAGGCAGGATTTTACCTCTTTCTGATACATATCTTTTTAATTTATTTACATCCTTGTAATCAATGATATTGTGCTCTTTATCTGCACAGAATACGCATACTTTTTTTCTCCTGCGTCCGCCTCTTCTCTTCATTGGAGAATCTGCCCTGTCCGCTCTGTCATTTTTATTATATGGCATAACCACAACCTCCTTTTCAAATACTTAATTAAATGGCAATTCCTCATCAATCCCATCTGGAATATTCATAAAACCGTCGCCTACAGCCTGACTCGGCTCCGGCTGCATTACCGGCTGGTATCCGCCTGCAGGCTGACTTGATGCGCTGGCATTTTTACTCTCGGCAAATTCCAGCTCCTCAACGATTACCTGTACGCTGTATACCTTCTGACCTTCCCTGTTGGTGTAATTATCGTTCTGCACCCTTCCGGTTAAAAGGATTTTCGTACCCTGCTTTAAATACCGTTCAACAAACTCTGCCTGCCTGCCAAATGCAGTACAGTTAAAAAAATCTGCCTCCGGCTCGCCGGCCCTTTTAAACCTGCGGTCTACCGCAAGGGAAAATCTTGCAATGGCCAGGGAGCTTTCTCCCTGGGAATATCTAATTTCAGGATCTCTTGTCAAACGACCCATTAAAATCAATTTGTTCATGAGGAAAACCTCCTTCTCTTATGCGTCTTGTCGAATGCATAAATATCTGATTACGTTCTCCATAATACGAACTCTCTGCTCAATCTCGCCAGGAGTTTCGGAATCAGACTCGAATTGAATGAAGTAGTAGTAGCCTTCTCTCATTTTCTGGATTTCATAAGCTAATCTGCGCTTACCCCAGTCGTCAACATTGGTAATCGTACCGCCGAACCGGGTAACATACTCTTTCGCTTTCTCAACAGTAGCTGCTCTTGCTTCGTCTTCGATTTTTGCATTTACAACTAAAACTAATTCGTACTTATTCATAGTTGCACTGCACCTCCTTCTGGTCTCTGGCCCTCTAACCAATAGAGAGCAAGGAAAATTTTGTAATTTGTCTCACAAACCAGTATTATAGCATGGAAAAAAGCTTTTGGCAAGTCCTTTTTTTCTCTGCTTTTCCGTGCTATACTCCTTTATGGAACCTATTATAAAAACTGAAAAAGTGAGAAACGAGGTAATTTATGATTGCAGAAGTTGAAAAACCAGTTTATGACGTTTTAAATGAGCTGAACATCCCATATATGCGAGTTGAGCATGAAGCTACTGCTACCTGCGAGGAAGCCGATCAGGTCATGGGACACCTGACTGGAACTCCAAGCAAAAGCCTTTTCCTTACAAATAAGAAAAAAACAGCCTTCTGGCTGGTCTTGATGAACGGCAATAAGCCCCTTAATATTAAGGAATTCTCTCCTCTCATTGGAGAAAAACATGTAAGCTTCGCTTCAGAGGAAAAAATGGTAGAAAAGCTGGGCCTGACGCCAGGTATGGTATCTGTCTTCGGCCTGATTAATAACCAAGAACACGACGTAAATGTTATTGTAGATACAGAGCTTCGGGAGCGGGAAAAAATCACCTTCCATCCGAATATCAATACGGCAACTATCGAAATCCCAACAAATGACATGTATCGTTTTATCGAGCATATGGGAAATCCAATGACAGAAGTTACATTACCATAGCGGATGAACGCCAGAAAACAGCCCGGCTTTACAGATACAATCTGCAAAACCAGGCTGTTTCTACAATTAAGCCCGCCGTTAAATCAACGAAAATATATTTTAACTAAAGCTACGATATGGACGTCTTCTCCTGCGGTAACGTCTCCTTCTATGCAGCATTTCATTATAAAGAAGAACAGAAATAAGGTTTTTCATCCAGTCTGGCGAGCCATCCGAACCATAATCCGGTCTGGAAGGTTTTGGGGGACGAGGTGGGCGCGGCGGCTGCGGCGGTTGTGGTGGAAATGGCGGGCGCGGTGGCTGTGGCGGACGCGGCGGTCTCATCATCTGCATTGGACGAACCGGTCCCGGCCCCACTACCGGACGGTATGGCAGCGGTCCCCATGGCGGAAGCTGCTCTGGCGGCATAAGCTGTTCTGCCTGAACCGAAAACCCGTCTGGGTTGGAATCCATAATTCTTTCATAAATAGCATCCACAATCGTTCCTAAATGCTCGCTGTTTGGATATTCATCAAACATGCAGCTACCTTCGTACTCCAATTTGTCGCATTCCTCATCAATCTCCTTTTGGATTGCGCGGACTGCCTTTGGATACATTTCCTTCATGTAATCCACATCCCGGTCAAGCTCCTCTGCATCATCATAGGCATATTCTGGATACATTGGGATTTGCGTAAAATTTGGATTATTTTGATTTTGTTGATCCATAAAAAACTCCTGAACCGCATTTGTAGTATTATATGCGGCCCAGGAATTTTTGTGCAAAAAACGGTTGTAACATCCTTAATAATCCCCATTATAAATAGGAGAAGCCAATATCACCCTTGTTGTGTCTTTTTCTTCATTATAAAAAGCAACAAAATTCAAATTTATTCTTTTCCCTTCGCTGGTTACATAATCCTCAATCAAAGGGGAATACCCATAGGCCGAAAATAGTCCGTCGGCAGCAATCCTTTCTACCGCTTCTGCTTCCTCTTCTAGAAAAAGCTCTTCTGCTAATATCTCCAGCTGTTCCTTTGTCAGCTCTCCTTTATAATCCTTTTCCATTAAAATTGCCTCAATGCTTTGGCCCAACCCGCTGCCTGCCAAAGCAACCGCCTGCGCTGCGGCCCCCAGCCATAAAATTCCTAATATATATATATAAAACCTTATTTTCCTATTCATACAAAAACCTCCTATTCTGGGTTATACTACTATTTTTCCCAGAACAAGAGGTTCTATTCCAAATTTTTCTCCTAATATACTTAAGTTTCCGCATTTTGCAAATGGTAGGGCTGCCAGAGTGGAGCGAATGGTTATTTTGCATTGATATGCACCGTTAAA
>CATKYY010000183.1 GCA_949841225.1 uncultured Acetivibrio sp.
GCGATATAATCAATGGATCGATTAAAAGTTACTGTATAAATCACTGCTTTGACACCTCCCTAATATTTTCATATAAGGCGAATTCCTCCGCCTCTATTTTAGATGTTATAATATCGGCGGCCTGAAAAGCTGCAAAACGAATCGCGCAGATTTGGCCGAATTTCGTAGAATCCGCCAATATGTAACGCTGCTTGCATTGCTCCATCGCCTTTTTCTTTACCGCAGCCTCATCCATATCCGGCGTACTGAATCCCTTTTTTATACTAATGCCGTTGGTTCCAAAAAAGCCAAGAGTAAAATTATACTTTTCAAGCTCGCTGACCGTTTCATTTCCAATCACCGCCTCTGTAGAAAGCTTTATCCTTCCTCCAAGAATATATGCCTCATAGCCCTTCTGCACCAGCTTTTTCGCATGGCTGATACCATTTGTCACATAAACGGCGTCTTTCTCTGTAATATAGTCCACCATAAGCTCTGTCGTCGTACCTGCATCCAGATATACAAAATCCTCCGGGAGAATCAGCGACGCCGCATATCGTGCAATTTCCTGCTTTTCTCCCCGGTTTTGATTCATACGCAAAGCCACATCCTCATCCTTTAGCGCATAGTGGCCGATGGCCGTTGCTCCTCCGTGTACCTTATTCAGCCTCCCTTCCCTGTCCAGAACAGACAAATCCCTCCGTATCGTAGACTCCGACGTACTTAAAAGCTCTGTTAATTCCTGTACTGTAACGCTCTGCCTTTCCTCCAGAATACGGAGAATTTCCTGAAGTCTTTGTTCCATTAACATAACGAACCTCATTTCCGCACTGCTTTTCGTGCTTTTATTCTCAATCTTTTTTCTGCTCTACAAAGCTGATTGTTTTTGAATGTTTTTAACTGTTTTTGAATGTATCTAAATAATAACATCATTTTAATTCATTTTCAATCACATTCAGTCACAAAAATAAGGAGGAAAACTTATGCAAAATGCACAAATTTTCCTCCCGGCTCTCTTTTACGGCTTCCTATATATCCAGCCTGAGCTGCACTTCTTCTTCTGCTTCCATTTTAAAATCCTCCAGCTTTTCCTGGCTCATAACCGGAAGCTCTTCCAGGGAATGAATGCCGAAATGCCGCAGGAAATCCTCTGTTGTTCCAAACAAAATAGGCCGTCCTGGCGCATCCAAACGCCCTACCTCGCAGACCAGATTATATTCTACCAGCTTATTTACCGCATGATCCGTTTTTACTCCGCGGATCGCCTCTATTTCAATTTTCGTAATAGGCTGCTTATACGCGATAATCGAAAGCGTTTCCAGTAAAACATCCGTAAGCACATACTTTTTAGGCATATGGGCAATCTGGATAATAGCCTCGTACATGGACGCCTTCGTACACATCTGAAAGGCTCCGTCCAGCTCAACAATCTGAATTCCCCGATCCTCTTCCTCATAACGGTCCATCATATTGCGGATTACCTTTCTTGTCGTATCTTCGTCATGCCCCACCGCCGCTGCAATCCGTTCCAGCTCTACAGCATCGCCCATGGTAAAAAGAATGGCCTCTATTACCGCCTCCAGCCTCTTTATCTTCAGTTCCAATGTTCCTTCCCCTCGGTTCCTTCTATTTATAAAATTCCTGTAATTTTTATCCTGCTCTTTTTAAGCGCGCTCTAGCGTTCCTGGTATGTAATAAAAATATCATCAAAAACAGCTTCCTGCACAACCGTCAGCTTTCCCAGTTTCATAAATTCCAAACTACAAAGGAAGGTGCGTATAATCTCCATTTTGCTCCGCTGCTCCTCTAAAAGCATTCGAAAGCTAAACTCGCCGTGTTCCTTTGCATAAGCTTCCACAAAAAGCATTTTTTCTTCCTGGCTGACGTCTTCCCTTTCAATCTTTCCAAAGCGGCTGCGGATCGGATCTACTTTATCCGTCTGCTTTTTTATAACGGAATGAAATACGATTTGCAATTTATTTAAGGTAAGCTCCGACAAAAGGCTGCCTAAATCCACTTCCTCCCGGTAAGCGGCTACCTCCTCTGGTATGGTAGGCTTTTTGTAAACTATCCTGGAAGCATCTACCTGTCTGTCCTTCAGCTCGTAAGAAATATATTTGTACATCTTATACTCTAAAAGCCGTTCTACCAGCTCTTTTCTTGGATCCTCCTCTTCCTCTGCCACCAGGACTTCCTTAGGAAGAAGCATACGCGACTTAATATTCAGAAGCGTCGCCGCCATCACAAGAAATTCGCTCATAACCTCCATGTCCTGCGTTACTATTTCCTCAATATACGCTAAGTACTGCTCTGTGATCAAGGCAATAGGGATGTCATAAATATTTACCTTATTTTTGTCAATCAAGTGGAGCAAAAGATCTAACGGTCCCTCAAAAACCTCCAGCTTTACCGATATTCCCATAGCCTGTCCTCTACCCTTCTAAAAAAAACAAAAAGATATTGGCGCTGAAGCTCTTTATAATTCCAAGAATTATTGTTAAAATCAATATCATTTTAATTACATAGTCATTTTTTATAATACTGAAAAACTTGTCCGGCGCCGCCCCGGCAATCACCAAACCCAAATCAAAAACCGATACGGGAAAAAGGTTAACGAAAAACATACCTATGCTGAAAACCGACACATACTGAGAAACAACAAAAACAGTCAGGCTATCCGTACTTTGGCATACAAGCAGACCTGCCGCCGCCAACATAAGCAAGGTAAGAAAACCTGCAATCCCAACCCAGAAATTTGTTTTCCTGTCGCGCATCCGGTACATATAGGGCTTAGAAAATCCAGCGAAGCCAAATAAACAAAACAAAAGCCCAATCGGGTCAATGTATTGGTAAACACGGAAAATCTCATATTTATCCTTAGACGCATTTTTGCTGCGCGCCACAAATACGATAGATTTCACCAGCTCATGGATAATCATCACCAAACAGGCCGCTAAAAGCATAGCCCCAAGGCTAATCATCTGTTCCTTCATTTCATCCGTCCTTTCCAAAAGGCTTACTCATCTATTCTACCTATTCCCTGAAATTTTCGCAAGCTTTTTTTCCCTTCGGGTTCATTTTTGACAGTTCAGACATCCCTGCAAAGCGTAATCAGCGAAATCTCCGGCTTATTAAAAACACGCAGCTTTATGGTATGGGAGCCAAGCCCCCTGGAAACTACCATCTGGCTGTCTCCAAGCCGGAAATATCCAGAATCGTATTTTGGGAAAAAGGTATAATCCGGCGCAATCAAGCCGCCCAAATGCGGAAAGATAATAATTCCTCCATGAACATGGCCGGAAAGGACCAAATCCGCCCCCCAGGAGGCGTAAGCCTCAAAATACTTCGGGTTGTGGGACAAAAGAACAGAAAATTCTTCTTGTCCGCAATCTCCAAGCAGCTCCTTTAAATAAGCCGCCTCCATCGTTACTTTCTTCCATTTTTTCCCATAATACTTATAATCCATCGTCAGGCCATAAAGCCGCAATTTTTCGCTTCCCCGGTTCAAAAGAATACTCTGATTATCCAAAATGGTAATGCCGAAGCTCTTTATTTCCTCTATATAGGCAGGATACATACTTTCTCTTGTTTCCTCGTAGCTCATAAGCTTCTGTTCATGATTGCCAAGCCCCAGATAAACAGGCCAGTATTCAGAAATCCGCTGAAACAGCCTAAGAAGAGCTTCCGGTTCAAAATCCCTTGCGCCTACTACCATATCCCCGCCGACAAAAACATAGTCCGGCCCCTCCTTCCGAAGCCTGGCCAAAAGCTCTTCATTTTCCCGTCCAAAGCTTACATTATGTAAATCGGAAAGATATGCAATTTTTACTCCGTCAAATTCCCCTGGCAGCTTTTTTGAAGCAACCCGGTAATTTTCTGTTACAAGCTTTCCCATTCGTACATCCTTCCTCCTTTTCGTATTTTGAGTCTCCGAATTTTGTAAATAGTATCTACTATTTACAAAATTCAGAAACTCAAAGTTTACATCTCTTAACTGGCCTTTTCCATAAAAAACCGGTTTATCGTCTTCTTAAAATACTCCACATAGCCGGCTTTTTCTATATTTTCCGTCGCTATAATCGCTATCGTTCCTGTTGGCTCCCCTTTTAAATAATAGCGGATTTCCCCGACTTTATCGCCCTTCTTCACCGGGGCTTCCAGATTTTCTTTATAAACCACCTCTTTTGACATATCCTCCGGCGCTTCCCCTTTCATCAGTACCTGTGAAAAATCTTTGTCCGCC
>CATKYY010000184.1 GCA_949841225.1 uncultured Acetivibrio sp.
AATTTATTGCATATTTATTCAACCAAAAAGAAGCAACTCTTCTTCTTAACCAGTTTTTGGTTATTTAGCAGAATTGCTTCTTTGTATTATTATACAGCCGGCAAAAATCATATCTTCCCATGGATGTTTTGTGAAAATTGTATATTTTTTCCTTTATCTAGTACAAATGTAATACATATATACAATATATATAATTACCATAAAAACGCCTTCGGTCCGGTTCAAACGTTTCTTGCTCATTGAGAAAATATAAACCAGAAGGCTCATAACTGTAAGAAGAAGCAGGTCGTAAAGACTGTCTTTGTATATCTTAATCGGCGTTATTGCAGAAGACACGCCAAGAATTAATAAAATATTGAATATATTGGAGCCTATAACATTGCCTAGAGCCATATCATTTTCCCCTTTTCCAGCGGCAACAACAGAAGTAACCAGCTCCGGCAGGGAGGTTCCTATGGCGACAATGGTAAGTCCGATTAAGGTCTGGCTTAATCCAAAAGACTCCGCAATACTAGAAGCGCTGTCTACAACAATATCGCCGCCCAGGACGATGGCTGCAATTCCTCCGATAATATAAACTCCGCATTTCCACGCGGGAAGGTTTTTTATCTCTTCTTCCATCCCAGTCTCTTTGCTGCTTCTGGCTTTCAGGGCATCCTTTACCATCCCGCCCAAAAATAAAGCGAACAAAAACAGAAACAAAATTCCCTCCGGCCTTCCAAGCGTTCCTCTTGCCCAGGCAAGAACCAGAAGCAGAAGCCCTGCCAGTATGGAGATAGGGAACTCCTTTTTTAAAGTCTTTTCCTGGATATAAAGCGGCGATAAAATGGCGCAGACGCCGCATACTACAATTAAATTAAAAACATTAGAGCCAATAACGTTACTGATGGCGATTTCATTGCTGCCCTTTAAGGCTGCCGCCGTACTAACGGCCAGCTCCGGCGCGCTGGTTCCCATGGCCACAATCGTAAGCCCTATAATCATAGGAGGTACTCTCAGGTTTTTTGCAACGCCTGAGCTTCCCTCTACAAAAAAATCTGCTCCCTTGATTAAAAGTATGAAACCAACCACCAGCCACACATACATCATTTTCATTTTCCCCTTTTCTAATCCGCTTTTTCTTAAGTATTGCCCTTATTCTCTGAATATAAGCCCTTATTTTCTATGCATAGAAAACTTATATTCCTCATAGTAAGGCGTAACCGTAGGTACAATTTCTCTTCCATCCGCCTTGGAAAGCAGCGCTTCCCTGTCCTTCTTAGCCATAAGCTCTGGACGGATGCTTCCCGGCCCATTGACGCAGCCGCCTTCGCAGGCCATACCCTCCATAAAATCTTCTGGAAGCTTTCCAACCTTCAAAAGCATCAGAGCCTTTTTGCATTCAGCGGCGCCATTACATTGACGTACCTTAATATCGCTGCATTCGTCCATTTCCTTAAGAGCCTGCACCACGGCTTTGGTTACGCCGCCTGCATTTCCAAAACGTTTTCCATAAATACTTCCCTGCTGAAGTTCTTCCTCCTTATAATCTGCCGGGTGGATGCCCTTTGCTTCCAGCATACAATTAAGCTCCTCAAAGGTCAGAGCATAATCTGCGTTTCCGGTTCCAATAGAATCAATGACTTCGCTCTTTTTTGCAATACACGGCCCGATAAATACCGTTATCGCATTTGGATTCATCGCCTTAATCATACGGGATACCGCCGCCATCGGAGAAATCGTCGTTGACATATTTTCTAAAAGCTGAGGAAAATGCTTTTTAATCATATTGACAAAAGCAGGACAACAGGAGGTCGTCATTTTCTTACCCTCCTTATAGCTTTCCGCCCATTCCTTTGCTTCGCTTTCCGCTACCATGTCTCCGCCCAGGGATACCTCGTACATATCTGTAAAGCCCAGCTCTTTGATGGCCTTCCTCATAGCGCCCATATTGGCCTCCTGGCCAAACTGCCCTTCTCCGGCCGGCGCAAACATAGCGTAAACATCCAGGTCCTCCACATTAATCATATTAATAACATCCACCATAAAGGAACGATCGGCAATGGCTCCAAACGGGCAGTCCTTAATGCAGGAACCGCAGTGGATGCACTTTTCCTCATCAATTTTAACAATATGATACTCGTCCATGGTAATAGCGTCTACCGGACAGCTTCTTTTACATGGCCGCATAAGGTCGGCGATTGCATTGTATGGACATGCCTGAGAGCATTTCCCGCACTCCTTGCATTTGTGAGGGTCTATGTAGGCCCGGTCCCTTCCCATGGAAATCGCCCCGAAATTACAAGCCTGCTGACACTTCTTTCCCATACATTTCTGACAGTTGTCAGTTACAATATAGCGGGTAATCGGACAGCCCTCGCAGGCGGCGGGGATTACCTGTACAATATTTTTATTATCTTTATCTGCCGAAGGCGCTTTCCCTTGGGCCAGCCTTACCCTCTGGCGGATAATCTCTCTTTCTTTATAGATACAGCAGCGGAAATTCGCCTGAGGCCCCGGTATCAGGTCGTATGGTATTTTATCAATGTTCTCGGCGAGCTTCCCTTCAAAAGCCAGCCCCGCCACTCTTTTCAGCACCTCATGCTTTACATTTCCAATCGTAGAATCTTCTCTAAACATAATAGCCTCCTTGTCGGTCTAAAAATAGGTTAATGTAACCTTTTTCCCCAATTTTACCAGCACATCCTTCATCTGCTCAATAAGGTTCATCCGAATGCTGATGTCAAAAGGCAGCTCTGTACTCTGATGGGCCATATTAATGGTTTTGCCCACCAGAAGTTCTACATCTGTACAGTTTTCTATCAACACTTTTGCTACCATGGAGCCTCCGTTTTGCTTATCCAGCTCCCTAAAAAATTCCTCGTTTAGTTCTTCCTTCTCATACCGTTTTAAAAGGGTTAGAGTCCTGCTTAAGGTCCTGATTCCCTCTGTTACCAAGTCGATACCGTCAATAAAGCCAATCGGCGGTATCTCTGGGTCAATGTATTCCAGAGTCGTTCTCACTTCCCGGTTTAAATACCTGGCGGCAATATTAGCGCTAGTGCCGCCGCATACCAGTTTTTTCCCTTCCGAATCCATTAAAAGCCTCATGACCCGGTCGTCGTCATTCTTAGAAGACGGCGGCCCGGTAAAAATCGTTACCAGCTTCCGTTCCATAATTTTGGCTACGGCTACTGTCGTATCGTCTCCTGGATTCTTCATATAAAGATCGTCGCAGGCCTGGCTTATGGTATTAGCAAGCCGCAGGGCCGTCGGCGCCTTGTATACGGATTTAACCGCATAATCGGCTACATTTTCCCAGCTCCAGCCAAAATTAAGGATTTGCCCCACGCCCGCATGGATAACGCCGTCGCTCATTAAAACAAAGGTATCTCCCAAACGCACTAAAAACCGGGACTCCTTAATCTCCTTCCCTGCAATTACCCTGGTTTTAGACGGAATCTGTAAAAGCTTTCCGTCCCGGATAGCAATACAGGCCGGATTGTCAAATTCTACCAGATACCCTTCTCCATTCCGGTAAATCTGCAAAATACTGAAAGTAGCGTACGCCACATTCCTCTCCTTACAGACAGGCAGCGTTTTTACAATGGTTTCCACACACTGATCCAGGGTAGCCCCATTTAAAAGCATGGTACCCAGTATCTTGGAAGTCAGCGTTGACAAAATATTTGCTTTTACTCCGCTTCCCATACCGTCCGCCAAAATCATAATATAGGAATCCTCTGTTTCCAGGATTTCTACCTTATCGCCGCACAGCTCTTCATGGTGCTTATTAAGACTTTTATAGGAAGCTTCTACTTTTAAATTCATACGAACTCCTCCCTGTCTTAATTAAATTCTCCATCGCTTACAATCATATCCCGAAGCTTCGTAAGCGTTACCTTAGTTTCCGCCGTTGTTTCACCTAAAAGGCCCGCGATTTCCTGCGCTACCATCATTTGCTTGTCAATAACCCGCTGAGCCATTTCTATAGTATCCATTTTCAGCTTATATGCCTGACGGTTCTTCTCCGCTTCATTAGAAATATCCTGGAAGATACCTAAAACTCCATTCAGCTCTTTTACATACACAATCGTCTGAAGCGTTGTAATATCGTATTCTGGATAGCTTACCTTCTTTGCTACAATTTTGGACTGGCTGTTTAGTACGTCGTCAAAGTCTCTGTGGTCAATAAATTCAAACAGATACATGCCCACAGCCTCTTTTTTCGATTTCCCG
>CATKYY010000185.1 GCA_949841225.1 uncultured Acetivibrio sp.
ACCGTACATTTCAAGGTACGCACCGTCTTGCTTCCTTGTTTTACCGTTACAATAATCTTTGTAGAACCTACTTTATCTCCTGTAATTTCGGCTTCCTTATTTGAAATTTTTTTGACAGATACAATATCTGGGTCCTCTGCCTTATAAGTCACCTTTTGTCCATCTTCCAGATTCCGTACCCTTAAAGAATAAGACTCATCAATAATAAGCGAAAATGCCCTCACGTTAAGCCGCAACGAATTTGCGCCGTTTTCATCGTCCCTGTCTTCGCTGGCTTTTGCTACCATAATGTTATTGGAAAAAGAAAAATTCTTTGGCAGCGGCAAAAGACCTGTCAAAAGCAGGAACATACTTAACATGAACAAGCCCTTTGTAATAATAAAAGATACCTTTTTCATGCTTTTCCCTCCAAGTCCCTGGATGTGGCTCCATTACTCGTATATTTTATCACAGTTATAGTATATACGCTTTTTTTGTCAGAATAATGGCAAAAGCTTGTCAAAATCTTCATTCCCTGCCTTTTCCTGCAATTTATAAAAAAACTCATACTTGTACAGCCCTATTGTTTTTATTATAATAGGATATACTATTATTAGAAAAATATTATATAACTTGGGAGGAAACTTGTATGCCATACATTTTAATTGCTGATGATAACCAAGATATTACAGATATACTTTCGACGTATGCAGAAAAGGAGGGACTCACTCCTGTGATTGCCGCAGATGGAGAACAAGCCGTTACTCTTTTTCATCAATATAATCCCTGCGTGGTTCTTTTAGACGTTATGATGCCAAAGGAGGACGGCTATGAAGTCTGCCGCAAAATCCGAAGCCAGTCTGATGTGCCGATTATTCTGGTTACAGCCCGCGGAGAGGATTTTGAACGGATTATGGGGCTGGACATTGGCGCCGACGACTACATTGTAAAGCCCTTTAGCCCAAGCGAAGTAATGGCCCGGATCCGGGCTGTGCTGCGCCGCATGGCAAAAGCCGATCCAGCATCAGAAAATTCAGAAAATATTATTTCTATCAGCAACCTGACCATCAACCTGGATGAATATGCTTTATATATCAGCGGGCAAAAAATGTCCCTTACAAAAAAGGAAATCGAAACCATGTGGACCCTGGCCAGCAACCCAAACAAGGTTTTCACCCGGGACAACCTCTTAGACAGCCTTTGGGGCTTCGACTATTTTGGCGATAGCAGGACGGTAGATTCCCATATCAAACGTCTCCGGGCCAAGCTGGATAAAATGGAGCATCCAGATTGGAGCATTAAAACAATTTGGGGGGTAGGTTATAAATTTGAATGTGAATAAAGCAAAGCATCCCAACTCCGGCCATACGGTTAGAAAAAGCCCCGAACCCCAAATTTGGGACAGCCTGTTCTTCCGCATTTTCCTATATTTCGCTACAATCCTGACTGTCTTCGCCATCCTTTTAGGAATTATTTTTATGAACCTGTACCGCCAAAACACCCTGACTACCTATGATGAGCAGTTAAAAAACCAGGGGCGGCAGATAGCCAACAACATTTCTACCTATGTAAATAACAATGATATAACTCGCTACATTTCCTATCTCTTTTCCTGGCAGGAAATGCTTTTAATTGAAAATACCGATTTATGGGTGCTTTCCAATCCAGATGCTGTTGAGCCTTTAAAAAACGAATTCAGTAACGTCGCCTTAGATAATGTAAACATATCTGAGGATATGCAGTCTGTAATTTCCAAGGCCTGCAAAGGCGATACAAACAGTTTAAGCAGCTATGACGAAGTCTACCGGAAATCCATTCTCCGGGTAGCCACTCCTATCCATAATGCCAGCGGCGACGTGGTTGGAGTTGTTCTTTTAAATACCTATCTGGAAAACCAGAAAAAGGTAAATGACAGCAGCTTGCAGCTAATCCTCAGCAGCAGCCTGGTTTCTCTTTTGCTTTCCTTTATTATTGCCATTGCATTTGCCCGTAGCCTGGCGCGCCCTATTTCCCAGATGCGGATCGCCGCCGCTCAATACGCTATAGGAAATTATGAATATACTACCAATATCCATCGCAGGGATGAAATCGGCGAACTGGCTACTACCCTGGACATTCTCTCTGATAAGCTTACGCAAAGTGAAATAGAACGGCAAAATCTGGAACAAATGCGAATGGATTTTTTTGCAAACGTATCCCACGAGCTTCGCACTCCTATTACCGTCCTTCGCGGCTACACAGAAACCCTTTACGACGGTATGGTTCCCGACCCGGCAAAGGCCCGCCAATACTATGAGCGTATGCTCCGCGAATGCAGAAGCATGGAACGGCTGGTCGGCGACCTCCTGACTCTGTCTAAAATGCAGAACCCGCATTTTGCTATGGAAATGGAGCCGGTCAATTTAGTACAAATTTTTGTTGATATTATCCGAAGCGCTACTGTAGTAGCCGGAAAAAAAGGAATTTCCCTGAATCTTGAAAAAAACCAGGACCCTATCATGATGCTGGGAGACTACGACCGCCTGCGGCAGATGCTTTTTGTTATTATAGACAATGGGATTAAATTCTCCCCAGAAGGCGGCAAAATCTGCTTGTCAGTAGAGCAGAGAACAGAGGATATTTTTATTTCCATCCGTGACAACGGCATTGGAATTTCAGAAGAAGAACTGCCGAATATTTTTGAAAAGTTTTATAAATCTAAGCTCCGCCAAAATGCTACGGGCTCCGGTTTGGGATTAATGATTGCAAAGCAAATAGCAGAAAGGCATAACGGTAAAATTGAAGTATTCAGCACGGTAGGCGAAGGAACAGAATTTCAGTTCTTATTTCCTGGGAATATGAAAGACTGGGAAGAAGGGTAGACTTTGGTCTACCCTTCTTCTCATTTGTATCCATTATAAATAAAATTTATCGAAATCCCACACTCTTTTAATAAAATATATTTTCACCACATTAGCAAAAATTTTCCCTTTGCTCGAATATAGTCGAATAATATCATATTTATTTACTCGCCTATGCAATTTTATGACAAAACCTGACATCTTTTTCGTTTTTTCTTCTTTGCCATACGCTATTATCTTATCTAACACTCTTAATTATACTCTGTACTGCTCTTTTATAACATATTTAAATATATCAAAAACCATCTCAGACTAATTAATAGGGCTCATTTTTAACAGAAGCGCTATTTCATAAATAAAAAAAAGAAGGCAGCTCTGGCCTCCCCTCCAGAACTGCAATTCTTCTGTAAGACAATTTGTCATTTGTGTTTTCGCTCTTTATAATCATACTCCCACTTACTTCATTTTAGTATGTATCAGTATAGCTGTATTTTATAAAATTATCATAGGTGCCATCTGTATATGCTACATAAATAGATGACTTTGCAATATATGTCCCTCTTTCCTTCAATTGATGGTAACGATTCATGCCAAAAATATAATCCTCTTTTTGGTCCATCCAGGATGTAATAATTTCTTTATTGCTATCTTTTAATAAGTATAAAAATATCTGAATTGCTTTTACATCTTTTCCTGCAGATACACTGCTACTACAAGTAGCATATCCAGATGAATTTATTTTTAATCCACAAGCCACCATAATTTGCGACCGATCTGTTTGCAGTATACTCGTTGTTATGCCCAACTGTTCCCGCAAAGCAATTTCTTCTGGACACATCTCTGATTCATCTACCGTTATATACTGTCTCTCTGTTGCTTTAGCACTCATTGTATTAGATACAGACAATACTAATAACAAGCAAACCACACTAATTATTCTCTTCATTATACTATCTCCTCTCAATTGTCCTACACTCTATTAACAGTTAAAAAAAGGAAATCGTGACATTATTCTTGTGCAAATTGCTGTACAACTTACAATATATTAAATTTCTTTTAGTTTATCTGCCATCTCTAACATCTCTTCAATTTTTATAGTACTGCTAATAATAGCAAACTGGTATCCGTCTCTATACCATACTACTGAATTCTCATCTTTACCCTTCAAATAATAATAATTATTCCCTTCATATTTTATTTCTTTATAGCTATTATCTTCATCTTCTGATGCAACATACATATATACACAGTACTGTCCTAA
>CATKYY010000186.1 GCA_949841225.1 uncultured Acetivibrio sp.
AAAGCAGACAAAAGCCGTACCTGAAATTCAGGTACGGCTTTTTTAGCCTTAAAAATACAAAAGCGCGCCTTAATACTACAGCAAACCTTTTGAAATCAGAAGGGCCGCCAGACTGCCGGAAAGGCTTTCAAAGACTTCGTCCTCTACAAGATAAATAGCATTGTCGTCCTTTCGTTTCAAATAATAGCCGCCGATAATTTCATTTTTACCGCCAAACTGCAGCGTCACCATCTCTTCTTCCCTCACCAGCACAATACCGTTCTTAGGACTTTCAAGTCCATATTCTGAAAGCTCTCCATACTCCACAATTTTCTCTTCTGCCTTTAGATTTGCCGCCGCATCCAATATACCTTTTACAACAGAAAACTCCAGCTTTAAAGATTCATTATTTCCATCAACCCATCCGTCCTCTTCTTTTGTAAAAGAAAGTACCTTTCCTTCAGAAATAAAAGAAAACGCCTCTATCTTCCCGCTATCCATTTGCGTCACCCAGATAGCATCCACTGCCGCTTTTCCCTCTTTTTTCTTATAAGAAATATAAATACTGCTGCAAACTGCCGCCAAAAGGCATAATAGCAACAGCAAAACAGCTATCCGCCTTTTCTCTTTTTTCATTTGTTCTCCTTGTTTTTTAAACCGCATCATTTACCTAAAAGACCTTTGATAAAACCATCTTAACTTTTTCCTCTATTTCTGTAAAGCCCCGTTCAGTTTAAATTTCTATCAAAATACGGAAACTTAAGAAAAGATTGCCATTTCTTCAAAACGTGGTACAATAGATGAAGTAATCAATTCTTTTACAGGAAAAATGCCGCCAATACAATTTACAAACCCAAAACGCTCAAAAAGGCGGCATAGAAATGAGGTTAATATGAAAAAATTAGAAGAATATGTAAGAAGTATCCCAGATTTCCCGGAACAAGGTATTATTTTTCGTGATGTAACTAGTATATTGCAGGATAAAGACGGTCTCCATATGGCCATTGACCAAATGCAGGCCCATCTGGCGAACGTAGATTTTGATATTGTAATTGGGCCAGAATCCAGAGGCTTTATTTTTGGAGTTCCCATTGCCTACAATTTAAATAAGCCTTTTGTACCTGTCCGTAAAAAAGGAAAGCTCCCTTGCGAAACTGTTGAAATTGAATACGACCTGGAATATGGTTCTGCTATTATTGAAATGCACAAGGATGCTATTAAACCCGGCCAAAAGGTTGTTATCATTGACGATCTGATTGCTACCGGCGGCACGATTGAAGCCATTACCAAACTGGTAGAACAGCTTGGCGGCCAGGTTGTAAAAATCGTATTCTTAATGGAATTAGCCGGCCTGAAGGGACGTGAAAAGCTGAACGGCTTTGACGTCGCCTCTGTTATCTGTTATGAAGGAAAATAATACGCTTTAAAATACATGAAACAAAGCGCAAGCTTACCTTATGCCAAACGGTAAATTTGCGCTTTATTTTTTACTATATTAATCTATAGCAAAGTCTACGTGCTGTATTGTTCCGGCTTGCCCGGTTTCCTTTAAGAATACGCCGGTTCTGCGAATTTGTGCATTCGCATTGTCAGCCGTACTATTTGTCAAGCTGTAATCCGTTGATGCGCTTCCCAGATAAATCGCCCCTACGTTAGCTTCCTTTAAGGAAAGCTGCCTGTCCGTACCATCTGGAGCTTTCACCCATACTACCAGCTTGTCATAAATCTCATCGGCCTCGTCAATCCAGCCGTTTCCATCGCTGTCGTAGGCCGCCAGCTCTGCAAATCCATTTCCGGTTTTCGCTCCAAAAAGCTCGCTTCCATCGTTGATCTTTCCATCTCCGTTTTTATCCAGAGCCAAAAATCCGCTTCCAGAATTCAAATAAGAAATTTCATCCTCTACGCCGTCTGCATTCAAGTCAAAACGGAACTTCTGATCGCTGACAGAAGCTACGTTCGTATCCAGATTAATTACCAATGGATCCGTCATTACCCTTTTTACTTGGGACACCTCTGTTATCTCTGCATATTCCATAAATTCCCTGGACATTTCAAGATCGACATTAAAACTAATTTCCCGTCCGTCCGCAGTCTTTACCATACCCATAGTGGAAAAATTAACCGACTCTGATTCTGCTACAAAGCTGGAGACTGTCGTTTCCTGGGTCCACACAGAGGATCTCTGCACAGCTGCTCCGCCGCCGGAAACCAGTGAAAATACCCCGTTGGAATTTGTCTGGCTTGTTGTCGGCGACCTGAGATCTAAAAGCTCCATGCTAGGAAGCTTCCCTTCCCTCAACATCTCCCGCATCCGTTTCAGCATTTCTAACATCCGCTTCAACATTTCTGTTGTCGCCTGGTCTTCATTTCTGATGTCTCCAATACCGCCTGATTTCTGAGTAGCCGCCGTATTATTTCTTCTCTGCTGCGCTTCTTCTTCCAGATTCCTCAAAAGCTGTTTTCTCTGAGCCGACAGCATTCTTCCTTCTTCCGAAATGCTACTGGTAGCCGCCGCGCTTGCGTTTCCTTTTTTCTTTGAAGATGAGGTTCCCTGATAGAGCCGGGTAGACGCCGTTTTCTTTTCGGTTTTACTGTAAGCGCGCTGGGCGCCCATATAAACCGCACTTGCATTGATAATCAAAGCACTCACTCCTTTCGTGTGCATGAAATATAGATGTTAAGAAGAAAGCCATCACGCATCCATGCCAGACTTTCTCCCCTATTAGGATATACTCCTGTAATTTCTATCGGCAAAATACTCTGGAAATATTACACATTTGACAAAATTTACCGAAAATGTTCCACTATTATCTGTATATTTTCATACCCATTGTATTCATTTATATCAGGATAAAACAAAAAATCTACCCTATAGCCCTCTTCCTCTCCCTTTCCGGCAAGCAGCTGTTCGAAGGCTTTGGCTCCGTACTTCCTTTCCAGAAGCTCTAAAAAACCGTCGAACCCCCTGAAAAGCATAGCTGTATACAAACCGGAATCCTCTTGTTTTACCTGTAAGCGGAGCATATTTTTATTTTTTCCAATAACGAAGGCCCTTTTTACCAAAACCTCTGTTGCCGCAAACAAAGGCTTTGGATTCCCTTTCCCATAAGGCTCTAAAAGCGCTGTTTCCCGAATCAAAGGCAGGCTCAGCTCCCGGAGAGGCAAAACCATATCAAAAGAAATCTTCGGAATTAAATCCTCCTCTGTCAAAGTTGTTTCCTTATTTAATTGCCGCCGTAAAAGCTCTACATTTTCTTCTTCCAAAGAAAGCCCCGCCGCCATAGGATGGCCGCCAAATTTTGTTAAAAGCCCTTTACATTTACTAAGCTCCTCAAACATAGAATATTCCTCAATAGAACGACCGGAACCCTTCACTCCTTTTTCTGTCTTTGTCAGTACAATGCAGGGCTTATTATACCGCTCTCTGAGCCGTCCGGCAATGATTCCTGCCAGGCTTTCATGGCAGCCCTCCAAATAAACTACCAGCACCTTTTCTTTTTCAAAGGACAAATCTGCCTCTATCTGAGCAACCGCCGCCGCAATCCCTTCTTCTGTCAGCTCCTTCCGTTCTTCGTTCAGTTGCCGGAGCTCCCTGGCCAGACGGACGGCCTCCCTTTCATCCTCTGTCAGCAAAAGCCCCAGTCCCTTCTTCGCCGTATCCAAACGGCCGGACGCGTTGATGCAGGGACCAACAACAAACCCCAGATGGTAGGCGGTAAGCCTGTCCCCTTCCAGGCCGCATTCCCTCAGCAAAGCCTGCAAACCAATATTTTTTGTATGTACCGCCGCCTCAAGCCCCAGGCTTACCATCGCCCGGTTCTCGCCTACCAAATCCATAACGTCGCATACGGTCGCAATCGCTGCAAATTCCACAAGCTCCTGCCATTTTTCCAACGGTATTCCACATTTGTCATATAAAATCCTCAAAAGCTGATAAACAACAGCCGCCCCGCAAATCCCCTTAAAAGGATACTTGCAGCCCGCCTGCTTAGGATTTACTACAGCATCTGCCTTTGGTACGCCTTCCTCTATCGGAATATCATGGTGATCTGTAATCAGCATAGTCATACCCTTTGCT
>CATKYY010000187.1 GCA_949841225.1 uncultured Acetivibrio sp.
TTTTTGGCAACGGCAGCCGCTTCGCTTTGCCGGGTTTTTAAAGTAGTCATATCCACATAATAATTAATATGGGAATGGTTGGTGGCAAAGTGTCCTGGAATGACCTTCAGAATTACAGAAGGCGAGGTTTTGGACTGGATTTTAATCATGCTTTCTTCTAAATGTGCCATTTGCTAATATTCCTTTCTATACAAATATGAGTGTCGGAGGGCCGTACCCTGCCGATGGTTTCTTATAGCTCTATTGTAAATCATACAAGGGGGTTTTTCAAGTAAAACTCAGGAAGAAAGAACTGTTGAGTTATGGAGGAAAGTCGGGTATAATTTAAAGTAAGTAAACGATTCAGCCAGATTGGTTTGTTTAGGTAAAGAAGCCGCGGGTGGAGAGACAGGTGAGGAAAGGATGGAACAAGCAGAAAAAATATCGGTGAGAAATCTGGTTGAATTTATTTTGCGGTCAGGAGATATTAACAGTCATGCAGGCGGTATGCCGGATAAGGAGGCTATGCAGGAAGGAAGCCGTATCCACCGGAAAATCCAGAAGGCGCAGAAAGGGGATTATCAGGCGGAGACAGCGTTGAGTATTACAACGCCTGTTTTAGATGAAAGGACGGGCGAGAGCTTAAATCTTACGGTAGAGGGTCGGGCAGACGGAATTTTTACCCAGGAGGGAATTCCTTATATAGATGAAATCAAGGGCGTATACCAGGAGCTGGAACGCATAAAAGAAGCGGTCGGAGTACATTTGGCTCAGGCAAAATGTTATGCTTATATGTACATGGAAAGAAAAGGAAGCGATACTGGGAAAATTGGCACCCGGCTTACTTATTGCAATATAGAGACAGAAGAGATAAAATATTTTGAAGAGATTCATGAATACCGGGAATTAAAGGAATGGTTTGCATGGCTGACAGGAGAATATGCAAAGTGGGTCGTCTGGCAGCATCAATGGATACAAAAGCGGAATGCATCTATTCTTTCCGTAGATTTTCCTTTTTCTTACAGGGAAGGACAAAAAAGGCTGGTTAGCGGCGTTTACCGTACCATTTTAAGCGGGAAAAATTTATTTATCGAGGCGCCTACCGGGGTGGGAAAGACCATATCGACGGTATTTCCATCTGTCCGGGCCATGGGAGAGGGAAAGGCGGAAAAGATTTTTTATCTGACGGCAAAGACAATTACCAGGACGGTGGCGGAGGATACGTTCCGTCTGTTGGAAAGCCAGGGAATGAAGTTAAAATATATTACCCTGACAGCGAAAGAAAAAATCTGCGTATTGGAGCAGCGCGATTGCAGCCCGGAAGCCTGCGAAAGGGCAAAAGGGCATTACGACAGGGTAAATGAGGCGGTTTTTGACCTTCTGGTTTCAGAAGAAGAAATATCCAGGAGGCTGATTGAGATATATGCTGAAAAGCATAAGGTCTGTCCTTTTGAGATGGCGTTAGATGCGACGCTTTGGGCAGATGCTATTATTTGCGATTATAATTATGTGTTTGACCCAACAGTTCAGCTTAAACGGTTTTTTGCCGGAGATAAGAAAAATGATTATATTTTTTTGGTGGATGAAGCTCATAATTTGGTAGAACGGGCCAGGGAAATGTACAGCGCTGTTCTTTGCAAGGAAAGGTTTTTAGAGGCGGGAGGCGCCGTAAAGGTTTACAGTAAAGAGCTGGAAAAAAAGCTGTCGGGCTGCAACCGGGCTCTTTTAAGGCTGAAACGGGAATGCGATGAATTTGAGCTGTTTGATTCGGTAGGGGACCTGGTATTAAAGCTTTTGCCCCTTATTTCCGAAATGGAGGAGTTTTTACAGCAATATCCGGGCTTTGAAGGCCGGGAACAGCTTTTAGAATTGTATTTTAACATAAGGAATTTCCTCTCTGTCCATGATACATTAAATGAAAAATATCAAATCTATGGCGATTACCTGGAAGGAGAATTTAGAATACATTTACAGTGTATGGACCCTTCGGATAATTTGAAAAACTGTCTGGCGAAAGGCAGGAGCGCGGTATTTTTTTCTGCTACCTTGCTGCCCGTGAAATATTATATGGAGCAGCTGGGCGGCGGAGAAGAGGATTACGCTATGTATGCGGATTCGCCCTTTTCCAGGGAAAAAAGACTTTTGATGATAGGAGCCGATGTGAGTACCCGTTATAAAGCCAGGTCTGAAAACGAGTACCAGAAAATCGCGGATTATATTGAGTTGTTTGTAGAAGTAAAAAAGGGAAATTATTTTGTTTTTTTTCCTTCTTATAATTTTATGGAACAGGTGGTTAGATATTTTCCGCTGAATCAGAACAGGGAGCTGTATGTTCAGGCGGCTGGCATGGCAGAGCAGGAAAAAGAAGAATTCTTAGGGTATTTTACAGAAGAGCCGGAAGTTACAAGGATTGGATTCTGCGTTATGGGAGGAATTTTTGGCGAGGGCATAGATTTAAAGAACGACAGGCTGATAGGAGCTGTCATTGTTGGAACCGGCCTTCCTATGGTATGTAAGGAAAGGGAACTGTTCCGAAATTATTATGATGAAAAGAAAGGCAGCGGATTTGAATATGCTTATCTTTATCATGGTATGAACAAGGTGCTGCAGTCGTCAGGCAGAGTGATACGCACAGACCATGATAAGGGAGCGATTCTTTTGCTGGATGAAAGGTTTCTTACAAAGCAGTACGCCAGCTTGTTTCCGCGGGAATGGTTTCCTTATGAGACAGTTACAAGGAATACCATAAAAAAGAAGCTTGAAAGCTTCTGGAAAAAATAAAGGAGCAGACAGATGAAATATAAGGGAATGGTTTTTGACCTGGATGGAACCCTGGCAGATACCTTAGAGTCTATTGGCGTTGCAGGAAATAAAGCGCTGGAGGCCTGCGGGCTTAGAGAACAGCCGATAGAAAACTACAGATATTTTGCAGGGGACGGCGCAAAGGTGCTGATTCGCAGAATTTTGGCGGCGGCAGGCGATGAAGAAGGCCTGTGGTTTGAAAAGGCTTATACAGAATACAAATTAATTTTCCAAAAGGATTGTACTTATAAAGTGAAGCTTTATGATGGTATATGGGAAATGCTCCAGGAGGTGAAAAAGAAAGGGATTAAGATTGCGGTGGTTTCCAATAAGCCCCATGAACAGGCAGTTGATGTAGTGGAGAAGCTTTTTGGAGCCGGATTTTTCGATATGGTAGCAGGGCAAAGGGAAGGTATTGCAAGAAAACCAGACCCTGTAGGCGCCCTGGAAGCCGCCCGTCAGTTTGGGCTTAGGCCGGAGGAATGCATGTATATTGGGGATACCAATGTAGATATGGAAACCGGCCGTAGAGCAGGAATGTTTACAGTAGGCGTTTTGTGGGGATTCCGAAACAGGGAAGAGCTTGAAACAAATCATGCAGATTATATTATAGCGCAGCCAAAAGAGCTTTTAGAGCTGTAGGAAGCCAGCAGAAAGGGGAATTAGACATGATATTTGTTCGTACAGAAGAATTAAAGGAAGGGATGAGGCTGGCAAGGCCGATTTATAACAAAAACGGTGTATTGCTGTATGAAAGGGATACAAAGCTTACCATGCAGGGCATCTACAGTGTTAAGAATTTCGGCCTTATCGGTATCTATATTTTGGAGCCGGCGGAACCGCTGCCTCCAATGACAGAAGAGGATATAGAATTTGAGCGTTTCCAGACGATGGCAGTATTTACCTTGCGGGAGATTTTACAGGCGGTTACCAGTGGAAAATACCCGTCCTCCCTGCCGAGGCTTACCGGGGAAATTATGGGAAATTATGGAAGGCTGAACCATAAAATTAATTTCATGCAGAATTTAAGGAGCCCGGAGGACGAGGTATATAAGCATTCATTAAATACGGCGATTCTGGCGGCCGTTATGTCCCGCCGGATGCGAATGGGCAACAATGAGCAGAATAATGTTATTATGGCTGCCCTGCTTCATGATGTGGGAAAGCTTATGGTGATAAAGGAGCAAGGAAAGGCAGTCCTTACCCAGAGAGGAAACAATGAAGAGTATCTGCGGCAATCCCATCAGGCGGGTCTTACGCTTTT
>CATKYY010000188.1 GCA_949841225.1 uncultured Acetivibrio sp.
ATCCGCAGCTTACCATCCGGGTTTCCGGCTACGCGGTAAACTTTATTAAGCTGTCCAGAGAACAGCAGTTAGATGTTATCAACCGTACCTTCCACGAAAGGGACTAGAAAGATGGAACAGCTGACAGGAAGAATCCACAGCTTTGAGAGCTGCGGAACAGTAGACGGGCCAGGAATCCGGTTCGTTGTATTTTTACAGGGCTGTCCTTTGCGCTGCCAGTACTGCCATAATGCAGATACCTGGGACCCAGAGGAAGGAAAGCTTTCTACGGTAGAGGAAATTGTAAAGGAAATTGTAAAATATAAGTCTTATATGCGTTTTTCCGGCGGCGGGGTAACACTCACCGGCGGAGAACCGCTTATGCAGCCGGATTTTGTAAGGGAGATATTTGTAGAATGCCAGAGGCAGGGAATTCATACGGCCTTAGATACCTCCGGTTTTTTATTTCATGATAAGGCCAAGGCGGTTTTAGAAAAAACAGATTTAGTGCTTTTAGATATTAAAAATTTTAACCCGGAGCGGTACCATAAGCTTACCGGAGCTTTTCTGGAGCCGACCCTTGCTTTTCTTTCTTATACCAGAGAAAGGAATATTCCGGTTTGGGTGCGGTATGTGCTGGTTCCCGGCCTTACGGACAATTTAGAGGATATTGAGGCTATGGCGCTTTTTTTGCAGGATTATCCGAATGTAGAAAAGATTGAGCTGCTTCCCTTCCATAAAATGGGAGAATACAAATGGGAGGAAAGAGGTCTTGCTTATCAGCTAAAGGAGGCGAAGGAGCCAAAGGAGGAGCTGTTAAAAAAGGTACGGCTTCTTTTGGAAAAATCCGGTAAGCCGGTGCAATAAATAACAGATAGGGGGATTTTCAGATGGGATGGCAGAAGCTGCTTCGCGTAGCGCAGGGAAAGGAAAAGGCGGAGCTGGTTTTAAAAGGCGGAAAGGTATTAAACGTATTTACAAATGAATTTCTGGAGGGCGACGTGGCTATCTGCCAGGGTAAGATAGCGGGAATCGGACAGTATGATGGGATAAGGGAAATTGATTGCCGGGGACGGTATATTGCGCCCGGTTATTTGGATGCTCATATACATATAGAATCTACGCTGGCAATGCCTGGAGAGCTTTCCAAAGCTCTTTTAAGGGCAGGTACGACAACCTTGGTTGCAGACCCTCACGAGCTGGTAAATGTAAAGGGGAAGAAGGCTCTGGACTTTCTTTTAGAGGCAACAAAATGTATACCCTTAAATGTATATCTTATGATACCGTCCTCTGTTCCGGCAACGGGATTTGATACCAACGGCGCAGGAGAATTCCTTGCAGAGGATATGAAAGAGTATTTGGAAAGGGACAGGGTGTTAGGGCTGGGAGAGGTCATGTGCTTTCCAGACGTTCTTGAAGGAGAAAAAAGGATTTTGGATAAGCTTTCTTTGTTCCAGAAAAAGCATATAGACGGCCATGGGCCAGGATTAACCAGCGGGAAGCTTCAGGCCTACCGCCTTTGCGGAGTAGAAAACGACCACGAATGCGTCAGTATAAAGGAAGTAAAGGAGAAGCTTCGCGCCGGATTTCAGATTTTTATCCGGGAGGGAAGCGGAGCAAAGAATTTAGAGCCTATTGTTTTGGGGATGCTAAAGGAGGGTCTGCCCTTTTCCCGCTGCGCTTTTTGTACGGACGACAAGCATTTAGAGGATATTGAAAGGGACGGGCATATCGACGCCTGTATCAGAAAGGCCATTTCTTTGGGCTTAGACCCGATCGAGGCTTACAAAACGGCTTCCTGGTATCCGGCTTTGGCATATGGTTTAAAGGACCTGGGCGCCGTGGCGGCGGGTTATCAGGCAGATTTGGTTATTTTAGAGGATCTGCAGACGGCCAAGGCAGAGCAGACGATTTATAAAGGTATTCCGGCCAGGGAATGGGAACAGCAGCCGTTTTCTTTTTTGGGCTGGGAGGAACTTTTGCATACGGTAGAGTTTGGAGAGATTACAAAGGAAAAAATAGCCCTGGCGAAAGGAGAAAAAAACCATGTTATCGGCATGGTAAAAAGAGAGCTTTTGACAGAGCATCTTTTTGAGGAAATTCCGGGGAAGGACGGCGTTTTTATACCGGACGGCAATTACAATAAGCTTTGCGTGGTAGAACGATACGGAAAAAATGGGAATGTTGGAGTCGCGCCCCTTAAGGGCTTTGGCATAAGGGGCGGCGCGGTGGCAACCTCGGTTTCTCATGATTCCCACAATATTATTGTAGCGGGGGATAACGACGAGGACATTGTAATAGCGGTAAATTATTTAAAAGAAATACAGGGAGGCTATGTCATTGCTTCTGGCGGAAAAATAGCGGAGGCGCTGCCATTAGAGGTATGCGGCCTTTTAAGCAGGGAAACGAAGGAGGAAATAACGGCCAAGGCAGAGAGAATTTTTAAGCTGGCCAGAAAAATGGGGGTACAGGAGGGTATCGACCCTTTTACAACCTTGTCTTTTATGGCGCTTCCGGTAATCCCAAAGCTGCGCCTTTTAGATACGGGCTTGTTTGATGCAGAAAAATTTGAAAGCTTGCAAGGGGCTTGCAGCGCGCAAAAAATAGTGCGGAAATGAGGTTACTTATGAAGAAAAATAAAATTATTTTAATACACATGCTTTGTCTTTTTACCAGCATTGTATGGGGAACCACTTTTATTTCAACGAAGGTGCTTCTGGAAAATATCCATCCGATGAAGATTATGCTGATACGCTTTGCTGTCTGTTACCTGCTTTTATGGGCCGTTTATCCGAAAATGGAAAAGGTAAAGGGATGGAAGGACGAGCTTTTATTTGCCGGAACAGGCTTTGTAGGAATTACCCTGTATTATTTGTTTGAAAATCTGGCGCTTATGCATACCTTTGCTTCTAATGTAAGTATTATTATTTCTGTGTCGCCGATGTTTACGGTTTTGTTTGTTTATTTTATTTATAAAAAGGAAAAACCGGGAAAAAACTTCTTTCTTGGCTTTGTTGTAGCTATGGCGGGAATTGTTTTGGTGGAGCTGAATGGGAGCCTGGTTATGAATATGAGTCCGTTTGGGGATTTTTTGGCTCTTTTGGCGGCGGCAATGTACGGAGTGTACGCTGTTTTTTATAAAAAGCTCAGCGATAAGGGATATTCTTGTATCTTTGCTACTCGCAGAATACATTTTTACGGTGTGGTATGCTTGCTTCCTTTTTTGTGGAAGGAAGGCTATGGAATAGAGCTGGGGCTTTTAAGGCAGCCGGTAATCCTTTGGAATTTAATTTATTTAGGCGTGGTGGCTTCGGCCGTATGTTATCTTTGCTGGAACTACGCCATTGAGATTTTGGGGGCGGTAAAAACAGGAGTATATATTTATATTATTCCGGCAATTACTATGTTAACCTCCTCCGTTATCTTAAAGGAGCCTGTGACCTGGCTGGCAGTCCTAGGCTGCGTTCTTTGTATAATGGGTCTTGTGGTGTCTGAGAAAAGTTGATATACTAGTTTGGAAATAAGAAGCTTCATGCTCATTAAAAAAGGAGGAAGAGGATGAAAAACTGCGATTTATTAGTAAAAGGAATTGTCCGTAGCGAGGACAAATATTTAATATTGGCTAAATGGTATGACGATTGTATTGCAGATCCGTATCAGTGGCAGTTTGTAGACGGCGCAGTAGATTTTGGCGAATCTCCGGATGCAGCGGTGCTCCGGCTGATTGAGGAGCAGACTGGGCTTATGGCAGAAATTGAGCAAATTTTGTATACCTGGAGCTTTACGATTGAGGATACCCATAAAGTAGGAATTGCTTATGTTTGTATTGCAGGGAACGACCCGGTTATTTTATCAGAGGATTTAAACGACGCCTGCTGGATTACGAAAGAAGAGTTTACAGATTATATTAAAAACCAGAGAGTATTAAAGGATATTGAGCGCGCAGAATTGTAAGCTTGTGGATTGGGGCTTTCAG
>CATKYY010000189.1 GCA_949841225.1 uncultured Acetivibrio sp.
GTAACCCTCCTCCGGCAATTCCACCGTAAGGGTTTTCATCCCTTCCTCATCCTCCATAGAAAAGCTGCTAATGAAAAAGGATTTTGAAGTTCCTTCCCGATTTAGAATAATCTCGTCTCCCGGCTCAAAATATTCGCAAGCGGAAGCTTCTACCTTTGCCTGAAACCGATATAAATCAGCCGCCAGCACTACTCGCTCCTGCCCTCCGGCTATAGAGCCGGCCTTCAGCTCCTGCTCCGAAACTGTTCCATCCGCAGGGGACGCCACACAGCCTCCGTTTCTTTTCAATTCTTCAAACTCTTCTGTTTCCTGTCTTTTTTCCTCTATATCCATTGCCAGAGATTCCAGCCTCAAGCCTCTTCCCATAGCTGCCTGAGCCGCCGCATCCTCGGTTCCCTTTACTGTGCTTTCTGCCTGCCTTAAGGCATATTCTGCATCCTGGGCTCCTTGCTTCCTCTCCTTTAACTCTTTTTCATAATCATAGGTTCCTTCTTCCATAGCTTCCAGCTTTTGCTTGGCTGCAAGTACCTTTTTCTCCAGCCTGGCAAGCTCTTCTTTTGCATCAAACTCCAGCCGTTCCAGGCCTTCTTCTGCTCTCTCCCACGCCTTTTTTTCCTTTTCAATTACCGTTTCCTCTATTTTAAGCTTCTCTGCTAAAAGCTCATACAGCTCCTCACGGCCCTTTGCCTCGCCCTTTTCATATCGTTCCATGGCCTCTGTCAGCCTGGCCTCCTCTAAAGTTTCTTCTTTTAAAGCTGCCTCTGCATTTTCTATCGCCCGTTTTGCCGCCTTGACTTCACTATCCCTTTCCCGGCACTGGGCGCGATATTTCTCCTTAATCTCTGGATCATCTGAATATTTATCCCACTCATCAATTAATTCCTTCCATTTTGCCGTAATATCCGCCAAATCCTCCTTCGCGTTGCCAACCGCCTTAGAAGCCTGGCTTTTCCGGTTCTGATAGCTCTGATAGTCCCTGCCAAAATATACTTTTATAATTTCCTGCCGGCAATTCATTTTTTCAGCTTCGTTTCCTTTTCCAATTGCCTGCTGATATGCCAATAGTAAGCTCTCTATTTTATCCTTTTCTTTTCCCTGCTCTTCATAGGCTTCCTTAGCATCCTCCACAGCCTGGGATGCTGCAAAAAGCTTTTCCTCCCAAGCCTTTTCCAATGCTTCATATTCCTCTTTTACAGAATCCAGGGCTTTTTCCGCTTCTTCCCTGACTTCTTCTTTTTGCTCCTCTATTGCAAGCCTGGCGTCTTCTAAATCCTTCTTCGCCTGCTCCAGGGAAAGTTCCGCCCCCTCCTTCTGGCTATCCTCGCCAATCGCCCCTGCTTTTTCCTGCTCATAAGACAACAGGAGCTGTTTTAGCTCCTTTTTCTTCTTCTCTAAAACCTCTTCAATACTTTCCATAGAATAAGAAAATAATTTCTCCCCTTTTTTTACCTGTACTCCGGCCCCGGCAAAAATTTCTTCAACCATCAGCCCGGAAATAACAGGAATGCTCCGGGTTTTTTCTTCCTCTACTACCCCGGTTCCTTCCAGCCGATACGTCAGGCTTCCCTCCTTTACCTTTTGAGCCTTCACTCTCGGCACTGTTACAGAAGCCGCCCCGCGGGACAGAACGCTAAGTAAAAGCATTACAAGAAAGAAACCCGCCAGAAGCTTCCTCAAACTATCCTTTTTCATCCTTGGTCTCCTTTCTGCACGGCTTTTTCTTACGCCAGGTCTACGGATGCCGCACAGACGTAAACTCAGCCTTCTATTTTTATTCCTTTAGCCCGGAAGCGGCAATTCCCTGTTCCAAATATTCCTGTCCGCACAAAAACACCAGCATTGCCGGTAAAAGCATAACTACCGACGCCGCTAAAGCTAAAGCAGCCTTATCCTCTGTAATGTCTGGAAGATATAAAGACAATGGAAATAAAGCCTTATCCTTTAAAAAAGTAAGCGGTTGCTCCAGCGCATTCCAATATTCCAAAAAATTAAGAGTCATAACCGCTAAAATTCCAGAGCTTCCCAAAGGCAGCCCAATAGAAAAGAAAATCCTTGCTTCTCCAGCTCCATCCAACCTGGCTGCCTCCAAAAGAGAATTTGGTATTGTTTTAAAAAATTTCGTCATAATAAAAACCGGCAAAGTAGAAAATACATTAGTTAAAATTACTGCAAAATGGGTGTCCATAAGCGACAGCTTTCGTAAAACCATATAGCTGGAAACCATTGTTACCTGGAACGGCATAATCATTAATGCAACGTATAAAAAAAAGAGCCATCTCTTTCCACGAAAAGAATACCTGGCAAAGCTCCATGCCGCTGGAACAGAAACCACTACCTGGCCAGCTAATGCCGGAACCACTTCCTTCACTGAATTCCAAAACATAACAAAAAAATCCGGCGTATCCAAAAGAAGCTCTATGTAGGGCTTTAATGTTGGATAATCTGGTAAAATCCAAAACTTCACATAACCACAATCCGCTCCAAATACTGGCCCCAGTTTTTCCATCAGCTCCGAACCATCCAAAAGAGAGCCTGTCAAAAGCAGAAACAAAGGTCCCAGAATCAGAATACCGCCGCAAAAAAGAATCATATATTTAAACCCTTTCATTCCGACTCCTCCCTTCCTCCCCGTAAAAGAATCCCTGCCACTGCCAGTATAACTCCAGCCAGCATAACCGCCGCTGCCGACATCTTCTGAATATCCAAAGCCAGAAACCAATTATTAAACAGGTGCTGCAGCATATAAATGCTTTCATGAGGATAACTGCCCGCAATCAGATACGCCTCACGGAACACCTTAAATGAATTAATAAGGGAAAGCATAGTTATCATAGCAGCAAATCCCCTAAGAGACGGCAGTGTAATATACCAAAAACAAGCTGCCCGTCCCGCCCCGTCTACCCTTGCCGCCTCATAGTAGCTTTCTGGAATACCAGAGAGTCCGGCCAGCCACAAAATCATATCATAGCCTGTATTTTTCCATAAATAGCTGAATACCAATACCCCAAAAGAACGGGAGGAATCCAGAAATTCTACGGCCTCTCTTCCGGTAAAGGAAAGCAGAGCATTAATAAGCCCTGCTTTCTGAAAAAATACATTCCATAAAAAGGCAACCGATGCTACCGGTACTGCCATAGGCAGTAGAAAAACCGTTTTGAAAAAATTCCGAAAAGCCTGCTGCCTTTCCAATAAGAGCGCCAGCCCAAGGGAAATTACCAAAAGCATCGGAATACAAATTATCAGGAAACGAAGCGTATTTTTCCCGGCCATCAAAAAAGCCTGATTTCCCAATACTTCCTGATAATTTTTCCAGCCTGCAAACTGATTCCCCACCGCCTCCCCAAAAGACCTTCTAACTACGTCCAGGAAAGGAAGCAGAACAAATACGAAAACTCCAAAAAGACTCGGCGCCAGAAAAATCCATGGAATCCATCTTTTCTTCACCCATTTCCTCCTATTCTGCCGTATAGGTATTTACCTTTTTCTTTACAGCCTCTGCCGTCTGCGCAACATCCTTCTCTCCGTTTAAAAGAGGAGCCGCTTCATTAAAAATTAAATGATACAAGGTATCCTGGTTACTGGTAAGCCGGCCGGCTTCCTTTATCTTGGACACAGCCTCCTCCATCACCTCTCTGGAAGGAGAACTTCCGTTAATATTTGCAATCTTTCCATTCTCATCCATTTCAGAAGAGCCCCAGGTAATGTTGTCGTTTTGCTCTTTCTTTGCTTGTGCTTCCAATACTTTCATATTTACAGGCATGCCGTCATACACATTGGCGCTCTGTACAGTCTCTTCAAATAAGAATTTTACAAATTCAGCCGCCAGCTCCTTATCCTTTGCCTGTTTATTAATTCCAA
>CATKYY010000190.1 GCA_949841225.1 uncultured Acetivibrio sp.
ATTGTGTTTATGGACCCGCCTTATAACATGGGATGGGAAAAAAAGGTACTTGCTTATTTAAAGGACAGCAGCCTTTTGACAGAGGACAGCCTGATTGTATTTGAGGCTTCTTATGAGACGGTAGATAATGATATGGAAGGCATGGGGTATACAGTAGAAAAGATAAAGGAATATAAAACGAATAAGCATATATTTGTAAGGCGTAAGCAAACGTCGTAGAACCATGCAGTATGAACTTGCGATGCAAAAAAAGAAGTGTAGAAATGAGGTAAGGATTGAAAATTAAAATTTTCAATCGCGAGATTTGCGCCTACGCGCTGCTTGGCTCAAACTCGTTAAGGCGCAGAAGGCAGCGCAGGAATGGAGTAAATTATGAAAATTGGGCTTTATCCTGGAAGCTTTGATCCAATTACTTTTGGCCATTTAGATATTATTGAGCGTTCGGCCAGACTTTTTGACAAACTGTATATAGGCGTTCTTAATAATAATGCGAAGCATCCTATGTTTACGGTAGAAGAAAGAGCAGCGCTGATAAAGGAAGTGACGAAGCATATTCCAAATGTAGAGGTAAGCTTCTTTAGCGGACTTTTGGCCGAATATGTGGATGTGATTGGGGCCGATGCTATTATAAGAGGGCTTCGGGCCGTTACAGATTTTGAATATGAAATCCAGATTGCCCAGATGAACCATGAATTAAATTCCAGAGTAGATACGATTTATCTTACAACCAGTACAGAATATGCATATTTGAGCTCCAGTATTGTAAAAGAAATTGCTATGTACCATGGAGAAGTGACAAAGTTTGTACCGGAAGCAGTTGCGTTCAAGCTAAAAGAAAAAGCGAATAAGAGATAGGAGTTGTATATATGGGTACCAGCAGAATAGAGCAGTCAATAGAGGATATTTACGAGTTTATTGAAAGCTGCAGGCCACAGCCATTGTCAAACAGCAAGGTAATTGTTCCAAAAGACGAGCTGTATGATTTACTGGATGAGCTTCGGCTTCGGACACCCGATGAAATCAAGCGTTACCGGAAGGTTTTAGCAAATAGAGAAGCGATTATGGCCGATGCGGAAAGAAAGGCCGCCAGTATTATTGAGGAAACCAAGAAACATTCGGAGGAATTGGTAAATGAATCTGAGATTATGCAGCAGGCTTTTGAACAGGCGAACCAGGTAGTGACGCAGGCGATTGAAGAGGCCAGGAGGATATTGGATGAAGCCAACGCAGATGCCAATGAGATTCGGCTTGGAGCCCTTTCGTATACCAACGACCTGCTGTCCAATGCAGAACAGGCCTTAGCGGCGGCCTATGAAGGCGCTATGGGCCACTACCAGGGGCTGACGCAAATGCTGCGGGAGAATCTCAGCGTGATTCAGAATAACCGAGCCGAGCTGGGACTGGAGCCTGTGACAAAACCGGTTTCCGAAGCCGCCGGAGAACCGCAAGCAGGAGCAGAAGCTTCTAAGGATTCCGATTTGGAGGAATTTAATTTTGAGGCGGATACCTTTTTAGAGGATATTGATTAAAAAAGCGTTAAGATACATAGCCCTGTGCAGATTATAGCTGCAAGGGCTTTATATTTTATATAAGTAAAAAGGGACAGGCCGGAGCCAGAAATAACGCTGTTTGTCTGGGCTGCGCTGGAAAACCCTCCAAAGGCGGCGGAGGCGAGAGCCAGAGTAGAAAAAAGGGCGGGAGGAAGCGAAAGCCCTGATAAATAGTTTATGCCCGTAGTGATTTCTAAAAGCGCAATCAATAGGCCTCTGATAGGAGCCGAGACAGGGAAAAAAGCGGAAACCAGGGAGGCCAGGATAGAGAATAGGATAATATAGCCTCCTATTTTTGTTATTAGGGTAAAGCCTGTTAAAATAGAGGCATCCAGGGCTGGAAAGAACGCTGGAGCCGGTTCTGCCGCGGGTGTTTTTTTCTGGTCTTTGTAAGATTTTTGACGGAGCGCTTTCGCTTCCTTTAATTCTTTCCAGTGGACAAGATAAAAAACTGCCCCGCTCAGGAAAATAGAGCCGTAAAATAAAAAAGAAAGAAGAAACAGTTGTCCTTTCAGATGAAGGGATTGTAAAAACAGGTAGTTTAACACGAACATTGGGCTTGCATTATTGCAAAAGGATAGAAAAAACTGAGCTTCTACCTGGGTAAGCTGTCCTGCGCGGCAAAGGTCGGCGCAGGATTTCGCGCCTACTGGATAACCGGATAAAAGTCCGGTAAAAACAGGATAAACAGAGGGCGGTAAAAGCTCGGGAATACCAAGCTCCATACATAGGTTTGTGGTAATAAGAAAGGGAAGAAGCGTTGGGAGGACAATTTGGAACCAGAGGTTCAGGCCGTTTTTCGCCCCTGCCAGAACCTCGGTTGGAAATAGAAAAAGAAGAAGCAGGGACAAAAAACAGGTAAGGGCGGGAAAGGTAAAAAATTGACGGAAGGCTTTCATAGCAAGGTCCTTAAAGGTAATTGGTATAATGTATGCCCTTGTTTATCTTATTATGATTGGCGTCCGGTAGTCATCCTTTAGGCGGGCGCCGAATTTTTCATAGATAATACGGTTATAAAGCCGGCTTGCTTTTACGGTAAGCTCCCAATAGGGGAGAGCTGCGGGGGTTAGCTGGGATATGGCGTCCGCCGGCTTTGTAATAATAGGAACGGTTGTATGCAAAGACTTTTTGTTTAAAAGTATGCTGGCTTCTCTTTTCAGCCCTAAAAGCCTGAGATAAGGCAGAGTATCAGGAATATCCTTTATATCCAGCAGGATATGGAGAAAGCAGCGGTAAATACGGGTCAGAGTGTATTGGCGGGATTTGATTTTTTTGGCGAAAGAAGAAAAGCTTTCATATTCTTCCAGGCTGTTTTTTATACGGAAGGCCAGTTCCTCGTTCATATCGGTATATTTTGATAATTCTTTGGAGGTCTGGCATAAAAGTTTATAATAAAGGAGCCCGGAAAGGTCGTCTTCTCCAACGGGGAAGGAAACCCGGTATTTTCGTTCTAAAAGGCGAACGGCATTTTCCGGCATATTAGCTTTTAGCTGTGAAAAAACGTCTTCTTTTTCTTCAGAGGAGCTAAGGCGGCTGCGGAGAGCTGTAGCAGAATTAAAGGAGGAGCTTTTTTGGAAGCCGCCGTGATGCTCCATACCGACCCGCTCCAGGATAAAAGGCTCAATAGAGCTTCCCAGCTGATAAAGGGCCTTCAGGTATTCCAGGCCTAAAAGGGTATTAGGACTGGAAAGAATGGTTTTTACTTCATCTGCAGGGCTTTTTTGAAATTCTAAAATAGCAGCCATCCGCGCTTCTGGATAAGAGCTTCCTTCTTTTAATTTTTCTTTTATCAGGACAGAAACTTCTGGCGGCTCTTTGACGAGGAGCTGAGCCAGTTTTTTCATTTCTTCTATATTTTTGATTTCGCTGCCAAAGCACAGGCAGTCCACAAACCCCAGGGCATGAATGCTTTCTATAGCGCCCCGGGCAAAAAATTCTGCGCTGGAGGAGCTATAGGAAACGGGAAGCTCAAAAACCAGGTCCGCCCCATTGTCTAAAGCGATAGCAGTGCGGGTATACTTATCTATTATGGCAGGGGTTCCGCGCTGAACGTAATTGCCGCTCATAATAACAACAGCGGTGTCAGCGCCTGTCAGCTCTTTTGCTTTTCTTATGTGGTATCGGTGTCCGTTGTGGAAGGGATTGTATTCAGTAATTAGTCCTACGGCCTTCATGTTATCCTCCATTCTTAAAGATAGTTTGAAAAATTACTCCCTATAATTATTTATGGAGTACTTTACCTAAAGTATACCATAGTTAAAAAGTTTTATAAATGTTAAAATTACCCTTGTATGGTCAGA
>CATKYY010000191.1 GCA_949841225.1 uncultured Acetivibrio sp.
TCCATAGGATTTTCAGCCAGGTACTTTTTTCTAACGGCATACTCAAACATTCCATTGAGAATTGTCTTGATATTGCACCATTCCTTGCGTGGAAGATTAAAGTCTTTAACAATGCGGTTGCACTCTGTCTCTAACAGCAGTTCGTCCATGTAGCGGATTTTCCTTCCATCCAGTAAAGACGGTTCAAAATATTTCCGGTAGTGCTGTTTATGGCGCTTGATGGTGTTGGGGCTGTTGGTTACGCCCTTTTTATATTCCAGCCATTCTTCATACAGTTCATGAAACGTCAGTTTGTCAAGGTGCGAATTTTGGAAGTATATCGGAATCAGTTTGTCCAATAATTCCTCTTCTGTTTGTGCTTTGATGTTTCTACGCTTTCCATCCGGCCCCTTGTAGCAGGTCTGCCAGCGGCCGCCCTCTTTGGATGGCGGAGTGATTGCATAAGCATGTATTTTTTTGATTTTCTCTCTTTTTGTAGACATAAGCGTATCAAGCACACTGTCTACTGGAATTATACCGCAGTCTACGGCGTCTTTCAATAAAGAAAGAGGAAAAAGTTCCGAAGGATTTTTTAAATTGTCCATTTACATCACCTTAAGACAGGCGAAGGAATGAAAATTTTTAGGGGAATTTGTTTGAAAATTAATCAGGTTATTAATTATTAACGAATTATGATAGAATCATTTCAAATAGGTTTTCTAAATAGTAATATGATTTATAATAATGATATTTGCTTATGCAGGATATTCCAACGCCAGTTTTATTTAATTGTTATCAAAAGGTACTTTGCTGGTATCTGCCAGCCGGAAACCGTTCAGATAGTCATTGGTGTTATATTCTGTCCATATTTCAGGGGCCGTATAGATACGTACCTTCTGAATACGACGGATAAATGCCTTCCATGTATCCGGCTGTTCGGGATAGATATTACGGTATTGGTCTTCCAGTTTCCAGTTGGAAACCAGATAAACAAAGGTATAGCAGGCCTGCCGGTTATTGTAACGGGCCGGGAGCTGTAAAGGATAAACGTCCAGATAATTCAGCATACTCCCGATAAGCAGGTCGCTCCTGAATTCTTCAAATACCAGCACATTTTCTCCTGAATATGTATCGAAGGGGTGTTTGTAATCGGTCACACGGTAGACATCGGAATCCCCGTGCGTGTCTAAAATCTGTCTGGATTTTCCGTAGCCGGTAGGGCCGGATACATAAGTAACAAGGAGATTAGTGCGTCTTTGTGTCCGGTACTGATTGGACAGGATTTCAAGCCGGGCCTTGTCTATATGCTGTAGGTTTAAAAGGTTGTCTGGATTCCTTTCAAGGATTTCAATATTGGAGTATCCGTCTTTAATCATCTGGTAAAGGTCTGCTAAATCACTGCGCCGCCCCTGTCCTGCTTTAGGCATGGTTCCCCCTTCTTCAAAAGTATCCTTTAGGTTGGTTTCCCCTTTTTCCGTATCCTTCCATTTTCCCTCTTTTAAAATATAAGCGCGGTTTTCCTCTGCGGTTCCGGCGGCTTCTTCTATATGTGCAGAGGGGAAGGCTTTTTTCAGGCTGGAAAAATATACGGGGTTTTTAAACTGGATATATAAATGAGTGTGGTATGTCTTTGCTGTCTCGTCACACATGCACCAGTAAGTGATATGTTCCCACTGCTTTAATGTTTCCCTGATTGCCTGATGGGAGCAGTTTTTATGTTTTTCAGGATTATTAATGGTTATTTGATATTTCCGGCTCCGCCGGTTGTTTATTAATTTTTTATTTTTATTAGCCATAAAGCCCTTTCCATGGCTCCGGCACAAGACTGGCACAAAAGAGGCTTATGCCGGAACCATTGATATGAAAAGATTTTTTTGATTTTTGACACTGGCACCGAAGTTGTGGTAATACTAGCACAACTCCGGTAAGGGCAGGCGGCTTTGCCGCCTGCGGCCGGGGGCTTACGCTTTGCACGCCCCCGGCAAAGGTAAACGGGTTACAGCCTGCTTGATACAGTGGTGCAGGCGTTCCATGCTGGAGATGGACGGAACCAGAATAGGGGTAAAGTCCGTACCATTGGTGAGCATGTAGCCGGTTCCCTGTTTCCGGTCTGGCTTCATCCTGTCTTTAAATTCACGGAACATCATTTCTTTCCCCTCTTCTGATAAGTTGCCCAGGGCAACTACTAAATTGAAGTTATCCCGTGCGGCATTAAAATAAGAAGCATCCACCCTCTGCTGGCTGATAAGCACATGGACGTTAAAGGAGCGTCCCAGCATTAATAAGGAAGCCAGCTTTTTCTTTTCGTCCTCTGCCTTCTTTTTGTCCAGGTTTAGTATATAGCTGGCCCATTCATCAAAGAAGAGGAGCAGGAAATGGCGGCGGCTGTCCTGGCCGGACTGGCGCTTTTGGAATTCATCATAAAAGGCGGACAGTCCTTTTTCGCAGTCGAAGAACCGGAAAAAACGGGATTCCCCGTCTAAAAAGGAAAAATCGGAATCGCCTTTAAAATCACATACATAGATACAGGAATCCGGGCATTGTATGGAAATACGGCCCAGCATTAACTTGGTGGCATAGGTTTTGCCGGTTCCGGTGGCCCCGAATATTACAATATGCGGAGCCGCAGCCGGATTCCAGGGAACATACTGCATGACTCCATGACGGTAAAAATCTTCCTGTAGGAATAATTCAATGGTTTTCATCATTAGAAATATTTATCCTGCGGCCTGCCGGAATTGGATTGGGCCATGTTATTGTAAATACGGCGCTCGCGGTATTTGCAATAGTATTCACTTGCAATGGCAAGGTCTACTTGACTATAGCTTCCCACATCCCGCACGTTGTCAACCATAATAGAAGGGTAAGTCTGCCCGTTGTAAAAAAAAGCGGACTGGGTAATACCTTCAATCTCGTTGTTGTTTAGGCGTTGTTCAATGGCATTTTGAAGGATACCTGTAATAGTAAAAGTATCAATTTCTTCTGCCTGTTTCAAAACCAGATAATGATAGATGGCACATTTCGAAACAATATCGAAATGGGTGGGCGCATCCATTTGACTTAGAGTGGCTGGTTTTCTTAATTTTGCGATTTCTGCCACATCCCCAATCACAGAACAGAGGTTTTGGCGGAGCATTTTATAAGTGGACTCCAAAGTAATAGGGTCATACTCTATAATAGAAGTGTCTGGTAACGCCGGGGCAGGCTCTTTCTTCTTAAAAAAATTAAGGAAAATAGCTGTAATACAGCAGATAGAGCCGATTGTAATAATTATTTTTTCAAGATTGTTAATTATAGCACTGGCAATAATGAAAATAACAATGCCAGTACATATAGTTAAAATTAGGATGGTCAGAATCTTAAGAATCAAGATTCCCCATTTTTTATCGTAATAATTATCTTCTAAAGGATAATAAATGTTTTTAATGAGATTCATCATCTTTTTTCCTTTCCTGCCCCTGCCATTGAGACAGGGGCGCTTGTAATTATTTTGCTGGCTGAATGCCAAAGATACGCAAATATCCGCCGTTTTTGCCCGTGCCGTATTCAGCCTCAAGCGTGTATGGCTTATTAGGTTCTATAGCTTCATACTGTTCTTTGGTTAAACGAAGCGTATCGATAATAGTGCCATTATCCTGCATGATATTGACGCTATATGATATTCTTTCGCTACCTTCAGAATCTTTCCAAGGCTTTTGAACTTTTCCAAGAACCTGGACTAATGCAGTAACCTTCATGTTACGGTCTCCTCGTATTATAAAGTAGTAGTGTTTATAGTCCCTCTCCAAGGACTGTATGCTATACTATTGGAGATGCTGTGGATTGTTTTCGTTCTCCTACCACTCAGATGGTTTTAGAAAGGCTACAACCA
>CATKYY010000192.1 GCA_949841225.1 uncultured Acetivibrio sp.
TGAAGAAGAATGAAAAGGAAATTAAGAAAATTGTGCTGGCTTATTCGGGAGGCCTGGATACTTCTGTAATGATTCCATGGCTGAAGGAAAATTATAACAATGCCGAGGTGATTGCCGTAACCGGCGACGTAGGGCAGGCAGACGAGATGGAAGGGCTGGAGGAAAAGGCGCTGAAAACCGGGGCAAGTAAGTATTATGCTCTTGACTTAAAGGATGAATTTGTAGAGGATTATATATTTAATTGCTTAAAGGCAGGGGCGAAATATGAGGATGCCTACCTGCTGGGGACGGCGTTTGCAAGGCCGATTATTGCAAAGGGGCTGATTGACGTCGCTTTGAAGGAAAATGCAGATGCCATCTGCCACGGCTGCACCGGAAAAGGAAACGATCAGGTACGTTTTGAGCTGGCGGTAAAGGCTTTTGCGCCGGAAATGGAAATTATCGCTCCTTGGAGGAGCTGGGAATTAAATTCCAGGGAAAAGGAAATTGCTTATGCAGAGAAGCATAAGATTCCGTTAAAGATTAACAGGGAGACCAATTACTCCAAGGATAAAAATATTTGGCATCTTTCCCACGAGGGCTTAGACTTGGAAGACCCAAAAAATGAGCCGGATTACGATGCTATTCTGGAAATGGGCGTAACGCCGGAAAAGGCGCCGGATAAGCCGACTTATATTACGCTCCATTTTGAAAAGGGGGTACCTACCGCTTTAGACGGAGTAAAAATGAAAGCGCAGGAGCTGCTTTTAAAGCTGAATGAGATTGGCGGGGCGAATGGCATTGGAATTTTGGATATGGTAGAAAACCGTCTGGTAGGAATGAAGAGCAGGGGCGTTTATGAGACGCCTGGCGGAACCATTCTCTATAAGGCTCATGAGCTTTTGGAAACTATTACCCTGGATAAGGAAACCCAGCATTATAAGCAGCAGATGGGAGCAAAGTTCGGAGAGCTTTTATACAACGGCCAGTGGTTTACTCCTCTCAGGGAAGCAATCTGCGCCTTTGTGGATACGGTAAGCGAGGCCGTCAACGGAGACGTAAGGCTTAAGCTTTATAAAGGGAACATTATCCCAGCTGGAATGGAATCTCCAAACAGCCTGTATTCTGAACAAATAGCAAGCTTTGGCGAGGATGATTCTTATAACCAAAATGATTCTGCGGGCTTTATCAATCTTTTCGGCTTACCGATTAAGGTAAGGGCTATGCAAGAGGAAAAGAGGAAGCAGAAAATAAAGGCTGAGCAGGAAATGTGGGAAAAACAGGAAGAAATAAAATATGCAGGTAAGGAGAAAACGATATGGCGCTATGGGGAGCAAGGTTTGCGCAGAAAGCAGATAAGCGGTTAAATGATTTTAATTCCTCGATTGCGGTAGATAGGGTAATGTACGCCCAGGATATTGAAGGAAGCATCGCGCATGTAACAATGCTTATGAAGCAGCAAATTGTTCCGGGGGAGGACGGAGAGCTTATTATCCGTACTCTGGAGGAAATAAAAGAAGATATAGAAAGCGGAAAGCTTTCCATTTGCCCAGAGGCAGAGGACATCCATATGTTTTTGGAGGAGGAGCTGACAAAGCGCTGCAGGGAAAAAGGAAAAGAGAATGCAGGGAAACGGCTTCACACTGCCAGAAGCCGGAATGATCAGGTGGCTTTGGACGGACGGATGTACGCTATGGAGCAATGCAGGAGGGTTATCGGGCTTTTAAAGGAGTTTGCCGTAACTCTTTGCGATAAAGCCGACGAGCATACAGAGACAATTATGCCGGGCTATACTCATTTACAGAGGGCGCAGCCGATTACCTTTGCCCATCATTTAATGGCTTATACAGAAATGCTGTTACGGGATATAGAAAGGCTTGAGGATAGTATAAAAAGATGCAATAGGCTTCCTTTAGGAAGCGGAGCCTTGGCAACTACTACTTATCCGATAGACAGAGAGTATGTAGCAGAGCTTTTGGGTTTTGACGGAGTATGCCAAAACAGTCTGGACGGCGTCAGCGACCGGGATTTTGCAATGGAAATGGCGGCGGCTTTAAGTATTCTTATGGTGCATTTGTCCCGGCTAAGCGAAGAGGTTATTTTATGGAGCAGTTGGGAATTTAAGTTTATCGAGCTGCAGGATGCCTTTGCCACAGGAAGCAGTATTATGCCTCAAAAAAAGAATCCAGACGTTTGCGAGCTAGTCCGGGGGAAAAGCGGCAGGGTATTTGGAAATCTGCAGACGCTTCTGACAATGATGAAGGGACTGCCTCTCTCTTATAATAAAGATATGCAGGAGGATAAAGAGGCTTTATTTGACAGCTTTGCAACGGTAGAAACGTGCTTGAATACATTGAGACCAATGCTTTCTACCTGTATTGTCAAGAAGGAAAATATGCGGCAGGCAGCAGCAAGAGGCTTTATTAATGCTACAGACTGCGCGGATTATCTGACAAAAAGGGGGATTCCGTTCCGCGAGGCTTATGGTATAGTAGGGCGGCTGGTGCATACTTCCATAGAAAAGGGGAAGGTTCTGGAAACCCTTACGCTGGAAGAATATCAAGAAGCAAGCAGCTTATTTGAAGAGGATATTTACCAGGCCATTGCTTTGGAAACCTGTGTGAAGAACAGGAAGGTTACCGGGGGACCGGCGCCAGAAACGGTGAAGAAGCATATCAAAACGGCGAGGGAACGGCTTGGCTCCCATTAGCGGCAGAAGCGCGTTTGAAATATGTGAAAATAAAAAAGAACAGGAAGGAAAACCGTATTACGGATTTCCTTCCTGTTTTTATTCTTCTACAGGCTCTTCGCTGTCCTCTTCTGCTTCCTGTGTTTCCTCAGAAACAGCATCTTCGGCAGCGTCTTCCTCTTCTTTGCTGATGTTTAAAGTTACATATTCGCGGTTTTCCGGCGAAGCGGCAGGATCGGCCTCTTCTTCATCGTCAAGATCAAAGTCATCAAATTCGTCTTCAAAATCGTCAAAATCATCGGAAGAATCCTTGTTGATAACATTCTTTACAAGGTAGTACGCGCCTCCGGCAAATGCAGCAGCGGAAAGGGCGGCAAACATAAACTTACCAAACTTTTTCATAAAAAACTCCTTCCTCCATATCAAATATTAATCTCTATTATATAGCTTATTCCCTGAAAAGAAAAGACTTATTTAGAAAAGAAATCTAAAACTTTAATAAACTTACTCAAAATGCGCTCTAAAATGAGGAGAGGCCAGGTAGGAGGTAACTGCCCTACCTGGCTGTTTATGAAAAAAATCTATATTAGCACTAGCTTTATCGGCTATCTTTAGTATATACAAAAGATGTGACGAAAGTTTGAGTGGAGTCTTAACAAATTATGAACAAATAGCAAACTTTTTGTTCATAATTAAAGAGGGAGCAGGAGATTATTTATTTCTTAGGGAGTATTTACGGAGGTGGGAGATGTCTTCAAGATAATCGATTGCTTTTGTGCGTCCATGGGAATTCAGATGTGAAAAATAGTGGAGCAGCCGCTTTTCCTGTTTTTCTCTTCCTTCTTCTGAATCTTCATTTCCGCGGAAAAGATAGGTTGGGGAAACATTGAAATAGTAGGCCAGGTCGTTTACTAAATCCAGGGGGATTTTTCTGGTTCCATTTTCATAGCTGGAATAGGTGGTCTGTCCAATATGGAACTCTTTTGCAATATCGGTTTGAGAAAGATTCCGGTCGATTCGCAGTTGCGCTACGCGAAGTCCGATTTGCTGATAAAGTTCTTGTTTAATCATAGTAATTATGCCTCCATTCGCAAGTCAAATATAAATTAGGTTAATTTTTGCTAATTTTCTCATAATTACCACAAAATGTATTTCATAT
>CATKYY010000193.1 GCA_949841225.1 uncultured Acetivibrio sp.
TGCTAAGGGCGCCGGCGTGGATATAGGTCAGGTTAACCGTTTGGTTAAGCAGATGGAGCAGATGAAAAAAATGATGAAGCAGATGCCGGGTATGATGGGCGGCAAAGGGAAAAAGAGTAAGTTTAGAATGCCATTTGGCTTCTAGTAGATTTTAATTATAGTTCAAGGAGGTGAAACAAATGGCAGTAAAAATCCGTTTAAAGAGGATGGGACAGAAAAAAGCCCCTTTCTATAGAATTGTTGTAGCTGATAGCAGAAGCCCGCGCGACGGCAGGTTCATTGAGGAAATCGGAACCTACGATCCGAATCAGGAGCCAAGCGCTTTCCAGGTGAATGAGGAAGCAGCTAAAAAGTGGCTGTCAAACGGCGCGCAGCCTACAGAGGTTGTTGGAAAGCTGTTTAAGGTTGCAGGGATTACAAAATAATCGGTATTCTTCGGAGGTGGAAGATAATGAAGGAATTAGTGGAGGTAATTGCTAAATCCCTGGTAGATCATCCAGAAGAAGTGGCCGTAACCGAAACGGAAAACGACAAGGCTATTGTTGTTGAGCTGAAGGTTGCTGCCGACGATATGGGTAAGGTAATCGGCAAGCAGGGCCGTGTGGCTAAAAGCATTCGTACCGTTGTAAAAGCGGCTGCGTCAAGAGATGATAAAAAGGTTATTGTAGATATTCAATAGCTTTGGAATCAAAAAAGAATAAAGATTTTTAGAGTATGGTGTAACCTAAAGAGCAGGTTGCACCGTTTCTTTTTTGAATTGGGGGCGTTATCATGGAGGAATTATTAGTTTATGCGATTTTGCTTTCTGAGGAATTAATAACAGAAGATGAGTACAATAAACGGCTTGATGAATTATTTCTCAGTTCCCCCGAAAATGATGATTTGCTCTATTTGGAATGGGAAACAGATATTAAAAAGGCCATTATTTATGTGAGAACGCATATGGATTACAATAATCTTGACCTTGAACAGCTTGGCAGAATTTTAATGAGTAAATTAAAGGCGATTTATATAGATTGTTCGGATATAAAGCGTTTTGCAGGTCGAATGTATAGCTTATGGGAAGGGCTTCCAGGGAACATTCAGAATATAGAGCCGTTTTGGATTCTGTGTTATGCCGACGACCCTTTATCGTGGGGAGATGAAGAACAGACCAGAAACATTTATGAGCATATGCTGAATTACTATAAGGATTAGGCTAATATCGTTTTAGATGTTTTGATAAATTCCTTGACTTTTATCTTCGGCAAATGTAGAATATAATTATAAATACGGCAAATGCCGAACATAAAATTTCTATGTATAAAGGAGGGCAGGATCGTTATGGATTACAAAACATTGCCAAATTCAGAACTAGAGCTGATGATGATTATCTGGAAGGCTGGCAGGCCTATGACCCGGACAGAGATAGAAAAACATCTGCCGGAGGAGAGGCAGCTTTCTAAAACAACGGTTTTATCGTTTTTATCCCGTCTGGAGGAAAAGGGCTATCTGAGAGTGGAAAAGGAGGGGCGTAATAACTGCTATATACCGATGGTAAAGGAAAAGGATTATCTGGAGCAGGAAAGCAGCAGTATTTTAAAAAAACTGTACGGTAATTCTGTTAAGAGGTTTGTAGCGGCGTTGTATGATGGAAAGGAGCTTTCCAAAAATCAAATCCTTGAACTAAAGGACTATTTGGACAGCTTATAGTAGAAAGGAGGGTCTATGAAAGCTTATTTTATAGAATTATTGGGGACGTCTTTTTTCTGTGGAGTTTTGATTTTAGTAATAAGCCTGGTTTCACTGCCTTTAAAGAAAAGCTATACGGTTTTTTGGAGGTATTTGCTTTGGATTGCTCTTGCAGTACGCCTTTTGCTGCCTTTTGACTTTTCTGTCCCAAAGCCGGTCCTTACCTTGCCTGCGCCCGTCTTTGTACAGCAGAAGATAGAAGAAGAGAAGGCGTATTCTGTTTTTGAGACGGAGAAGATGGAGGGAGAGAATGTACCGGAAAAAGATAAAAAAAGCGGTCAGATGAAAGAAAAAAAAGAAGAAACAGAAGAATACCAGGCAAAGAATCAAAGCCGGAGTACGGGTAAGCCGGAAGAATTGAGGAAAGAAAAGGATTCTTTTGAGCTTTGGGATATTCTCTTTTTCATTTGGGCGGGCGTTGCGGCGCTTTTAGCTCTTTTTCAGATTTTTAGTTATTGGAAGTTTTTCAAAAAAGCAGACCAGACAAAGGTTTACCTGAAAAAAGAAGGCCGGATTCCTGTTTTTGTTTCGCCGCTGGTTCAGTCGCCGATGCTTTTGGGGATAGGAAGGCCCAGAATACTTTTGCCAGAGCGAAGCTATGGAAAGGAGGAGCTTTCTTTTATTATAAATCATGAAATAATTCATGATAAAAGGAAGGATTTGCTGGTGAAGCTTCTTCTTGGCAGCGCAAGAACGCTTCATTGGTTTAATCCGCTGGTATATTTGATGGAAAAACGGGCTGCCGAGGATATGGAGCTTTTATGTGACAGTCAGGTTGTTCGGGAGTTTACAAAGGAGGAAAAGAAGCATTACAGCGAAATGCTGCTGGAATGCGCCGCTCAAAGGAAAGACGGGAGAAGCCCTTTATTTGCCAGTGAATTTTCAAAGGAGACGAAAACCCTTAGAGAACGGTTTGCCAATATATTTAACGGACAGGGAAAGAAAAAAGGAATCTTTGCTGCCGTACTTGGCATTGGAATTATTTTATTTGCCAGTCTTTTTGTAGCGTTTAGCTCTGAAAAAAAGGAACATCCAATAACAGCGGATCAAACGGAGGCTCCCGAAACATCGAAGCCTTCTGCCAGGGAAGATGAAAATAGAATTACCAGGCTGCCGGAGCTTTCTATAGAAGAAGCTGCAACTGCCATTTATGGGGCGGTATTCCCTCAACTGGCCTATGTATCCTCTCAAAGGGCGATTCTTTATGATTACTGGGGAATGCTTATATATCACGTGGAGAAGCAGGAAATAGAGCAGATTTTAAATCTTCCGGCGGCTGGATTTGAATTTGTCCAGGGAGAAGACGCCGTCCATATAGAGGTATCTCAGGACGGCGGGCAGGTTCTTTTGTATAAAGAATCCAAGGAGAAAAATGGGTACGTTTATTTTATTGATGAAAAACGGCTGGAGCCTTGGGATGGGGTGGAATTTAAGGGCGGTTTTGCCAAAGTTCCAGAAACGGTTTGTCTGACGGGAGATTCTCTTTTAAAAGAAGACGGGGGAGAATTTCATACAGGGGATATGCAGAGCTTGTCGCTGGTGATTTCTGACAGAAGCCGGGGAGCTGCCGCTATTTATCCGATCTTCCGTGAGTTTTATGAAGCGCGGGGAGAACAGGCAATTTCTGTATACTTCTGGAAGGATATAAGAAGAAGAGTGGTTGGAGCGGAATATTTGTATCAGGATGAGGAAGGCTGGAAGTATTATCTGGAGGAAGATATAAAGAAGGAGAGCCGTCTGAAAGAAATAGATGGTATGTTACTTTTGGTAAGGTACCGGGGGGAGGAACGCCAGGTGCTGGAGGATTTAATGACTCAGGAGATGTGGGCGGAATGTCCGGTAATCTTTGCTGACGGACGTATCGTATATAAGGCGGCGCCGACAGCCAGCACGATTGGCATAAAAGATCCGGTGATGGTAAGTCTTGCTATGGACGGCAGCGACAGAAAAACGGCGGATGATATGCTCTACCATACGTTTCGCAGCATGTGCGAGGATGAAGGATGGATTTACTATACTGGATGGACTAACGACGGAGTTTTTCCGCAGCCTTTGTGCCGGATTCCGGCAGATTTCA
>CATKYY010000194.1 GCA_949841225.1 uncultured Acetivibrio sp.
GCTGCAGACAGCCACTACCGTAGCATAAGTAAGCTGGGTGGACACATGGTCCAAATGGTTGCAGCCAGCTCCGGTAGAAGAAAGAATCGTAGTATCCGAAATTGGCGAAATATGATCTCCATAAACAGCGCCGCCTAAAATAGAACCTAAAATCGGAAGCGCCAAATGCCCTGTCTCCGGCGAAGTACAAATAGTTCCTGCAATAGGAATCAAAAGGGCCATCGTCCCCCAGGAGGTTCCCGTCGCAAAGCCAAGGAATCCGGCTACTATGAAAATAATCATTGGAAGCAGGAAAACCGGAAAAGATCCATTCGATACTATATCTCCTACATACAACCCTGTTCCCAGATAATCAGAACTGCAAACGCCACCAATCGTCCATGCCAGAATCAGAATAATATCCGCGCCTACCATGGATTTTACGCCTTCATTAATACAGCCAAAAAACTCCTTAAAATTAAGTACCTTCCTTGGGATATAAAGAACGGCCGTTACCACTAATGCGCCAAAACTTCCAAGTACAAGGGAAAAAGAAGAATCACAGTTGCCAAAAGCCTCAAAAAACCCGCTTTCGCCGCTAAAACCGCCGCCGGTATAAACCATTGCTAAAACAGAAAAGACAATTAAAGCCAGAATTGGAACAACCAAATCTATAACCTTCCCATTTTTATTATAAACGTCTATGGTCTTTTCCTCTGATGCTTCTTTGTTGGAGAACAAATCGCCCTTTTCAATGGCATTCTTTTCAAATTTTGCCATGGAGCCGAACTGAAGCTTTGTAACACAAACAATTACCACCATAATAATGGTCAAAAGCGCATACATATTGAAAGGAATCGCCTGGATAAAAGTACCCATTCCATTTCCAATCTGCGCTTCCTCAATATAGCCCGCTACCGAAGCGCCCCAACTGGAAACCGGCGCAATAATACAAATCGGAGCCGCCGTTGCATCCAGAAGGTACGCCAGCTTCGCCCTGGAAATTCTGTGCTTGTCCGTCACCGGCTTCATAACCGTACCCACAGTCAGGCAGTTAAAGTAATCGTCAATAAAAATAATACATCCTAAAACGCCCGTCGCCAAGGAAACGCCCCGCCTGGTTTTGATTTTATCCACCGCCCAATTTCCGTAAGCGGCAGAACCGCCGCCTTTTGTCACAATGACGACTAAGGCCCCTAAAAGCCCCAAGAAAATCAAAATGTAAATATTGCCTGCCGCTCTGTCGCCCATAACAGAAAATGTCGTTTCTACCATGCCCATCAAATTACCATGGCTGAAAATAAGCGCTCCTGCTAAAATGCCGATCAGCAGGGAGGAAATAACCTCTTTTGTGATAAGTGCAAGTACAATCGCAATGATGGGGGGAATAATTGATAACCATCCAAAGTTCATTGTGTGTACACCTCCCTAGTATATGGTTTTGCCGCGTCCACTTATCCTTACTGTTTCCGCGTATGTACACTTTACCACTAAAATTTCAATATTTCAACAAATTTTTCAAATTCTTCGACACCTTTTTTGTTTCTTTTAAAAACTCCGGCATCTTCTAAGACTTTTGAAAATACGATTCCTATTTCCTTTTGTAAAATATCATTCACATTTTCTTCTGTGATTTGTTCATATTTTACAGAAAATTCCTCCGCCCAATCCGCATGCTTTTCAATTTCTTCCCGACTGCGTATATCCTTCTTTTCTACCATATATTCCGCTAAAAGTTCCATTTCTGCCTTCAGCCTGGCCGGAAGTACAGCCAATCCCATAACCTCAATCAGCCCGATATTCTCTTTTTTAATATGATGAAGCTCTCCATGAGGATGGAACACACCCAGCGGATGCTCCTTTGTTGTCAGATTATTCCGAAGCACCAGATCCAGCTCAAAAAACTCTCCCCGTTTTCTAGCAATCGGCGTAACCGTATTATGAGGCTCTCCATCTGTTTCGGCAAAAACGCCGGCTTCCGGGTCGCTATAGCCTCTCCAGGCAGTTAAAATCTTATCCGCCAGATCAACGAGCCGCTCCTCATCCTTTCCAGAAATCCGAAGAACCGACATCGGCCACTTTACAATACCGGCAGTAATATCCTCATAGCCTTGAATGGTATAACTTTTTTCTACTGGGGCCTTTGCCATTGGAAACTCATAATTCCCGCCCTGGAAATGCTCGTGGCTTAAAATAGAGCCTCCTACAATCGGCAGATCGGCATTGGAGCCTATGATATAATGAGGGAACTGCTTTACAAAATCAAACAGCTTCCCAAAAGCCGCCCGGTCAATCTTCATTGGTATATGCTCTCCGTTAAATACAATGCAATGCTCATTGTAATATACATAAGGAGAATACTGGAATCCCCACGGCTGTCCGGCAATCGTAACCGGGATAATCCGGTGGTTCTGCCTTGCCGGATGGTTCATCCTTCCGGCATAGCCTTCATTTTCCATACATAAAAGACACTTTGGATAACCGCTTTGCTTTGCCAGCTTAGCCGCCGCAATAGCCTTAGGATCCTTTTCCGGCTTAGACAGATTGATGGTAATATCCATGGTTCCATACTCTGTTTCCACCTTCCATTTCTGATCCTTTTTTATCCGGTAACGGCGGATATAATCGCTGTCCTGAGACAGCTTATAATAGTAATCCGTCGCTTCCTTCGGACTGTTTTCATAATGCTCTTTAAACTCGCGGATTACCTGGCTTGGAGCCGGAATTAAAAGTCCCATCAGTTTTGTATCAAACAAATCTCTGGCAGTAATATTATCCTCAATCAGTCCGGCCTGGCAGGCATAATCCAAAAGTCCCTTTAAAATTTCTGAAAGTTCTCTTTTTGGAGCCTCTGCCAAAGCCGGCTCCTCATATTCAGAAAGCCCCAGAACCTCTAGAATACGGTTTCTCGTATAAATGCAATCTTCTGCTGCTACAAGACCTGTTTCCTCTCCATAGGAAACCAGCTCCTTTATATGCTGATATACCTCTATGATTTCCATGCTTAACTCCATTCCTGCGCTGCTTTTTTCGCGCATAACGAGTTTGAGCCAAGCAGCGCGCAGGCGCAAATCTCGTGATTGAAAATTTTAATTTTCAATCTTTCCTCATTTCCGCAGCATATCTTACCTTTGCTGCTTTTCTATTTTATAAGATTGTCGGGCCGTCTCCGATCTCTACAACATAAAAATCCGCCCCATAACCAATCTGCTCCTTATAAGCAGCTCCTACTTTTTCAATAAAGCTATCTACCATAGCGGACTTCACAATACTTACCGCACAGCCGCCAAAGCCAGCTCCCGTCATCCTGGCGCCAATGACTCCCGGCTGCTTCAAAGCCTCTGCTACCAGGGTGTCCAGCTCCTTCCCTGTTACCTCATAATCATCCCGCAAAGAATCATGGGAGGCAACCATAAGCTTCCCAAAGCTTTCCAGATCTCCCTTCTTTAAAGCCTCTACTGCCTGAATCGTCCTCTGGTTTTCATATACCGCATGCTTTGCGCGTTTTTGGCGGATTGGGTCTTTAATTGCAGCTTTATTCCTTTCAAAGCCTTCTTCATCCAGCTCTCCTAAGGACTGAATCTGAACAGCCTCCTGCAACTCAGAAAGAGCCTTTTCACACTCGCTTCTTCTTTCATTGTATTTTGAATCTCCCAGCCCGCGTTTTTTATTCGTATTTAAAATTACAATCTTTGCATCCTCCAGACAGATTGGCGCATACTCATAAGAAAGAGTCGCCGTATCCAGGAAAATCGCATGATCCTTCTTTCCCATAGCAATAGCAAACTGGTCCATAATTCCACATTTTACTTTATTAAAATGATTT
>CATKYY010000195.1 GCA_949841225.1 uncultured Acetivibrio sp.
AAATGCCAAAATGCAAATGCACCGGAAATTGCCCTCTTGTCCCTTCTTCTCCATAACCGCTGTCTCCCATATAGCCAAGAAGCTGCCCTGCTTTAACTTCCATTCCCAGAGCGAGGCCTTTTGCATAGCTGTCCAAATGGGCGTAATAATAGTAGACGCCTCCATGGCTTCTGATTCCAATCCGATAGCCTCCCAATGTAAGCCAGCCTATATTTTCTATTGTTCCATCGGATACGCTAACAATAGGAAAATAGCCTGCCTTTCCATTATCCGCCATAATATCGCAGCCTTCATGCTGCCTGTCCCCTCCGAAAGTCCTGGCTTCACCAAAACTGTCCTCAAAAGAAACCGCCCCGCCTCCTGAAAGATCTGCGCCAACAGGAAAGTACAATGCTTCTCTTTCAACGCAGCAGCGGAAAAGGGAGGTTTTCATCAAAGGTTCTGCTAAAAAAACGATAATAACTGCTAAAACTGGTAAAAGCAAAATCCGGCTCTTCATAGCACCGCTCCTATAATAAGTCAAACAATACAATATATGCCGTATTTTTCTTTTTAGAAGTCTTTTCTTAAAATTTCCAGACTTTTACTATCCGGCCGCCTGCTTTCCTAATACAATTCCATATTTATTTTATCAGAATATACGTTCTGTGTAAATAGGAAATTTGTATGTATAAAAAAGAAAGCGGCCAGCTGCTTTTTGCAGCTGCCGCTTCGCATTTTCCTAAATTCTATTTTGCATATTCTGTAGCTCTGGACTCCCGAATCACATTTACCTTAATCTGACCCGGATATTCTAATTCCGATTCAATCTGTTTTGATAAGTCGCGGGCAAGTAAAGCCATATCGTCGTCGCTTACCTGCTCTGGAACTACCATAACCCGTACTTCCCTTCCGGCCTGGATTGCAAAGGACTTATCAACTCCCTTAAAGCTGTTTGCAATATCTTCTAATTGTTTCAATCTGTTTGTATACGTTTCAAGCGTCTCTCTTCTTGCGCCTGGCCGCGCAGCAGAAATAGTATCAGCTGCCTGGACAATGCATGCAATCAATGTTTCCGGCTCTACATCGCCATGGTGCGCTTCCACCGCATTAATAATAATTGGAGATTCCTTGTACTTTCTGCAAAGATCCACACCAATTTGGATATGCGAGCCTTCCATATCATGATCTACAGACTTTCCAATATCATGTAACAGGCCTGCTCTCTTAGCCAAACGGACATCCGCGCCGATTTCTCCTGCCAGAAGCCCTGACAGCTGAGCAACCTCAATCGAATGCTTTAATGCATTCTGGCCATAGCTTGTCCGAAATTTCATACGTCCCAAAAGCTTTATCAATTCAGGATGGATGCTATGAACGCCTACCTCAAGGGTAGCCGCTTCACCTTCTTCACGGATCATTACCTCGACTTCTTTTTGCGCCTTCTCTACCATTTCTTCAATTCTTGCAGGGTGAATTCTGCCGTCTACAATCAGCTTTTCTAATGCAATTCTTGCTACCTCCCGCCGGATTGGATCAAAAGCAGATAAAATAACTGCTTCCGGCGTGTCATCAATAATCAGATCTACACCGGTCATGGTCTCCAAGGTACGGATGTTCCGCCCTTCACGACCAATAATTCTCCCCTTCATTTCATCATTTGGAAGCTGCACAACAGAAATCGTTGTCTCAGCCACATGGTCCGCCGCACATTTTTGAATCGCAGTAACAACATAATCTTTTGCCTTTTTGTCTGCTTCTTCTTTTGCTTTGCTTTCAAGTTCTTTTACCAGCATTGCAGTTTCGTGCTTTACTTCATCTTCAACAGTTTTTAAAAGATAATCTTTTGCTTGTTCGGAGGTTAGTCCAGAGATTCTTTCCAGCTCTGCCAGCCGCTGTCCTTCCAAAGCTTCGACCTTATCCCGCAGCTTGTCCAGCTCGGCTTCCCTTGCAGATAACCTGGATTCCTTCTTTTCAAGTGCTTCAGTTTTTCTATCTAAAGTTTCTTCCTTAGTTAGAACACGTTTTTCATAACGCTGCAGCTCACTTCTGCGCTCCCGCGTTTCCTTCTCAAGCTCATTCTTTGTCTTTAAAGACTCTTCTTTCGCTTCAAGAAGCGCTTCGCGTTTTCTACTCTCAGCAGTTTTCAGGGCTTCGTCTATGATTTCCCTTGCTTTTTCCTCTACACTTCCCATTTTCTGCTCTACTACCTTAATCCGGTAAGAAATCGCAGACTTCCATGCAGCAAAAACAGCAACCGCTAAAAGAACCGCAAAAATGGCTACCCATTTTATATCTGGCACAGGAACACCTCCTTATTTTATTTTCATTGTACAGATATACAACATATAGATTTTATACTTTTTTCGGCACAATGTCAAGACTTACTTGAGTTTCCGCATTTTGCAAACGACGGGCCGGGAGGGGGAGATAGAACGGTTATCTTGCATTGATATGCACCGTTAAAACCACAGGTTTGTACTTTGCTTCGGTGTGTGAGAGCAAGATAACCGTTCTATCTCCCCCTCCTGGCCCGCTGTTTGCAAAATGCGGAAACTCAAGTTACCTAGCTTGACTTTTTGTATTTTACAAACCTTGCATCCGGCAAAGAGCCAGGCCGGCCGTCTTACTCTCACACACGAAAACAAAGTATAAAACCGCAAATCTATACTTTTAACGCGCGTGCCAATCCAAGGCAGCCGTCCTGGCTCTATATCAAATATTTAAAATTTTAATTCCCGCCGGATGTCCTCCTGTTGAAACCCTTTACGGTAAAGGCCGACGGCTATTTTCTGTTTTTCCTCATAGCTAAGGCCGTCCAAATCTCTGGTTTTCTTTTGAATGGCTTTGCGGATAGCGGCCGTATCATCTGTTGGGTTATCCCTTAAAGCTGCTTCTATATCCTCTTTTCCAACTCCTTTTTGGCGCAGCTCATTTACCAGTTGCCGGCGGCTTTTCGCCAAAGACCTGCAACGGATATAGTTCCCGGCATATCTTTCGTCGTCCAGATAATGATAGCTATATACATATTCGATTGTCTTTTCAACAATGTCTTCTGGATATTCCGACTGCCTGAGCTTTTGCCGCAAAACGCTTTCGCTTTGGTCCCCGCGTTTCAATACGGCCAAAGCCTTCTGCCTGGCGCGGCGGTAAACCGTCTCCTCCATAATCCGGCGGAAAAGCTCTTCAGAAAGCTCCTCTCCTTCTTTTAAATGATAGCGCCGTATATCGCCGGTATACAGTAAAAAACGTTCTCCGTCCTCCAGTTCTACATAAACCTTTTGTCCCCTGCCCCGTTCCAGACTGGTAATTACCATTTTTAACTCCATTCCTGCGCTGCCTTCTGCGCCTTAGATTGAAAATTTTAATTTTCAATCTTTCCCCATTCCTTCGCTGCTTTTCAAGCCTTAAGCCTCTTCCTTTATCTCTTCCTCTTTTTTCTTTTCTTTTTCTTTCTCTACAGGAGTCTTTGGGGCGGCCGCTTCTGAAAGGCTGTAATGCTCTCTTACCTTTTGTTCTACCTCTGCAAAAATCTCCGGTCTTTCCTTCAAATACTGTTTGGCATTTTCCCGGCCCTGGCCGATTTTAGCATCCTTATACGCATACCATGCGCCGCTTTTTGCAATCACTCCAATATTGGCGGCCAAATCAAGAACGTCGCCCTCCCTGGAAATACCTTCTCCAAACATAATGTCAAATTCTGCCTCTTTAAAAGGAGGCGCAATTTTATTTTTCACTACCTTGATACGGGTACGGTTTCCAATTACGTCTCCCGCCTGCTTCAAAGATTCAATCCTCCTGACGTCTAAACGAATAGA
>CATKYY010000196.1 GCA_949841225.1 uncultured Acetivibrio sp.
TGGGAGGGTACAGATAAAATTGTAGAGGCTCTGCCAAGTGAAAGAAAATATCCGTTTAAAGCAGGAGTCAATATTATGTTTGGCTGCAACAATTTCTGCAGCTATTGTATCGTACCATATGTCAGAGGCAGGGAAAGAAGCCGCGACCCGAAAGAAATTATCAGGGAAATTGAAGCCTTAGCCGCCGACGGCGTAATTGAAATTATGCTTTTGGGGCAAAATGTTAATTCCTACGGAAAAAATTTAGAAGAGCCTATGAGTTTTGCGGCTCTTTTAAAAGAAGTAGAAAAAGTGGAGGGAATCCAAAGAATTCGTTTTATGACCTCCCATCCAAAGGATTTGTCTGACGAGCTAATCGAGGTTATGAAAAACTCTAAAAAAATATGTCCTCATCTGCATCTTCCAGTACAATCAGGAAGCACCCGGATATTAAAGGCCATGAACCGGAAGTATGATAAAGAACATTATTTGGAGCTGGCAGAAAAAATAAAAAGAGCAATTCCAGAAATCGCCCTGACGACAGATATTATCGTAGGGTTTCCGGGAGAAACAGACGAAGATTTTGAAGAAACAATGGATGTAGTAAGAAAAGTCCGTTATAGTACAGCATTTACCTTTATTTATTCTAAGAGAACCGGCACTCTGGCAGCTTCTATGGAAAACCAGGTACCGGAGGCTGTGATAAAAGAACGCTTTGGCCGTCTGTTATCTGAGGTACAAAAGATTGGCGCTGAAGAAGCAGAGAAAATAGAGGGACAGACGCAGTATGTATTGGTAGAAGAAGAAAACAGCCAGATGGAAGGTTATGTTACGGGACGCCTGGGAAATAATATATTAGTGCATTTTGAGGGTACAAAAGATATGATAGGAACGCTGGTAGAGGTAGAGCTTACAGAATGCAAGGGCTTTTATTATATTGGGAAAATCAGGTAATTCTGAAAGCTTTGGCATCAGCAGAATGAAGAGCAGCGCAGAAGTGAGGTAAAATATGAATTATCCAGAATTTTTAAAAAAAGGCGATAAAATCGGTATAAGCGCCCCATCAGACGGAAATAAAAAGGAAACAGATTTTGTACGCCTGGACAGTGGAAAGAGCAAACTTTCCCAGCTTGGCTTTTTAACAGAAGAGACGCCGTCTGTAAGAAAGAGCGAAAAGGGCAGGAGCGCAGACGGAGAAACCAGGGCAAGAGAGCTTATGTCCCTGGTAGAAAACCCGGATATAAAAGCAATCATTTCAGCAAAAGGAGGCGATTTTTTGTGTGAAATGCTTCCTTATCTGGATTATGAGAAAATAAAACAGAATCCGAAATGGTATCAGGGGTTTTCTGATAATACGGGGCTTTTATTTCCGATTACAACAAAATATGATATTGCCACGATTTACGGAAATAATTTCAATGATTTCGGCATGGCTCAGTGGCATGAGGCAGTAATCAATAATTTTGAAATTCTGAAAGGGAACCTGGTGGAACAGCAAAGCTTCGACTTCTACGAAGATGCTTTTTATGATAAAGAAACGGGGCTGGAAGGTTATCGACAGGACAAGCCGGTAGAATGGAAGATTTCTGGAACTTCCAGTGAGCTTATGATAAAAGGGCGGCTTTTAGGCGGCTGTCTGGATGTGCTTTTAGACTTGGCCGGAACTCCTTATGAGGATGTGGCAGGCTTTAACCAGAAATATGCTAAAGATGGCGTGCTTTGGTATCTGGAAAGCTTTGCCTTGGGAAGCGAGGCTTTAATAAGAGCTTTGTGGCGGCTTAGAGAGGCCGGCTGGTTTTCCTGTGCCAACGGTTTTATTTTTGGCAGGCCATGTATGTTCCACAGCGATACAGACACCTCCTACGAGGAGGCTGTGCTTTCGGTTTTGGACAAGCTTAATAAACCAATTTTGTTTCAGGCGGATATTGGGCATAAGCCGCCGCAGTTTACAATTATTAACGGGGCTTACGGGACCGTTTGGTGCAGCAAAGGAAAGGGAAAACTCCGAATGGAGCTTAAATAGAAAATATATTTAAATTTTCTTTGAATTTCTGTATTTTGCAAATTTCACTCTTGCAATTTGTACAAAAATTTTTTAAAATAGAAGTAGTCAGTCAATTGTTTCTAACAAATTAAAATATTAAATGGGTAGGAAAAGAAAATGAATGGAAAAAAAGAAAAAATACGGCATTTGGGGCGTAAGGTAAATGGTCTTGTCATGGTTTTATTAGGGGTCAGTATCCTTTCGGTTGTCGCGCTTTGCATCGCTATGTTTTATAGTCTGATTATGGATATGCTGAAGCAGCAGTGCGTTAATGGTACAAATTTATTGGCCTACCAATTAGAAAGCTATTCTGGTCCAGAGGATAAAACCCAGCTTTTAGATGATTTAAAGGCTCAAACAGGCTGTGAGTTTACAATTTTCTATGGAGATGAAAGAGCTTATACAACAGTTCAGCAAAATGGAGAGCGTGTTGTCGGTACAAAGCTTGCAGAGAATTTGTCCGCTATTATTTTGAAGCAGGGAGAGAGTTATGTTGGAAGAGCGACTATCATGGGAATCGACCATCTTTGCTCTTATGTGCCGACTAGAAATACGGAAGGCGCTGTAACCGGCTTGATTTTTTCAGGTATTTCTATGCAATCGGTTTATCAGCAGATTAGTTTAGCTGTTAAGCTGTCCTGTATAGCGGGTATCGTTTTGATTATTCTAAGTATTATTTTAATGTCCGTATTTATAAGGTACAATATTTCCCGTCCTCTTTCTAAGCTTACGAAGCTGGCGCAGACAATGGAACATGGGAACCTGGGGCTGGGCGACGGAAAGAAGCTTACGGCGGGTATCCGCTCTAAGGATGAAATTGGATTTTTGGCTCGTATTTTTGAAGATACGATTTCCCGGTTAAAAGGGTACATAGGCGAAATCTCAGAAATATTATCAGAAATTTCAGAAGGCAATCTTACATCTAAAACAAAACAGGATTATGTAGGCGATTTTACTTCTATTAAGATTTCTTTAGACAATATTTTAGAAAAGCTTAACCAGACCATGATGCAAATTTCTGAAAGCTCTACCCATGTTTCCAATGGGTCGGAGCAAATGTCTATTGGCGCTCAGGCTTTGAGTCAGGGAGCGGTAGAGCAGGCCAGCGCAGTAGAGGAGCTGGATGTAACTATGCGGGAAATTTCCAGCCAGGTGAAGAAAACTGCAGAAAATGCTCAACAGGCAAGCCAAAAAGTAGGAGAGGCTAACCAGCAGGTTTTGGAAAGTAACCAGAAGATGCAGGAGATGATACAGGCAATGCAGGACATCAATGCTAGTTCTGATGAAATCCATAAAATTATTAAAACAATCGAAAATATTGCTTTCCAAACCAATATTCTTGCATTGAACGCCGCTGTTGAAGCGGCCCGAGCCGGCGAAGCAGGTAAAGGCTTTGCAGTAGTAGCGGAAGAAGTGCGCGATTTGGCGGGAAAAAGCTCTGAGGCTTCCCAATCTACAGCCGAACTGATTGAGCGTTCCATCGCAGCCGTTAGCTACGGCACGAAAATTGCCAATGAAACGGCAGCCCAACTGGTTTCCGTTGTGGAAGGCACAAAAGAGATTGTAGAAAATACAAATTGGATTGCTGAGGCTTCTCGTGTACAGGCAGATTCTGTTTCCCAGGTTCAGGGAAGAATCAGCCAGATTTCCAGCGTTGTACAGACAAATTCGGCAACAGCAGAGCAAAGCGCCGCGACTAGTCAGGAGTTAAGCTCTCAAGCAGGTATTTTAAAGAATCTTATAAGCATGT
>CATKYY010000197.1 GCA_949841225.1 uncultured Acetivibrio sp.
CTCCGATCACATTCCCGGCCCTTGCCGTTGAAATAGCGGGCCGGATCCCGTCAAAAAAGGAATTCCGGTAACAGCCCGTCACCAGCTCCGAGCAGGACTTGGAATTGGAATAGGGGTCAAAGCCGTTCAGCTCTTCATTTTCCCTTTTAATAGCATTAGAAGTTATATCCTGATTCGCCATATCGTCGCTGTAAGTCTTAAACTTACTTTCGTATTCTGCGGACACTTCCTTCTTTACCGTAGGCACAATCAAATAATAAACGACTAGGACTCCCAGCAACGCTCCAATAAAAAAGTTGACATAAGGCCAGAAATTAAACCTCTCCTCTTTATAAGAAAAGCTGGCGAAAGTCTGTCCGCCATTCTCCTGCTCATGGAAGATGCTTCTGTCTTTTGGCAACAGCTCTTCCTTTTCTTCTTTTACCCCATATTCATCAGAAAGCTCTTTTTTATACTTTAATGTGACCGTATTATTTCTGTCTATTTTAAGAGCCTTAGAAAGAGCCTTTGCCGCTTTTTTATTATTTCCCGCCTGCATATATAAAAGAGCCAGAAGCTGATAACTCCTTACAAACCTGGGATTTAAGCTTGTTACCTTCTCTAGCTGAAGAATCGCCAGATCACTGCTCCCTTGTTTCGCATAAATAAGAGCCTGATTATATTTTTTTATTGTCTGATTAATAGATTCCAAGCGGGATGGATTATCCTGAATCGCCTTAATATAGCGGTCTGCCATTTCATTCTTTTCCTCAAAATGCTTACTAACAACCCACTCGCTTAAAGCGTTCACTACCTCTCCCATTTCATAATATACCAGCCCCAAAAGATTTCTGGCCTGCGTATTCTTTTTGTTTAGCTGAAGGCTTTTTTTCAATGCCTCTATTGCGCCAGACAGGTCTCTGACCTTAGCCTTTTCCAATCCGCTGTTATAGTACATATTAGAAGCCTTGCATATATAATCAAAATCCGGGTATCCCATTCTAAGCAAAACCTCCTAATTGGACTTCATGTCTTTCAATATTTCTTTAATAATATCAGTTACATCCGCCATATCCGTATGATATATAGCATCCTCCGCCTGGTCAATATCCAAGCTTGGCTGAAATTTTTCAATTTCCTCTTCAAAATTAATCATAGTCTCTCATTTTCCCTTCTTTTACTTCAGAGCGTGTCTGAAACCGCCCTCCCATAAGCGCTGCATAGCTTCTATGGAAAACCGCTTTCAAACACGCTCTAAACTGCATTCATATGTTAACTGCCTCTATACATTTGCATAAAACTCAATTTCCGCGCCTCTCCGACAGTAAGTCACATTATAATTTTCTGACTCAATCATCCTTTGTACTCCGTTAATTGTCAGCTTCGTACCCCGGTAAATACTTTTTCGTATGACCAACCTGGCATTTTCGGAATCTTCGATCCAATTATTGTATTTTTGCTTTTGTTCTGTTACCTTTACAATCTCAGATTCGCAATTAATCTTAGCTCTGAGGAGCTGTATTTTACTTTTTTGCAAATCCGGCGTAGTCTGCTTTTGCAGAATCCTGTCGATTTTAGCCAGGCCTACCTCCAGCTTCTGTTTTTCCTCCTGCATAGAATGTAGCTTTTCCTCTAATGCGCTGATTTTAGCATACACCTCATTATCCACGCCGGCAATAAGCTCCATTTTCACCTCTGACATATTGCCGATGGTTGTTGCAGAAATTCCCCTAATCGCATGGGTTTTTCCACCAACGATAACTCCCAGCCTGCCAGATACTACTACTTCTCCCTCTGCTGCAATCGTACAGTTTAGAATCGCATTGGCGCTTACATTACCGCCTGCCTGAATATCTGTGGATTCAAAGAACTTCCCCGATACGTCTCCCCTACAGCGTATCTCGCCTTTTCCTCCGCCCTGCATTCCGTTTTTCATAATAATGTCTTTGCCCGCCTCTAATACAGCGCCCTCAACATGGCCATTAACAGTAATATTCCCACTTGCCTTCACTATCATTCCTGTAATGACGTTTCCTTTAATAACAACATCCCCCAGAAAATCAATATTTCCAGTTACAAGGGTGACGTCTCCATCAATTTCCAGCAAATTGGAAATAATCAGTCTCTCACTCTGATAAGTAATCTTTCCCGTCATAGCGGCAGTATAGGTGCGCTTATCTTCAGAAATATAAAAACCCTTTCCTTTTAGCTGAGGAAGCTCTCTTCCCGGCTTTGCCGCCATGACGTTCCCATAGACGTCCATGCCGTCCTCCCCCTTAGTAGCCGGGAAGTATTTCGCAATCACGTCTCCTTCATTTACGGTTTCCACTTCATTAATGCTGCTATAATCTACAGAGCCATCCTTCAGAATTTTCGGTTTGCGGTCTACCGCCGTGTTAAAAAGAAATTCATATCTCCCTGGAATTCCATCTACGCAGGTTTTAGTTTTAGCTACCAGCTCTTCCTTCATATATCTGTTTTCTTCAATCATCCTTTGGAGCTTTTTCTTGTCAATCCCCTCAACTACACCGCTTTTCTCCAGTATTTCCTCCAAATCACTTGTCCTGTACCTTACGCCTGCTTCCGGCGGATAAAGAGACAGGAATGCCTCTGTCTTACTTTCAGAAACACGAACCTTTGATTTGTTTTCCTCCAAATTAACAGACACTATATCACCCCTTTTTCCAATTTGGTCTTCTGGTTTCTATTTTTTTAAATTAGCAAGACGTTCTGTTACCTGTTCTAACATGCCGGCATACTTCTCCAGCTTATCCCTCTCTTCTTTAATCTTAGCCTCTGGCGCCTTACTAATAAATCTTTCATTTCCAAGCATGCTGTGAGACCTTTTCAACTCTCCCTCAAGCCTTGCCCTTTCCTTTTCCAGCCTCTCAATTTCTTTCCCAATATCTACAAGCTCGGCAAACGGCATATAAATGACCGCATCCCGAATTACCGCCGATACGGCGTCCTCTGCCACGCCTGCTTTATCCGCCTGTACCCGTACTTCTCCGGCGTGACCCAGAACGGCGAAGAAAAGACGGCTGTTTTCAAAAATACTGCGTATTTTCTCTTCACCGGAAACCACAATTACCGTAGCCTTCTTGCTTGGCGGCACATTCATTTCTCCACGGATATTACGGATGCCCTTTACAGCCTCTTTAATTTCCTCAACAGCCTCTTCATCCTCTTTAAAGCTGTATTCCTCACTATATGCCGGCCATGATGAAATCATGATAGACTCTTCTTCCTCCTGGAGCGTAGTAAAAATTTCCTCTGTGATAAACGGCATATAAGGATGCAAAAGTTTCAGGGCGTCGATTAACACCTTCTTTAACGTCCAAAGAGCTGCTCCCTTTGTTTCATCCTCATCGCTGTAAAGCCGCGGCTTAACCATTTCAATATACCAGTCGCAGAATTCCTCCCAGATAAAATCATATATCTTCTGTACTGCAATCCCCAGCTCATAGCTTTCCATATTCTCTGTAACATCCCGAACCAGCGTATTTACCTTAGATAAAATCCATTTATCCGCCTGGGTAAAGTTTTCCGCCTTTGCCTCGGCCTTATCCAGGTTCATCATAATAAAACGGGAAGCATTCCAAACCTTATTGGCAAAATTACGGCTTGCCTCTACGCGCTCCATATAAAAACGCATATCATTTCCCGGCGCATTTCCTGTAACCAGAGTAAACCTTAAAGCATCCGCGCCGTATTTATCAATAATCTCCACACGATCAATACCATTTCCCAAAGATTTACTCATCTTCCTACCTTGGGAATCCCGAA
>CATKYY010000198.1 GCA_949841225.1 uncultured Acetivibrio sp.
CGATTGAAAATTTTAATTTTCAATCTTCTCCTCCTTAACGTACAGAAGCCAGCTCAATCAGCCTGTCCACTAATTCTCTTTTACTTATACCCATCGCCTCCCAAAGCATCGGATACATGCTGATAGCTGTGAATCCAGGCAGCGTATTGATTTCATTAAATACCACCTCATTGGTATCCTTTTCTATAAAAAAGTCTACCCTGGAAAGTCCAAAGGCATCTACTGCGCGAAAAATTTCGACCGCAGCCCTGCGAATTTCTTCTCTGACTCCTTCAGGAAGCTCCGGGGCAATTACTGTCCTGGATTCTGGACTATTATACTTTGCATCATAATCATAAAAGTCTGCCGCCGCCAGAATTTCCCCTACCTCGGAAGCCTTTGGATCATTTCCTCCCAGCACGGCGCATTCAACCTCCCGGCCGATAATAGCCTCCTCTACCAGGATTTTTTTATCATACTGGGCGGCCAGTTTCAAAGCCGCTGCAAGCCCGTCCCGGTCCGCCGCTCTGGATACGCCGCAGGAGGAACCGGCATTGGAAGGCTTTACAAACACCGGATAGCTCTGCTCCCTTTCAATTCGGGCAATCACCTGTTCCATGTCCTTTAACTCATAGCTTCTCACCGGCACATATTTTGCCTGGCGGATATGTAAGGTATCTGCAATAATTTTTGTAAAAAATTTGTCCATAGCTACTGCCGAGGCTACCACTCCGCATCCTACATAAGGGATTCCTGCCAGCTCCAAAAGCCCCTGGACTGTGCCGTCCTCGCCATAAAGACCATGCAGAGCCGGAAATACAACATCGACCTGGATTACCTTTGCCCTTCCGTCTTCTAAAATAAGAAGGCCCTTATGGACTGCATCCGGTGAAAGCACAGCGTTTATTTTACTGTCTCTCCAAGCCCCCGTTCTTACATCCTCCAGGGATTCAGCCTTCAACCATCTGCCCTCTTTCGTAATCCCAATCAGAATTACATCGTACTTATCTGTATCTATACTGGAAATAATTGTTGCTGCCGATACGCAGGATACTTCGTGCTCTGAGGACTGTCCCCCAAATAACACCGCAATTTTTTTCTTTTCCATAACCTTTCCTCTCTGCAATACTATTTGCTAAATGCATTTGTTTATAGATGATTGTACTCTTAAATAGAAAAATAATCAATAACCTTGTGCAAGTATTCCCCTATTTTCAGCTTATAAAACGCTTTGCTCTCCCCGTCCTGCTCCAGGCTTTCATACTCCTCCTCGGTAAGAATTTCCTTAAATTTTTCCTTATTTTCTTCCGTAATTTCTTCCTTTGCTTCATCTACATAGCAAAGCGTCGGAAACATAACGCACCACCAGTTCTTCCCCTCCGCTCTTCCCAGCTCAATTCGCAAGGCCTCATATTCTCCTGCCGGAAAAGCCAAATCTCCGTACATTTTTATGTGAAATACCGCTTGTCCCAAGGCGGCGTGGGCTTCGTAATCAAAACCATTTTCTTCTATAATCTTATTAGAAAGCGCCTCTATATCTTCTATATTATCTAAAATCACGCCTCTTGCCTCTTCTATATCCTCAGCCCCGGAAAGCCTTCCCCGAAGCTCCTCTACAACAGCCTCTTTTACTTTCAGCTTCAAAAGCTGGTCCGCCTCCCGGTCGCTGTCTGCAATTACATGAAAACGTATAATTTCCCCTGCAATCCCCTTCTGATAACATATATTTTCTTTTTTTACCGCTCCAATAACTAAAAATAACCCTATTCCAAAAGCTAACGCCAGGCCAAAAATCTCTTTTCTTTTCATCTATGTAATCCTCCTGAAAATTCTTTTCAGGAAAAGTCTTTCCAGCTATTTGCAATTTATACTCCCGTTGTGTATAATAATGGAAAATTCAAAGCTTTTATGCAAAAAAGAACGAAGAAACGGAGATTATTATGGATACAATTAAACTTCATGCACTTGCAAAAATTAACCTTGGTCTGGATGTAATCCGCCGCAGAGAAGACGGCTACCACGAAGTCCGTATGATTATGCAGACCGTCGGCCTTTATGATCGTTTAAGCCTTCGCCGCTGTAAAAAAGATGTTATTTCCATAAAAACAAATCTTTCCTTCCTTCCAACCAATAAAAATAACCTGGTATATAAAGCCGCCCTCCTGCTAAAGGAGGAATTCGGCATTCAGGACGGCGTATCGGTTCACCTGGACAAGCATATTCCGGTAGCTGCCGGACTGGCAGGAGGAAGCTCTGACGCCGCCGCTACTTTAGTCGGCCTTAACCGCCTTTTTAAGCTGGGGCTTTCCAAAAAAGATCTGATGGAGCGCGGCGTCAAGCTGGGAGCCGACGTCCCTTACTGCATTATGGGCGGCACCGCCCTTTCTGAGGGTATCGGAGAAATCCTGTCGCCGCTTCCTAAGCTTCCGGCCGCCTTTATCCTGATTGCCAAGCCGCCGATGCATGTATCTACAAAATTCGTTTATGAAAATCTGCGGCTTGACGCTCTCCCATCCCACCCGGATATTGACGGAATGATCCAGGCCATCCAGGACGGGCAGCTAAACGGCGTGTGCAGCCGCATGGAAAATGTTCTGGAAACCGTTACAATCCCTGAGTACCCCGTCATTGGACAGTTAAAAGAAATCATGAAAACAGCCGGCGCCCTAAATGCCCTGATGAGCGGCAGCGGACCTTCTGTTTTTGGCATTTTTACAGAAGAATCCGCCGCCAGGAAAGCTTTTGCCTTGTGTAAAAAGCAAAATCATGCTAATATGGTGTTTCTTGTAAAATCGGTATAGAGTCCACTGCCTTCATCAAAAGCAGCTTCTCTCCTGGTTTTATACTTTCTGTTTCCAGGCCGTTCAACTCCTGGATGCTTTCAATCGTTGTATTAAAAGCTTTTCCAATATCCCAAAGGCTCTCATTTTCTCCCACAATATAGCCTACCAGCCCAGGAAGCTCACTGATTTTTTCCAGGAGGCTTCCTTCTTCTTTTATTTCTGTAATAATCTCTTCTTTTACAGAATCAAATACCAAAGTATCCAGGCCGATCGCCGCTTTTATCTCCAGCTCATCCCCGCTTACCATAAGAGTACTTAACTGCTCTACCGCAGGCCGTATATCAAATGTACTGTCCGGTTTTATATTTTTCACTTCAATCATCTGCTCAAAAGGAAAATCCTGCTTCATAGAATTTACGGGTCTTCCATCATCCTCCGTAATATAAAGCACCTGTATTTCTAAAACTCCCGCGGCGCGGATTCCGTTTTCTTCTATTGCCGCTTCATCCAGCTTTACATTTCCAGAAGCATGGCACACCTGTAAAATAGGCGGCTGTCCCTCCTCCAAACGAACGCTTTCTGAAAGCCTCAGCTTGCTGGCGTTCTTCATCAAAAGATTTTTATAATAAGCATCCTTTTTTACCGGCGCTATTTCCTGCGTTGTAGAATAAAAATCCTCCAGAAGCTCCACTACCTCTTCTTCATAAAGCTTCATATCCAGCTCCAAAACTGCGTCCACATCCAGATCCCGCATTTCTCCGTCATAATCCGGCCGCGCCTCTACATCTTTGTGGGCCAGGCGCATATTGACCACCGGGATCATATCTGCATCTGCGTCTGTCACCTCCACCTCGCCGGAAAACGGGATGGTTTCCTCCCACCATTGTACCGGCGTCTCGTCTCCTTCCCCGGAGTAAATAACAAAAACTGCCAGGCTTCCGTCTATCTGCATCCGTCCGTCCA
>CATKYY010000199.1 GCA_949841225.1 uncultured Acetivibrio sp.
ACACAGTCCGGCACTTAATGCCAGGTCGTCTTCTATTACTAAAATTCTCATATTTCTTTTAATTCTCCATGCCGCCAACACCTGCAAATTTGGGCTTCAGCACATATTTGTCTGTAAAAAATTTACTTTTCACAATATCGCTTCCATAGTACGTTGAATTTATTATACCCCTAATCTCCTGCAAAGTTAAGATACAAACTCCGCGGGATAATATATGGCGGCAAAATATATGGGACTGTCTGTTTCCCGACAGTCCCATACGGATTCTATCAATCTGTTTCCAGTGACAGATATTGAAGCACAAATCTTCCTGTATCTGTCAGTTCATGTTGCTCCCACCCGTAAAGCTTATTGATATCAGGAGCAATCAAGGAATATCCCTCGTCTTTGTTGCATAAGGACCAGTTGACCCAGCTGATTTGTTTTTGTTTGAGAAAATCCAAAAAGTTTTTGGTTTCTGTGAGATGCTCTTCGGTTACTTCATAACTATCCAGGCCCCATTCGCTGACAAATACCGGAAGCCCCTGCTCCAGTGCCTCAGAAATTTCTTTCATCGCAAATTTACAATCGGAAACTCCGGCATAATAATGATACGTGTACATAATGTTGGGGTAATCTATCGGGTCTTCAATAGCTTCGGAAAGTGTGGTGCAGAATCTGGGCGTTCCCACTAAAATAACCGCATCAGGAGCATATTTGCGAATAACCGGTATTACCTGGTTTGCATAGTTTTTAATATCTTTATAAGTTGTCTTTCCGTTTGGCTCATTGCAAATTTCGTATATTATACCAGGCTCGTCACCATAATGCGCTGCAATTTCTTCAAACAATGCCAACGCTTCATCAATATGCCTGTTTGGATCTTCATCTCGAAGCACATGCCAGTCAACAATCGTATACAAACCAGCTGCCAGAGAATTTTCTATTGCGGAATACATCAGCTTCTTATTTAATTCCGGTTCTTCCAGATACCCATCGTTTTGTTCCACATACATTGCAACCCGAAACACATTCGCCCCATAGTCCTTCCATGTTTTCAGTAAGCGATAATTCGTATATTCCGGATACCATGCAATCCCATGGCTGCTGAGCCCACGCAGCACGAGCGGGCTTCCCTGTTGGTCAGACAGCTGTGTACCTTTTACAGCGAGCCCGGCAAGTGCCGTTTTCGTTGATAATTCGGCAATCTCCTCCTGCAAATCTTGATTTTCACCCTTCTGAGCCTTGATTTCTTTCTCCAATTCCAGATTTTTCTCGAAAACAGCCGCATAAGCGGCGTTTGCCTTATACAGCTTCTGCGCCAGCAGCAAGAGCACAATCACCAGCGACAGCAGGCTTATGGCCGCGAAAACAAAAAATCCGCTTTTACGATACGGTTGATAATTCTTTTTCAATAGACGCCCCTCCTGACAATAGCTTTTTCAGTTCTTCATGAAGCTCTGCAGAGGCAGATACGCTTTCCCAGTTTTCAACCTCATACAAATTATCTTTGGGCAGCGCAACCGTTTCGTTTTTTATCAGCCGCAGTATTACATGGCCTAATTTTACGGTAAATTCACTGGAGGATTTTCCTTCGCTGATAGTTATATACTGATAGTTATAGTCAGCTACCCTGACCATATCCCCATCTTTGGTTTCCAGATTGCAGTCCAACAATATTCTTGGCAGACTTCGTTTGGAGGGCAGAGACCTGGCAGTTTTTTTTCTGAAAAATAGTAATAAATCCTTCAGGGCAGTTGTTTTAATTTCTGTTGCCCATGCAGGGAACCGGTCATAGACAATCTGGTCGTAATCCTGTTTTTCTTCAAAGGTAAGCGGCTGCAGCTTCACGCTGTATTTCCATTGGTTTCCCTGCTGTGTTACATGAACCACCTCGCCCTTCACTGTTGCCGACCATTTTCCATCCTTTATAGTATAGGCTTTTATACCATTTATAAATTCCGGAAAATCTGTCTTGAAAGACAGGCCAGATTCAGAAATATCGCAGGTTTTGCACACAACCGCCCTCTCCCCGATGTTAAAACTGATTGGGAGTTCTGCGTAAAAACGTTCGTCGCTTCTATAATTAATCCGCCCCAGCAGGAAGAATATTGCCATTACCAGAAAATAAACGTTCATAAACAACCAGAATAAAACAACCAGTCCCAGCAGATTACAATATAACACCATTTGCTTCACGTTGAAATAGACCCCAACCAAAGTTGCCGCAAGTAAAATCATATGTGGAATCGCATATATGATTTTAGCGCTTCTGGATACGGTTTTCTCTTTGTTTGTAACGAAGAATTTTTTCATTCTAAGCCCGAGTGTTTCTGCCAGTATGGGCAGAATCATGTAAGGGCAGAGAATAGTATCCACAATGTTGCTCCACTTCTGATCCCTTATTTTACCGGACAAAATCTTAAGGGAGTGGTTGTATATCAAATAGGAGGGCAGCCAGATTAACAGGATTCCCCAAATATCTATCTTTACAGCCAATACCCCAAATACCGTAAAAAGAATGGGGGACAGGATATAAACAATTCTGCGGATAAATGTCCACCAGTAAAGCAGGCAGGAAAAATAGCTCAGCTTTGCTAAAATCGGCAGTTTGCTTAACCAAAACTTAAAACTTCGGATTGTTTGGACACACCCACGCCCCCAACGCTGCCTTTGTTTAATCAGATTAGGAAAATCATCTGGCGCCAGGCCGGAAGCCAGAACCTTATCAATCGCCAGACAAGTATATCCTTTTGCCTGAATATCAATGCCCGTCGCGAAATCCTCAGTAATCGTTTTTGTACGGATTCCTTCACATTCTTCCAGCGCTTTACGGGAGATTACGGTATTCGAGCCGGCATAAATAGCAGAATTACTGCTGGTTCTTCCTACATTTACTTCTCTGAAGAAGTAATCCTGTTCGTTTGGGATATTTGTTTCCGCAAAAAAGTTAAACTGGAACAAGTCTGGATTGTAAAAGCTCTGCGGCGTCTGGACAAAGCCAATTTTATAATCCGGGTCAATTTCTTCTTCCGTTCTTTTTCTCCATACCCCGTCATCCTGAATCATCTCCGGCAAGGCGAAATAGGGAACGGTTTCCATCAAAAAATTGCTTCTCGGAATCATATCCGCATCGAGTGTAACAATTAAAGGAGAATCCGTTTTTGTAAGCGCATGGTTCAGGTTCCCGGCTTTCGCCAGTTCATTATCCGATAAACCAAAATAACCTACCCCCATATCCCGTGCCAGCCGGGCGACCGCCGGACGGTCATTATCGTCGCATAGATAAATATGTACTTTCGATTTGTCAGGATAGTCCATATGTATACAGCCGTTTACTGTCTTAAATAATAGGTCTGTGTCTTCACTGTGGGTCGCTATCAGGACATCAACATGCGGATAATCCGTTTCAGATATAACCGGGAAGTCCGTTTCATTCTCTTTGCTCATACAAATATAATGAATGACTGCTTCCAGCGTACTGATAAGCTCTGCGGAAAATAGTACGATTCCGGCTGCCAGGGATACAATGCCGGCTTCCAGAGGGATAGTAAAAAATAACCTCCATAAGATATAGAAGAGCGGTCTCGGAAACTCTTTAAGTTCGAATTTCCACCCTTTTTTATTACTCTTTTTTATCTCTTCCTCCATACTCCGGAGAAAAAATTCCATAAATTTTATCAAAATCTATTGACTTATAACCCTAAATGTGCGGCGCGTTTGGTGACCATATACGCCAGTC
>CATKYY010000200.1 GCA_949841225.1 uncultured Acetivibrio sp.
GCAGAGGATGGAGAAGCTGAATTCTCTAAAACATATGATACAAAAGCGGTAAATCAGCTTGTATTTAGTACAAAAGAGACTACCAAAAAAGATATGGTTACTCTTCCTGCCGGCAAAGATGCAGCTACTTTCGCAGGCTTTAAGATTTTTGGCAGCGCTGCGGCAAAACCGGCAAAGGCCTGGGCGGCGACTGATACATTAGATATGAAGCTTACGTTCAAGCTTGATCCGGTGGCTGTACCTGCAGCTACAACGCCATAAAGAAATAAAAAAAGAACCGTTTGGATTTTTCCCAGACGGTTCTTTTTTATTCCCTTAAAAGGCAAGGATGTTATTGAAAGAGAATTGCTCCGGTTGATGTACATGCTTATAAAGTATTTCCTTGTCTTGTAAATTCACTGACCAGCATAAGGAGCTGGCTCCTTTTAGAAACATTGGTTTTAGAGTAAATATTGTGTATATGGTTTTTAACGGTTCCTGGAGCGATAACCAGGATTTCCTGCATTTCCTGGTTGGATTTATCTTCCAATAAAAGCTTGAGAACCTGAGATTCGCGTTTTGTCAGGCTGTATTCTTTAGAAAAACCAGTAATATCCAGTTCATTTACAGAAAGGTAAGGAAGCTGGATAGTTTCCGGTTTCTTTTCTTGTTCTTCTGTTTGTTTTACTTCTTTTAAGCCCTTTTCAATCCGAAAAAACGCATAAATTGCATAGCCCACGAATACCAAGCTTAAAATATCTTCACACGCGTTCCGCTGCCGGAGGCGTGTGGAGATAGCGTCCAGAGGGGGCAGGTGAAATAAAACGATGGCGTCCTCTACCATAATACAAATGGAAAAAAGAGGGATGGAAACCAAGAGGTAGCGGTAGTGATAAAGCCGCTCTGTAAGCTCCGGCTGCGCTTTCCGATACTTAATCCAGTAGCAAAAGATAGAACCGCACAGGTAAACTAAAAATAATGGTTCTGCAATGTAGTAAAACCAGATATTCCCAAAAAAGGGAATTTCAGGAATAATCAAATACCATAAAACGATAGCTCCATAAATAGCCCAGTCGTGGGTAGAGGGAAGGGCAGAGGAGGCATTGCTGCTAATCAGCTCTTCTTTTATAAAGATGAAAAGGATAGCTGTTTTTTGGATAAGATGGACGGAGAGGAGGGTTTCATATTGGAAACCAAAAAGAAATTTAAGTTGATGGACGCCATCCTGGCAGTTATCTGTGTAGTATTCGTAGCAGAGGCGGCGGCGCCTGTCGCAGCAATCGGAAATTCTCAGTTTTTCTGGTGGATTTTACTGATTATCGGATTTTTACTTCCTTATGGTATGATTGCATCGGAGCTTGGAACTACTTATGATAGTGAAGGCGGTTTGTACGACTGGGTAAGAATGGGTATGGGAAACAAATGGGGTACTCGGGCCTCCTGGTATTATTGGATTAACTTCCCTCTTTGGATGGCTTCCCTGGCGGTTATGTTTCCAGAGCTGATCGGAATGCTGATTGGAAAAGAGCTTGGCTTAGTGCCAGCCTTAATTATTGAACTGGCATTTATCTGGATTATCGTTGTGATTAGTTTTTACCCGGTATGCGATAGCGCATGGATTTTGAACGGTTCCGCAGTTATCAAAATTTTACTGGCTTTAACGGTAGGAGTGTTGGGCGTATACGGAGCAGTCACTCATGGTGTTGCGAACGAATATACCGTATCAAGTATGCTTCCTTCCTTTGATTTGGACAGTTTGTCCTTTATATCTGTAATTGTCTTTAACCTGTTGGGCTTTGAAGTTGTTACCTCTTTTGCAGGGGATATGGAAAATCCGAAAAAGCAGATTCCACAGGCGATTATTACAGGTGGCATCGTAATTGCAGCCATTTATATCTTCACAGCATTTGGTATTGGTGTAGCAATCCCAACCTCCGAGTTAAGCACCAGCAGCGGTATGATCGATGCGCTTCAGTTATTAACAGGGAAAACAGGAGGAGCCTTTATTGCTATTATGACAGTTCTGTTCCTTATAACCTTATTTGGAAATATGATTTCCTGGTCCCTGGGTGTAAATAATACAGCTATGTATGCAGCAAAGAACGGCCATATGCCTGCGGTATTTGCAAAGCAGAGCAAAAAGAATGATATGCCGGTAGGCGCGGCGGTTATGAACGGTATTGTAGCAAGCGCTGTAGTAGTAATTGCTCCAATCCTTCCAAACCAGGATTTGTTCTGGGCGTTCTTCTCTTTGAACCTTGTAATGTTTTTATTGGCTTATGTTCCGGTATTCCCTGCATTCTTAAAGCTCAGGAAGATTGACCCGGACATTGAGAGGCCTTTCAAGGTTAGCGGAAGCGAAGGCTTTTTGAAGGTACTGGCGATTCTGCCGATGATTTTCATTATTATCGCCCTTGTATTTACAGCAGTGCCGTTAAGCTTTGACCCAGATACTTTAAATGAAATGCTTCCAATTACGTTGGGTTCCATTGCTTTTATTATAGCAGGCGAGGTTATTATTAAAGTAAAACATGTTAGAAATGATTAGTACATATAGATTTTTCGTTATATAAAAGGATTCAATAAAAATTAAATTATAATTTAACAATATGAAAAGGAGAGACGGTATTATGGCAAAGAGAATTGAAGGAACAACACCAAAGCAGGACGGATTCCGTATGCCTGGAGAATTTGAAGAACAGGAGCAGATTTGGATGCTTTGGCCAGAGCGGCCGGATAACTGGAGAAATGGCGCAAAGCCAGCCCAGAAGACATTTGTAAACGTAGCAAAAGCAATCAGCGAGTTTGAGCCTGTTACAGTTTGCGTAAACCCATCCCAGTACCAGAATGCAAGGGCTCAGCTTCCAAAAGATATTCGTGTTGTTGAGATGACAAGCAATGATTCCTGGATTCGCGACTGCGGCCCAACCTTTGTAGTAGATGATAAGGGCGGAATCCGCGGCTGTGACTGGAGCTTTAACGCATGGGGCGGTTTAGTAGACGGATTGTATTTCCCATGGGATCAGGACGACCTGGTAGCTCAGAAGGTATGCGAGATAGAAGGCGTTGATTCTTATCGTACCGACGACTTTGTATTAGAAGGCGGCTCTATCCATGTAGATGGAGAGGGAACCTTGATTACAACAGAAATGTGTCTGTTAAGCGAAGGCCGTAACCCGCATATGACGAAAGAAGAAATTGAGAAGAAGCTTTGCGATTACCTGAATCTGGAAAAAATTATCTGGATTAAAGACGGAATTGACCCAAATGAAACCAACGGACATATCGACGATGTAGCTTGCTATGTAAGGCCGGGCGAGGTAGCCTGCATCTGGACAGAGGATAAGGAAAACCCATTCTATGCAGAGGCTCAGGCAGCATACAAAACCTTAAGCGAAGCAACCGATGCAAAGGGACGGAAGCTGAAAGTACATAAGCTGTGCCTGACAAAGGAGCCATGCTACTTAAAGGGAGCCGATGCGATTGATTATGTAGAGGGAACCCTTCCTAGAGAAGAAGGAGAAATCTCCATTGCATCTTATATGAATTTCCTTATTGTAAACGGCGGAATTATTCTTCCACAGTACGGCGATGAAAACGATGCTCTTGCTATTGAGCAGGTACAGGCAATGTTCCCAGAGCGTAAGGTAGTAGGCGTAAGGACTGAAGAGGGTGCTTACGGCGGCGCAGACAGCCTTT
>CATKYY010000201.1 GCA_949841225.1 uncultured Acetivibrio sp.
ATGCTTGACATTCACTTAACCGCCTGAAAAAAATTTGAAAAATCTCCCCAAAAATGCTATACTTCAAAAATACTCCTCTTTTATATGCAAAATACCACACAGAAATGAGGTTACAGATTGAAAATCACAGCATTACTCGAAAATACAGCCCCTCGTAAAGATATATTACCAGAGCATGGGCTGAGCCTGTATATAGAAACAAAAAACCGCAAAATCCTTTTCGACATGGGCCAGACCGAACGCTTCGCCCAAAACGCCTCTGTCCTGGGCATAGATCTTACGGCAGTAGATACGGCGGTTCTTTCCCATGGCCATTACGACCACGGCGGCGGCCTGAAGCGTTTTCTTGAAATCAATCAAACAGCCCCAGTATATCTTAGCTCTTACGCCTTCGAGCCGCACTGCCACGGCCCCCAAAAATATATTGGCCTTAACACGGCCTTAGAAAATAATAACAGACTGATTTTTACCGACGGCATAACTGCCATTGACACAGGATTTACCTTATATTCCTGCAACGATAAAGAAAAAAAACACAGCCTGGGAAGCTGTGGGCTTTATACCTATGAAAACGGCACGCTCATACCGGACGATTTCCGTCATGAGCAGTACCTGCTTATAGAAGAAAATAAGAAAAAAATACTATTCAGCGGCTGCTCCCACAAAGGCATCCTGGATATTGTCCGCTGGTTTCAGCCGGACGTCTTAATCGGCGGCTTCCATTTTTCCAAGCTGCCCCTGGATGAAGCGCTGAAAGGCTTTGCACAATACTTAAACCAATTTCAAACAAAATATTATACCTGTCATTGTACAGGCGTAGAACAATTTGCATTTATGAAAAATTATATGGAACGTTTGCATTATCTGTCTTGTGGAGAGAGTATATATGTATGAAAATCAAGCATATATACAGCCATCGCCATTGCTAAATCCCCCGGCTTCTTCCATTTCTGGCTGCATGTACCAGCTTCCAAAGGATAACAGCAAAAGCCGCCGCTAACTTTTCTTTAGCATCTTAGCTTCATATGGAAATACGGATAATCCCAGGCTCTCCCGAAACCGATTAGTTTGCTCCCATGTATCATACATTGTCTTTAAAGCAGCTTCGCACTCTTCTTGTGTCACTTCGCAGTAATTATATCCAGGATACCGGCAATCATAATAATAATCCTTTAATGTTGATAAAGCATCCCGATTAAGCTGAAAATCCGGCAGCTCACTATGGATTACTGAATACAGCCCTCTTAAATTGTGAGAATGCATAAGTTGCTCTTCTGTGACAGTAACTCTTTCCACCACAGACTTTAATAATTTCTCTGTTATCTGCTGTGCACCTGTAACAACACTATTATAATACACTGTCCCTAAATTTTCCTGTAAATATAGCAGCTCATTGCAGGCAATAGAATAATAACCATTATTTTTCATAGTACCCTCCTGTAATCCCTTCTAAGATTATTGGCAAAAGCGGAAGCATCCCCTAAAAAATATTCCTTTGAAACAAAAATAACCTCAGCCCCCAATAGCTCTATCTCTTCCCTCAGCCTGCCGCTGACAGCGCGAGAAGGCCGGTTATCCGTAATAATACAAAAATCAATATCGCTGCTGCCAGTAAAATCACCTCTGGCATAGCTTCCAAAAACGCCAACCTCATCAAATTGGATCCCACTGGCCTTTATCATCTCAATTACCTTATCTTCTCTAATAACAAACTTCTCTGCCAGTTTTGCACTAACGCCAATCTCCATAGAGCAATCTCCTTTGCACTATTTACAAACTATTGATTTAAGAACATTATACCATTTGTTTCTTTATTTGCAAAGCGCCCATTGCTTTCGTACAGCTGGAAGCCTTATCCCAATAGGATGCTATTTTTCCAATCTTTAAGTTTTCAGCTACCATTAAAAAGGTTATATACACGACACACAATTTTTTAACTGTTATATATAAGACCCACAACTCTATTTCCAGCAAATTAAAATAACCCCATTATGCCAGCACACCTGCCCTTTGCATGAATCCACAGGGAACGAATCATCTCCACCTATGCATTATTATCTGTAAAAATGGTGCCTCTGTCCCCCATAACAGCCCAAAAACTTTACCAGCAAATCAGCAGCCTGGTCTATTTCAGGTTTTAAGGTTTGGTATTGGGTTTTTAGGTCACGAAACCATATGAAAAAACTCCTCTCTATTTTTCTTTATATTCAATCATTTTATTTAAATATGTAAAATCCATAACTGCATCCTTTCCAATTTTTATTATTTTTCTCAAATTAATAAAATTTTTCCCCCCTTGCCGTTTTTGAAAGCTTATAGGTATATATTTTACTTTTAAATTCTTTTTTGCATAAATAACAGATAATAATACATTGGATAAATTATATCCTCCAGGAATCATAACAATATATTTTTTTAATATATCTGTTTTCATAAGCCGAAATGGAGTGTTTGCATCTATTACGTTCTCTTTAAAACAAACCCTTATAACAATTTTTAATACTTTTGTTACAATAACTCTAGAAAAACCATCCTTCCTTCTTCTTCTCCAACCAATAACCATATCATAATTTTCTCTCTGTTCCCAGAAATTCCAAAATTCATTTGAATCTGTCTGCCCGTCGGAATCCGTCTGAAAAATATAATCTGCTTCATGGTCTATCGCATATTGATAACCGTAAATACAAGCAGCTCCGTGTCCCCCATTTTCCTTTGCCAGTACTATAAGCTTAGGGTATCTTATTTGAATTTTCTCTAAAATTTGCCGGGTGCTATCTGTGCTTCCGTCATCAACTATTAAAAGCCTGCTCTTTCCCCCCCAATTTTTTCTATCACTGAATACCAATCAAAAACTACCTTTTTTATGGTTTCTTCCTCGTTGTATGCTGGTATTACAACATATAAATTATTTTTATTCATCTTTTGTTTTCCTCAGTAGTAAGATGTCTGAATCTCACCTTTTTCGGTTTTAACACTTAATTCTGGATAAAGCAACCTTTTATCTGTACCAAATAAATCTGCTATAAATCGGAAGCACCAAGCAATAGTTTTTCCCTGTTCCGTAATTTGATAGGATCCATCATTATTCTTCTGAATATTACCTGTAATTATCTGTTCATTAAATCTTTTTTCAAATGCTTCATATTCCTTTATGTACTTCTCAATAAAAACTTCTTCTATACGATCTTTATTAAAAGATACCTCCTGGCTATTTTCCATGTAACTTAACATAAAAACAGAAATAGAACGTTCAACAGTAACAGGAACCAAAGTAAAAAAAACCATATTGATACAACAGCAATATAAAAATACAATGAAACCATCTTTTAATGTAATCCAGTTCTCTTTTCCAAAATGTTTTATACCTGCTAATATGATTCCGCCTATTATGCCGGATAAAATTACAAATACAATTCCTCTATACATTAAAACATGTAAACTCTTTAAAAGAGGAGTATGGAACATAGCAACAAATGCAAGTGCCGAAAAAACATATACAAAAAAATACACCAAAATTACCTTACAAATTTCTTTTAATCTCTTCATTTTAAGTGAGGAAGAAAAAGTTTTTATAGAAACTTTTTATGAGTTTATATATAAAAATGAATTTGGAAGTTTATATAAATTCAGAGAATAAGTTGCTTTAAACAAAAG
>CATKYY010000202.1 GCA_949841225.1 uncultured Acetivibrio sp.
TTTGTATGAGGACTGGGATGAAAAGAAGTACCGGATCCGGGAAAATGTTCAGGGCAGCAGGCATGAGGAGGATAAAGCCTGCATCCGCGGAACAGGACTGTGGTTCCGGGATTTGGAGGCGTTCTGCCGGGATTTGGAAAAGAAATCCATATCTGAGGAAAGCATTTTTTTAAATCCCAAACAGTTTGTGGAGGGTATCCGGGATGGTGTGGCAGGAGTGTTTGACGATACGGTGCGGGATAATGCCTCCGGGGGCAGTGCCGATGGAGAGAATGTTTTTGAAACCGGAGCTGCTGGGAGAACTGTTTATCAAAAGGGCAGAAAAATGGTTGAGCTGCTTTCCGGGGAATCCATCACAGACTTTTTGCGCCAGAATCCGGCTTTGTCCGTGCAGTCCAAAATCAATCTGCTTAACGAAAGACTTCTTATTAAAATAAAGGACGAGTTTTTGAAAAGCGGTATCCGCTATACGGAAAAGGAGCAGAAAGCAATTTTAAAAGCTTTCCGGGGCCTTTTTGGAAAGAAGGTGTGGAAATACCCTATTTACGATATGTACCGGGATTTCTTAAGGGAGCAGATTGGGAAAGGATATGCGGTAGAGCTTCCGGAGCAGGAATTTGACGTGTATGATTTGGCGGCTCTTGCTTATCTATATAAGAGAATAAAGGAGACGGAGGTCATCAGCGAGGCTCATCATGTGGTAATAGACGAGGCCCAGGATTTTGGCATGATGGCCTACGCAGTTTTGGATTTTTGTATCAAAGACTGCACCTACACGATTATGGGAGATGTGTCCCAGAATATTCATTTCGGCTATGGTCTCAACGACTGGGAGGAATTAAAGGGACTTCTTCTTCTGGAGGGCAGAGGCTTTGAGGTGTTAAAAAAGAGCTACCGGAACACAGTGGAAATCTCAGAATTTGCCATGAAGATTTTAGGGCACGGAAGCTTTACCTCTTACCCGGCAGAGCCGATTATTCGTCATGGTAGTCCCGTGATGGTAAAAGAAGTAAAAGCGATAAAGGATATAAAAGAGCTGAGGGCAGCAGAAGAGCCCAAGGCAGCAAAGGAGCCAGGGACAATAAAGCAGCCAAAGGCAATAAACGGGGAAGAAAAGCTGCTCAAAGAGGCGGCCGCCTTATGTAAGGAATGGCAGGCAAAAGGCTATGACACCATAGCAATAATCTGTCGGAACATATCCCAGACTAAAAAAAGGGCGGCGCAGCTCGCAAAAATACTTCCGGTAACCGATTGCAGTCAGGAGGACGCGGTATTTACGGAAGGGGTCATGGTACTTCCCGTTTCCTATACAAAGGGACTTGAATTTGACGCGGTGCTGATTTTAGACCCGGACAGGGAAGACTACCCTGTGGACGACGGCCACGCCAGACTTTTGTATGTGGCGGCCACAAGAGCGCTGCATGAGCTGTGTGTGCTCCATCAGGGAAATCTGACAGGGCTGATTGCCGACCCGGTTCCGGAAAAGAAGCGGGAGAAGGCGGGGAAGAAATCTATTGTAATTGTGAGAGCCCAGGGTGAAGGGAAGGACGCCGGGGACAGAAAGAAGGGGATGGGAAACAAAGCCGCCTTTGGGGGAAAGAAAACGTCTCAGGAAGTGAAGCCACCGGTAGGTGGGAAAAACGCTATAGCCGGGGGGATGCCTGAAGGTATTGGAAAAGCTTTCGCACCAGAGAATTTGTCGGCAGAAAGAAGGCATTCCGAAGAAACAGAGCGGGATAAACGCCCAGCCGTAAGAAAGCCCGCCGCTGTATTACGGCCCACAGCCCGGCTGGAAACGCCCAAGTCGCCACCACAGGCCGCGAAAATCGGAATGCCCACGATCGTCCGCGAGGACTGGCGGGACAAATTTTACCAAAGCGGCCTTAAGGAAAGCGCAGCGAGAAAAAGAAAACCGGAAAAAGGCCCTTCCTTTGGTGATATGCCTCCCACAGAAAAATTAAGACCCATGGGGCATTCCAAAATAGATTTATCCGTCAAATGGGTTGCGAAACAGAAGGATGGTCTGTATCTGCAGAGCCGTTATGGCATATTGCGGCTGTGCCCGGTGGGGGCTGAAATCCTCCGGGTGACCTTTTCCAGACGGGGAATGGAAGGAAAATTGTCAGATGAAAAGCCGATTCTGGGAAAAATAGAGAAGCATTGGATGTACAAGGAGTCGGGGGCTTATGTAGAACTTTTCACAGAGGAGCTTAGCCTTCAAGTGGATAAGATTACCGGGGCCATACAATACAAAAACCGGGAAAAGAAGCTTCTACTCTCAGAAAAAGGTGAATGCAGATTAATTGAGGAAGAAAGCGGGGGAAGGGGAAGAAGCTGGCTTTTTCTTGATGTCGGAAAGAAGGAACATATTTATGCGCCTGGAATGGATGGAAAAGGGGGATTGGATCTGAGCGGAAGCGCCAGATATATTTCTTCAGGAAACGCTTCTTTTGGAGAACGTTTTTCAGGTAAAAATATTCCGGGTGAGGATTTCGTAAACGAAACAGCTGCTGGGCAGATGTCTTTAGAAAAAGCTTCAAGAGAGAATGTATTGAAACAAATGCCTTTGATTATTTCGGACAAAGGATACGGTATCCTAATGGCAACCGGGGCGCCGACGATTTTCTGCAATCTCCCCGCCTACGGCTCGTGGCTGTCTGTGGAAGGGGAAGAATGGCTGGATTTCTATTTCTTTGCAGGAAAAAGTGATAAAATCTTTGCGGCAGCTCCTTTTGTCCGGGAATAATTTTGAAATTTATATACTCGGTTGCTACTCACAGGGGCGGTCAAAGATATAACATGAAACGCTGTCATCTTCATACCGGCGATTAATGACGATATCTCGCTCCACGGCGTATTAACTGATAATAAGTTTTTGATTTTCGATAGAGATATATTTTCATTTATCATCATCTCTTGATAAGCGGACATATCCGGTGTTCATAGTAAGTCCTCCGTAAAATTAGAAACAGGATCACTTTCAATTTATGCCAATAGTGAGTTTGTAAGGTGTGTTTTCTATTGTTTTGAAAACAATTATTATAAGTTAGATAGAAAATAAAGTTAATAGAATTATGTAAATTTAGAATATAAGTAAGAATGCGATTTTGTCAATTAGCATTTATTCTGAGAATAAGTGATAAATTAAAAAAGCACCTGAAATAATCAGGTGCGTAATATTCAAGGCGGGATTCGAACCCGCGACCAATCGCTTAGCAGGCGACCGCTCTATCCAACTGAGCTACATGGCCACATTTACTTGGCAATTAAATTGTATGGGAACTATGGACTTTTGTCAATGGGCAAAATTATTGCGTCAGGCAATAATTTTTAATGGTTTTTAATAAATTGTTTTAGCCCGAGGTAAATATCTTTTTATATTCTTCATCTGTAGAAAAACTGTTGTACTAGAGATAATAAGCAACTTTTTTCATGGAATCTCTTTTCAGTCTGCCATGTTGCTCTATGCTGAGATTTTGTAAATGTGTCTGCCTCGAAGCATATCATAGGATTTTTTATAATTTTAGATTACTGCACTTCGAGTATTTAAAAGAAATCAGTAATTGAAGGTTTGCAATTTTAAAATTGATTATTGTATGTAAAGCGGATAGAATGAATAAGAAGAGATAAAAAGTTGATCGGAGGTAGTGAGT
>CATKYY010000203.1 GCA_949841225.1 uncultured Acetivibrio sp.
CCTATCCTGCATACCTGGAGCCTGGGCTCCGCGTTCTTCTGCCTTTCCAGGCAAACTTTTGCTTTCTTTTGCCGCTGCTGCCACAACCTGCCTCGGTGAAAAAAAGACCGGCTCTTCCTTTTCCTTTTTCTCCGGCTTATAATAATCGTAAACTACAGATACCAAAAGACCGCAGCGGTCGTTCAGCATGTATTGAAGCCTTTCTCGCAATTCCCCCGTTTTCTGTTTAATAACAAAATTATCTTCGCAGGACAAATGCAGCGTATTTCCCTCAAAACGCCATTTTGCATGCTCCAAAATACTGGCTTCTAAAACGCTTTCTCCTTTCAGCTCCTCCACCATACTCTCCAGATAAACCGGAAAAAGCTTTTCCGGCGTATAACTTTCCGGCAGAGAAAACACCGGAATCAGTGAAACCTCATCCGGCGTACTTAAAAAAAGCTGCTTTTTCAGCTGGTATTCCATCATCCTTATATCCCGGTAAAAAAGCAGCCGTCTATGTTTTATATGTATTTTAATAAGGCGGTGGCTCCGGGAAGCCACCACGCGCTCTACTACAGCCTCCCCAAAGAGCTTCTGCAGCTCCGTCCCCACAGAAAGCCCTTCAAATACCTCAAAAAACTGCATATCCTATCACCATCTTCATTTCCAATGCAAAAGCTCCTGGCGCAAAATCTCCAAAAGCTCCCCCTCTGGCGCCTTTTTTATAATTTCTCCCTTTTTAATCAGAAGGCCTTCTCCCTGGCCTCCTGCAATTCCAATATCCGCTTCTCTGGCCTCTCCCGGTCCATTGACAACGCAGCCCATAACGGCCACTTTAATATCCAGGTCAAAGCCCTGTACCATATCCTCCACCTGGTTCGCAAGACCAATCAAATCAATCCGCGTACGGCCGCAGGTTGGGCAGGAAACTACTTCAATACCGCCTTTTCTCAACCCTAAGGTCCTCAATATGGCCTTTGCTGCTTTTATCTCCTCCTCAGGCGCGCCGGTCAGAGATACCCGTATGGTATCGCCAATTCCCTGGGAAAGAATAGCTCCCAGCCCTACTGCGGATTTTATGCTGCCAGAATAAAGAGTACCAGCCTCTGTAATCCCCACATGGAGAGGGTGCAGCGTCTGTTTAGCTATCAGCTCATGAGCCCGGATGCACATTGGCACATCGGAAGACTTAATACTAATCACCAGGTTATCATAACCCAGGTCTTCTATCTGCTTCACCTGACCCAACGCGCTTTCCGCTAATCCCTCGGCTGTTACCCCGCCGTATTTCTCAAGGAAGGACTTTTCTAAAGAACCGCTGTTTACGCCTACGCGGATAGGAATATTTCTTTCCTTTGCCGCCTTAACAACTGCGGCCACCCGGTCCTTCGATCCGATATTTCCCGGATTAATCCGTATTTTATCAGCGCCGTTTTCTATTGCTGCAACTGCCAGCTTATAATCAAAATGAATATCCGCTACCAGAGGAATGGAAATTCTTTTCTTTATTTCCCCCAACGCCCTGGCCGCCTCCATGCCAGGAACCGCGCACCGGACAATATCGCACCCCAGCCCGGTTAATCTTTGTATCTGTCCTGCCGTAGCCTCTACATCCTCTGTCCTTGTATTCGTCATAGACTGAATTAATACCGGGCTGCCGCCGCCAATTTTCTTATCTCCAATCAAAACCGTCCTTGTATGACTGCGAAACATAACCTTTCTCCTTTACAAAAGCCTTGTAATATCATTATACATTACAAATACCATAAACAGCATTAAAACTACCAGCCCGGCAAAATGCACCATGCCTTCCTTTTCTCTGTCAATCGGCCTGCCCCGGAAAGCCTCAATCAAAAGAAATACCAGGCGGCCTCCGTCCAGGGCCGGAATCGGCAAAAGGTTCATAACGCCCAGATTGGCGCTGATTAAAATACTCATTCTTAAAATAACGGCAATTACATTTAGCAGGCCGTAGCTCTTTCCGGCATCTACCGCATTGCCAACCATACCTACAATGCCTACCGGTCCGGCTACCTCCTTTGCGCTTACCTTGCCGGTAATCAGCTGTCCAAGACTTTCTATCGTCAGCTCAATCCAGTATTTTACCTCAATCAGGCCATATTTCACAAGACCTGCCGGCCCAGTCTTTTCATAGCTGCCGCCATAACCAAAGCCCAGACGGTAGCCTCCCTCTACCTCCTTTGGAACTACCTGGGCGACGGCCTTTTCTCCATTACGGACATAAGTAATTTCTACCGGCTTCCCAGACAAAGGATTAAACTGCATAATATTAGAAATTTCCCTGGAAATAAAAATATGCTTTCCATTAATAGCGGTAATTTCATCTCCTACCAAAAATCCGGCCTCTTCCATAGGAAATCCCGGCTCCAGCTGGGAAATCACCGGCTTATCGTAACCCGCCAGCCCAACGATAAACAAAGAAAGTACAAACGCCAGAATAAAGTTAAATAACGGACCTGCAAAAATAACAGAAATTCTTGCCCAAACCCCTTTATTATTAAAAGCATCCGGCGAAGGATTCGCTTCATCCTCACCCAGCATCATACAAGAGCCGCCAATAGGAAAAAGCTTCCAGGAATACTTTGTAATATCCTTCCAATCCTCCCTTTGCTCAAATTTATCCTGGGAAATAAAAAACACGGTCTTTAATCCCGTCTTCGTTTTTGCCAGGGTAATAATCCTGGGACCCATGCCTACAGAAAATTCAATAACGCCGACGCCGTTTTTCTTCGCCAGAAGAAAATGCCCCAGCTCATGAATAACAATAATAACTGTAAAAATCAAAACTGCAATTACTATATTCATCGCTTCTCCTACCTCATTTCTCTATAACCTTTCCTAGAGCATGTTTGAAACACGCTCTATCGCCACCTTTCATTCAACAGCCTGACTGTCTCCCTTTCAATAGAAAGTATTTCCTCAAAAGACGGATTTTCTGCAAAAGCATGATGCTCCATGGCATATTCTATCATATCGTAAATCGTCAGATAGCTAATCTCCTTCTTTAAAAATCTTTCTACCGCCCTTTCATTGGCCGCATTGTATACCGTCGGCATACTCCCTCCCCGACGCCCGGCCTCATAAGCAAGTAAAAGCCCCCGGAAGGTTTCCATATCCGGCTTTTCAAAGGTAATCTCCTTTATTTTCCAAAAATCCAGCCGCTCTCCTCCTAAAAATCTGCGGTATGGATAATATAAGGCGTACTGAATCGGAAGGCGCATATCCGGCGTACCCAGCTGCGCAACCACCGCGCCGTCCTTAAACTGCACCATAGAATGAATAATGCTCTGCGGCTGGATAACTACCTCAATATGATCAAAGTCCACATCGAACAGCCACCTTGCTTCTATAACCTCCAGACCCTTATTTACCATAGTAGAGGAATCTATCGTTATCTTTCTTCCCATGGCCCAATTCGGGTGCTTCAGGGCGTCCTCTACCTGAACCTCCCTAAGCTGTGAAAGCGTCCGCCCGCGAAACGGCCCGCCGGAAGCAGTTAAAACCAGCTTCTCTACCTCCTCCGGCCCCTGGCTTCCCTGAAGACATTGGAAAATAGCGGAATGCTCGCTGTCCACCGGCATAAGCTTCACCTTTTTTTCCTTTGCCAGCGGAACACTAATATGG
>CATKYY010000204.1 GCA_949841225.1 uncultured Acetivibrio sp.
GAGGATATTGCATCCCAGACCAACTTGCTTTCCTTAAATGCAGCGATTGAAGCAGCCAGGGCGGGAGAAGCAGGAAAAGGGTTTGCCGTTGTAGCGGACCAGATACGAAAGCTGGCGGAAGACAGCGCGGATTCGGCTGTAAATACCAGAAAGCTGATTGAAACATCCATTAGCGAGGTAAATAAAGGAAGCGAGATTACAACAAGAACCGCTGAAGCAATGGAAAAGGTAATTGAAGGGCTTCGTGAAATTGTTGAGGGCGCTAAGGTATCCAGTGAAAATTCAGCTCAGCAGGCGGATTTGATGTCTCAGCTGGAAAAGGGAGTAGAGCAGATTTCCGAGGTAGTACAGGGTAATTCTGCAGTGGCGGAACAGGTTTCTGCTACTAGCGAAGAGCTTACCGCGCAGGCTGTTACGCTGGACGATATGACGGCTCAGTTCAAGCTGCGGGAGGACGTATAAGCTCGATGGAATGGGGGTTAAAATGAAAAAGTTAGTGCTTTTTCTTCTGGGGAGCGTTTTGGTCTTTTCTTCTGGACAATATATGAGCGCTACCGTAGTTGATGAATTCTACTGTGTAGATGCAGACGATTATGTAATTGAGGAAGCAGAAGATTTTGAAAAACCTAAAGCGACGATGTCCGATGAGGAAATGAATGCTTTGATTAATGGAATATATCAATCAGGCGACTATATTTCTTTTGATTCAGGAGAAGTGCTAGAAGAAAATATGGCTTTTCCTCAGGGGGGATTTGATGTAGATTATAGTTTTTCAAATCTATCTCCAGGTATTGCTAAACATACGGGAGGCAAATTAGTGGTAATATCAGGGGTTACTACTGTTAGAATGAGCTTAACATGGACGCCTCGTACGGAAACGATGAAAGCAGGTTTTTATAATATTAATACCAGAAAGATGTATTTAACCGATTTCAATTCTCCAGGAATCAAGAATTTGGGAACCTCGACTATCCCTGACGGCTCTTATGAAATAGTAATTGCAGCTGCGCCAACAAATACAAATGCTATATCAGGTAAAATAGAGGCCACATTTGAATAACAGAAAGTGATATACATAACTATATAAATGATTGGGGCTGCCACATTTTAAATGCGGCAGCCTTTGTTTTGCTTAAAAGTGTAAAAATACAAGAAAAAATTACTTGAGTTTCCGTATTTTGCAAACAGCAGGCCAGGAGGGGGAGGTAGAACGGTTATCTTGCTCTCACACACCGAAGCAAAGTACAAACCTGCGGTTTTGTTTGCTAAATTCGGACACAAATGTCCGTCTCTAACAAACAAAACCACAAATTTGTGCTTTTAACGGTGCATATCAATGCAAGATAACCGTTCTATCTCCTCCTTCCGGCTTGTCGTTTGCAAAATGCGGAAACTCCCTAAAATTACCGTTGCGGGATAATGGTAAATACATTATAATGGGGAAAGCAGCCAAAAGGCAAACGATAAGAGCAGATGGAGAGACTTATGGAGCATAAGATAGAGAGTGTTATAAATGAAGTAAAGAAGGCCGTAAAGGGCAAGGATGATATAATAGAGAAGGTTTTGATGGCTATGCTGGCAGGAGGGCATATTCTTTTGGAGGATATACCCGGCGTTGGGAAAACGACGCTGGCTATGGCGTTTTCCAGGGCTTTCAGCTTGGATTGCCGGCGGATGCAGTTTACGCCGGACGTGCTGCCGAGCGATGTGGTTGGTTTTTCTATTATGGGGGAAAACCGGGAATTTGTGTATAAGCCGGGAGCGGCGCTTTGCAATTTATTTTTGGCGGATGAAATTAACAGGACTTCTTCTAAAACCCAGTCGGCCCTTTTAGAGGCTATGGAAGAGGGAAGGATAACTGTGGACGGTATTACCAGGGAGCTTCCCCGGCCTTTTACTGTAATTGCGACCCAGAATCCGGTAGGCTCTGTGGGGACTCAAAGGCTTCCAGAATCCCAGATGGACCGGTTTATGGTATGTCTTACTATGGGGTATCCAAGAGAAGAGGATGAGATTGAAATTTTAAAGGGAAGGCAGCAGGAAAATCCATTAGAGCTGGTGAAGCAGACGGCGGACGGCAGGGACCTGCTTCGTTTTCAAAGGGAAACCGGGCAGGTTTTTGTTCATGATGCAATTTTTAAATATATTGCAGAATTGGCGAAAGCGACCAGAAATCATGATTTTTTGGAACTGGGTTTAAGCCCGAGAGGGTCTCTTGCCCTGGTGGGTATGGCGAAGGCAAGAGCCTTTGTAAAGGGCAGGGAATACTGTCTCCCAGAGGATGTGAGGGCGGTGTTTTACGACGTTTCTGCCCACAGGCTTTTGCTGAATGCAAAAGGAAGACTGAACCGCGCCGGGATGAAAGAGGTTACGGCGCAGGTATTGGAAGCAGTAAAAGCGCCCAGGGTGGTAGAGTAATTATGTGGAAAAACCGGTTTTTATATTTCGTATTGCTAGTTTATGGTACGGTTCTTGCAATTTTATATAGCGGTTACAGCACATGGCTGGCAGCGGTAGTTTTGTGGCTGCTTCCTCTTGTGCTATTCTTTTTTTTACTGGCTGGCCGGCGGCAGATTAAAATAGAGCCTATGGCGGTGAAAGAGCTGGCGCAAAGGGGCGACGTCTTGGAAGCTGGTTTTTTAGCGGAAAACAGGAGCTTTTTGCCTGGATTTCCTGGAAGACTGAAGGTAGAAGCCAGGCTGCCTTATCAAAAGAAACGTTGTTTAGTAAAAAGGAGTTTTGTTTTAAAGGGAAGGAGCAGAAATCAAATTGAGGTTCCGATTACAGCGGAGCATTGTGGAAGACTGGAGATTATTTACAGAGGATTTTGGATTTATGATTATTTTGGCCTTTGCTTTTTTCCGAAAAAGGAGGCGAGGGGCCGCTTTTTAGTACGGGCGTTGCCTGAGCTGGTAGAGATTGTGGGAGATTATACTCCGGTCGGGCTGGCTTCGGAAGAGGAGGAAGAGCGTTTTTCAGAGTATCAGCCGGGAGATAGCCCCGGAGAGATTTTCGGATTCCATGAGTACCGCCCGGGAGACCGTATTTCGGCTATTCATTGGAAATTAAGCTCTAAAAGAGAGGAATGGATTGTAAAGGAATACAGCCTGCCTGTAATGGTAGCAACGGGGATTTGGTTTGATTTTGGGAGGGAGCTGTCTGGAGAAGCCGCCTTAAAGGAATGGGATTTAGCCTTGTCGGCTCTGCTTTCCCTGAGCGCCGCTCTTTTAGAAAGAGGTTATCCTCATTTTATTTATTTTGGAGAAAAACGGTTTTTAATTGAAGCAGAAGAGGAAATTGTCCTGGCTTTGGATGAAATTTACCAGCGTCACTTGTGGCTGGAAATGAGGCCGCCAGAGAATCCGGCGCCTGATTTATTTTATATCGGCTCTGGAGGAGCCGATAGGGAGCTTTGGGCTGCCGGGATTATGGAAGGCAGAGGTTTTTTCCGGCCTGTAAATACAAAAAATATAAGAGGAATATTAGAGGATGTTTGAAATATCTTCTAGAGGAAATGAGGGTGTGAATGGAACGTAAGATGTACAAAG
>CATKYY010000205.1 GCA_949841225.1 uncultured Acetivibrio sp.
GTATGCCAGAACGCCCATAGCAACTGAGGCGTTTAATGAATCAATATCCCCCTTCATAGGAATCCTTGCCACCAAATCGCCTTTTTCCTTCACCAGGCGGCCTACGCCCTCGCCCTCGCTTCCAATTACCAGACCTATAGGACCCTTTAAATTTAAATTGTACATAGGCTCCCCGTCCATATCAGCGCAGACAAACCAAAGGCCCCTGGTTTTCAGCTCTTCTATCGTGGCCGCCAAATTCGTGACCTTCGCCACCGGCGTATAATTAACCGCTCCCGCCGAAGCCTTCGCAGCTGTTGCGGTCAGGCCTGCCGCCCGGCGTTTTGGGATTATAATTCCATGAGCGCCCGCCTGGTTTGCGGTACGGATAATCGCCCCCAGATTATGAGGATCTTCTATATTATCCAGAACTACCAAAAAAGGATCCTCTCCTTTTTGCTCCGCCAATGCAAACATATCCTCAATATCAGCGTATTCATAGGCGGCGGCATAAGCGATAACCCCCTGATGCTTCCCTGTTTCTGACATCTGGTTTAGCCGCTCTTTTTTTACAAAAGAAAGAATCGTATCCGTCTTTTTTGCCTCCCGGAGTATTGATTTAATGGGGCCGTCCTGACAGCCGTCCTGAATAAACAGGCGGTCTATCGTTTTTCCTGCGCGAAATGCCTCCAAAACGGCGTTTCTGCCTTCTATCGTCAATTCTTCATATCTCATTTTTTACTCCATTTCTACACTTCTTTTTGTACACTGCTTTTCATTACTTATTCTGTGCTGCGTAAGAAACCTGTTCTACGCGCGCCAGCCCTTCCCTAATCAACGCTACGGCCCGTTCCATTTTATTTTCCATATACAGATACCCCATTAGCGCCTCCAGCCCTGTAGCGGTCCGATAGTCTGTAATACTGGCATTTTTAGCAGAAGTAGCCGATTTTGCATTTCTTCCTCTCTTATATATGGACATCTCCTCTTCCGTCAGCCTGTCCAGAATTTCATGTGCAAGCCTTGCCTGAGCCCCGGCTTTCACAATAGAGCTTGCCTTCCGGTGAAGATTTTTTACTGGCTGATTCGCCGTTTCTACTAAAATAGTACGGATAACCAAATCATATACGCCGTCGCCAATATAAGCCAGAGTAAGAGGCGAATACTGCTTCGCCTCTTTATCCTCTAGCTGAAATTCTTTTTTTACGCAGTCCAAAAAGCTGCCTACGCCCTTTTCCATCTTACGCCTTCCCTGGTATCCTCTAATACAATTCCCTTCTCCAGCAACAAGCCGCGGATTTCATCCGCCCTTGAAAAATCACGGCTTTTCCTAGCTGCCTGGCGTTCCTCTATAAGCCTTTCAATTTCCTCATCTAAAAGCTCTTCCTTCCGTTCTGCCCGAATACCCAGTATATTGCACAAAAGGGTAAGTCTTTCGTAGGTTTTTTGAACTACCTCTTTGGAAGAGGTTTCCTTTATCTGGGTATTGGAAAGCTTCACCATTTCAAAAATAACAGAAACCGCATCCGCCGTGTTAAAATCATCGTCCATAGCCGCGTCAAACTTCTCATTGAGCTGTTCCAGCTGAGATAAAAACCCTGCCTCTTCTTCGGAAATTTCTTTTTCTTCAGCTCTATCTAAAAGTCCTTTTACCTTTTCTACAGCAGTGATAATCCTCTCCAGACCATTTTTCGCCGCCTCCATCAGCTCTCTGCTAAAATTCAGAGGCATGCGGTAATGGGCGCCGGACAGCATAAAAAACCGTAAAACCTCATAAGGGTATTTTTCACCAACCTCTCTTACTGTAAAAAAATTCCCTTCCGATTTGGACATCTTCTTATTATCAATATTTAAAAAACCATTATGAAGCCAATACTTAGCAAATTCCTTGTCATTGGTAGCCTCGCTTTGAGCAATTTCATTTTCATGATGGGGGAAAATCAAATCCTCGCCGCCTGCATGAATGTCAATCTGCTCCCCTAAATACTTTTTGCTCATCACAGAACATTCAATATGCCAGCCAGGACGTCCGTCGCTCCAAGGAGACGGCCAGAACGGCTCTCCTTCCTTTTTTGGCTTCCAAAGGACAAAATCCATGGCGTCCTCTTTCTCCTCCTCGCCGGCTACCTTAATATCCCTGTGTCCGGCCTCCAGCTCATCAATATTTTTCTTAGACAGCTTTCCATATCCCGGAAAACTTCTGGTTCTGAAATAAACGGTGCCGTTTTTTTCATAGGCGTGGCCCTTATCAATCAAGGTTTGAATCATCTCCAGCATATCCGCGATTTCTTCTGTTGCCTTTGGGTGAACCGTTGCCGGTTTTACATTCAGATGTTCCATATCCTCTTTTACCGCCCGGATATACCGTTCGGAAATCTCAGAAGCCGACACCCCTTCTTCTACCGCCTTTTTTATAATTTTATCATCCACATCTGTAAAGTTCGATACATAATTTACATCATATCCCTTGTATTCAAAATAGCGCCGCACTGTATCAAATATAATCATAGGCCTGGCGTTTCCAATATGAATATAATTATATACCGTAGGGCCGCAGACATACATTTTTACTTTACCTTCCTCTAAAGGCACAAACTCTTCCTTTTTTCTCGTTAACGTATTATATACTTTCATTCTAACCTTCCTCTCTGGAGCATACCGCCCCTTTCTCCTCTTCCCCGCCTTCAAGCCTTTGAAGCCTGGCCTTCAAGCGCTCTACCTCCCTTTGGAGGCTGGAAATGTCATTCAGCACAGGATCCGGTAAATGCACCTGATCCAGCTCCTCCCTTGGAACCTTTACATTGTCTCTTTTTACTACTCTTCCAGGAACGCCCACCACGGTAGAATTTGGCGGAACCTCTGACAAAACGACAGAGCCGGCTCCAATTTTAGAATTCTCCCCTACAGTAAAAGAGCCTAAAACCTTCGCCCCTGCGCTAATCATAACATTATCCTCAATCGTAGGATGTCGTTTTCCCTGTTCCTTTCCTGTCCCTCCAAGGGTAACTCCCTGATATAAAGTAACATTATCTCCTACAACTGCCGTCTCTCCTATTATAACACCATTTCCATGATCTATAAACAGCCCTTTTCCTATGACAGCTCCCGGATGAATCTCTATTCCGGTTTTTCTCACCATTCTCTGAGAATACCACCTTGCCAGAAAATAATGCTTTCTTACAAACAGATAGTGGCTGATACGGTATCCTATAATCGCCTTAAAGCTGGGATAAAGGAATACCTCCATATTTGATTTGATAGCGGGATCCCGTTCCCTGATAATCTGTATTTCCTCTTTTATATAAGAAATAAAACCCATGTTCTCCCTCTTTTCTTTCTATCAGAACAAAGAATCCT
>CATKYY010000206.1 GCA_949841225.1 uncultured Acetivibrio sp.
GGCCATATTATTATTGATTTTTCTATTTATGATGCGATTCAGGCAGGTTTTGAAGAACTGGTATTTATTATTAAAAAGGAACGGGAAGAGGATTTTCGTACGGTTATTGGCAACCGTATAGAGAAAAGGGTAAAGATTACTTATGTATACCAGGATCTTAATAATCTTCCAGAAGGGTATACGACGCCGGAAGGCAGAGTAAAACCGTATGGCACGGGCCACGCTGTTATGAGCTGTATTGGGGCGGTGGAAGGGCCGTTTGCCGTAATTAATGCAGATGATTATTATGGAGCGGAAGCCTTCCGGTTGATTTATAATTATCTTTTGACCCATCCAGATGATGAAAAATACAGGTATACGATGGTAGGCTATATCCTGGAAAATACTCTTACAGATAACGGCCATGTAGCAAGAGGCGTATGCGAGACGGACGGCGAAGGATATTTGGTAGGAATTCAGGAGAGAACCCGCATTGAAAAAAGGGACGGAGGAGCGGAATATACAGAGGACGATGGAAAGAGCTGGGTAAGGCTTCCAGAAGGAAGTACGGTTTCCATGAATATGTGGGGCTTTAACGCAAGTATTCTAAAGGAGCTGAAAGAGCGTTTTCCAGCGTTTTTAGATAAAAATATGGAAGTAAATCCTTTAAAATGCGAATATTTCCTGCCGAATGTAGTAGGAGAGCTTCTTACTGAGGGTAAAGCAACCGTGGAGGTATTAAAGTCAGAGGATCGCTGGTATGGAGTAACCTATAAGGAAGATAAGGAAAATGTAGTAAGAGCCATTCAGGGATTTAAGGATGTGGGGCTGTATCCTGAAAAGCTGTGGGAGGAATAGAATGACAAGAGAAGAGTTATTGAAAGGCAAACCGGAAGCGCTGGAGAGCTTTCAGTTTGAAGGCAGGCCGGAAGAGGCGGTCGGCTATGGGAGCGGCCATATCAACGATACTTTTTTAGTACGCTGTACGGCTTCTGATGGGACAGAAAAAAAATATATCCTTCAGCGGATGAACCGGGAGATTTTTACAGAGCCTGTGGAGCTGATGGAAAATATTATGAACGTGACGTCTTTTTTAAGGAAGAAAATTACGGAAAAAGGCGGGGACCCGGAGCGTGAAACCTTAAATGCTGTTCTGGCCAAGGACGGAAAGCCGTATTTTGTAGACAGCATAGGGGAGTATTGGCGCGTTTATATATTTATCGAGGGGGCGGAAAGCTACGATGCGGTAGAGAAACCGGAGGATTTTTATGAAAGCGCGGTGGCCTTTGGAAACTTCCAGTCTCTGCTTTCTGATTATCCTGCAGAAACCCTTCATGAGACAATCAAAGGATTTCATGATACAAAAGCAAGATTTTGCACCTTTAAAAAGGCGGTGGAAGATGATATAATGGGTAGGGCGGCTTCCGTACAGGAAGAAATTGCCTTTGTTCTGGAGCGGGAAGACGTGGCCTGCGCGTTGGGAGATATGCTGGCGGCTGGGGAGCTTCCTCTCCGCGTAACTCATAATGATACTAAGCTGAATAATATCATGATGGACAGCAAGACAGGAAAAGGTATCTGCGTTATTGATCTGGATACGGTTATGCCGGGGCTTGCCGTCAATGATTTCGGCGATTCCATCCGGTTTGGAGCCAGCACTGCGGCGGAGGATGAGAAAGATTTAAGTAAGGTTTCCTGCGATATGGAGCTGTTTGAATTGTATACCAAGGGCTTTATGGAGGGCTGCAAGGGAAGCCTGACCCAAAAAGAGCGGGAAATGCTGCCGATGGGAGCCAAGGTAATGACCTTTGAGTGCGGTATGCGGTTTTTAACAGATTATCTCCAGGGCGACACCTACTTTAAAATCCACAGAGAGGGACAGAATCTGGACCGTTGCCGTACCCAGTTTAAGCTGGTGAAGGACATGGAGGAGAAATGGGACACCATGCAGGATATAGTTAGGAGGATTTAATATGGCAATATTGGTTACCGGCGGAGCCGGCTATATTGGAAGCCATACCTGTATAGAGCTTTTGCAGGGAGGCTATGAGGTAGTGGTTGTTGACAATTTATGCAATTCTAGCGAAAAATCCCTAGAACGGGTAGAACAAATTACTGGAAAAAAAGTTACTTTTTATAAAGTAGACTTGTTGGATAAGGCAGCGTTGGCCGAAGTGTTTGAAAAAGAAACGATAGATTCCGTAATTCATTTTGCTGGTTTAAAGGCAGTAGGAGAGTCGGTAAGCAAGCCATTGGAATATTATCATAACAATATTACTGGAACCTTAGTTTTGTGCGATGTTATGAGGGAGCATGGATGCAAAAATATTGTATTTAGTTCTTCTGCAACTGTTTATGGAGACCCAGCTTTTATTCCAATTACAGAGGAATGCCCAAAAGGGCATTGCACGAACCCTTATGGACAGACAAAAAGCATGTTAGAACAGATACTGACAGATTTGAATGTGGCAGATCCAGAGTGGAACGTAGTGCTGCTCCGTTATTTCAATCCAATTGGAGCGCATAAAAGCGGTCTGATTGGCGAAGATCCAAAGGGGATTCCGAATAACCTGGTTCCTTACATCGCTCAGGTAGCGGTAGGTAAGCTTGCCTGTCTTGGCGTTTTTGGAGATGATTACAATACGCCGGATGGAACCGGAGTAAGGGATTATATCCATGTTGTGGATTTGGCTATCGGTCATGTTCGCGCTATTGAAAAGCTGAAGGATAAGGACGGCGTGTCTATTTACAATTTAGGAACGGGTATCGGCTATTCTGTACTGGATGTAGTAAAGGCTTATGAAAAGGCTTGTGGGAAGCCAATCAAATATGAAATTAAGCCTCGCCGCCCAGGCGATATTGCAACCTGCTATTCTGATGCAACGAAGGCGTTGAAGGAGCTTCATTGGAAGGCAGAACGGGGTATTGAGGAAATGTGCGAGGATTCCTGGAGATGGCAGTCAATGAATCCCGACGGATACAGGTCTTAATGCTTTTGTAGCCTGGATAAGGAGGATTTGGATGAAAATAGCAGTAACATATGAGAATGGACAGATATTCCAGCATTTTGGACATACAGAGCAGTTTAAAATTTATGAGGTTTCCGGCGGTGAAATTACAGCTTCTGAGATTGTAAATACAGATGGGAACGGCCATGGCGCCCTGGCAGGTTTTTTAAAAGGGCATAAGGTGGAAGCTCTGATTTGCGGCGGCATCGGAGGAGGCGCCAGGCAGGCCCTGGAAGAGGCGGACATTAAACTGTATGGCGGCGTAACAGGAGAAGCAGACAAAGCCGTAGCTGATTTTTTGGCAGGCGGGCTTTCTTATAATCCAGAGATACAATGCAG
>CATKYY010000207.1 GCA_949841225.1 uncultured Acetivibrio sp.
ACAGTAACTGCGCCAAAAAGTCCCAGCTCTTCGCAAATAATCGAAAAAATCATATCGTTCTGAGCCTCCGGCACATAGCCCAGCTTCTGCATACTGCCTCCCAGTCCTGTGCCAGTAAGGCCTCCCCAAGCAATCGCATACAGTCCCTGCAAAATCTGAAAGCCCTTTTCATAATTCTCTACATCCAGCCAAATCTGTATTCGCTCCATACGGAAAGCCTCTCCAAAGAAAATAAAGGCCGCCCCGCCAAGAACAAAGAAAAAAGCCGCCACAAAATAATACCATTTTTTCCGGCTTCCTACAAAACTAACGCCTACCATAATACCGCAAATAACAATGGCCGTACTCATGTTTTCCACAAGAACCAGACCAATTAAAGGAGCCATATAAAGGGTAACGCGGATAAAGCCCGTCATTTTATCCATCTTTTTCGGCGCCAAGTATATAATGTAAGATACAAATAAAATAACTGCCACCTTAGAAAGATCCGAAGGCTGAAACTGCACGGGTCCCAGCCTCAGCCAACGTTTTGCCCCGTTATATTCTACGCCCAGGCCCGGAATAAAAACGGCGGCCTGTAAAAGAATAGAGCCAAAATAAGCTAACGTAACGGGCCTCATATGCAGAATCGGCATTTTTTTCAGCAAAATCCGGTAATCCATCTTAGAGACAAAAAGCATAGCTAAAATACCAATAAAAACGCTTCCCCCCTGCTTTCTCAGGTAGTACATAGAATCTCCGTTTCGGAATACCTGAGCTGAATAAGCGCTTGTGCTGTAAATCATAATTAATCCGAAGCAGACTAAAAATAATGTCAGAAACAACAAGCTGTAGTCATAACAGCTGTATGATTTTGATTTATTTCCTGCCATAGCCACTCCCCTCTGTTTTTAAACACACTCTACAGCTGGTTAACATACTCCTTAAATTTTCTGCCCCGTTCTTCGTAATTTTTAAACATGCCCCAGCTGGCGCAAGCCGGGGAAAGAAGCACCGCATCTCCCGGCTGGGCGTTCATGGCGCATATTTTTACAGCCTCTTTTAAATCCTCTACCAAAATAATCCGATCAAAACCGCATTCCCTCGCCTGAGCGGCAATCTCCTCCTTTGTCTGCCCAAGAAGCACCAGGTATTTTACCTTTCCGTCAAAAGAACGAATCCAATCCCTGTAATCAGAACCCTTATCATAACCGCCGCCAATCAAAAGAGTCGGCCTTACCATAGCCTGAATCCCCTTAATCGCAGCATCCGGATTGGTGCCCTTAGAATCATTATAATAAGCAACGTCATTTTTCTCCATTACATACTCAATTCTATGTTCTACTGCTGTAAAGGCAGTTACCGCTTTGCGGATATGCTCCATCGGCACGCCGATATGAGAAGAAATTGCAATAGCGGCCATTACATTTTCATAATTATGGGTCCCTAAAAGCTTTAAATCGGCAATATTACAAACAATCTCCCTTTTCCCATTCTCGCAATATACAAAATTTCCCTCTTTATCCAGGAAAATTCCTTCTGAAAGCTCCCTTTTACTGCTAAAAAAGAATACTTTAGGCCGCAGGCTCTTTGCCATTTCCCGCAAAACCCCGTCCTCATAATTAAGAACGCAAGTATCCGTAATTTCCTGGTTCATAGCAATCCTTTTTTTCGCGGCAATATAATTTTCCATCGTATGATGGCGGTTCAAGTGATCCGGCGTAATATTTAAAATCGCGCTGACCTCCGGTTTAAATTCATGAACGGTCTCTAGCTGGAAACTGCTCATCTCCGCCACCGTAATAGAGCTTCCCTTCGTATTCAGCACCATTTCTGTATAAGGAATACCGATATTTCCCACTACGTATACCGACACATAATAGCTCTTCATAATTTCCCCAACAAGAGCCGTGGTTGTTGTTTTCCCATTTGTCCCGGTAATCGCCGCCATTTTTCCTTTTGTAAACTGATAAGCCAGCTCTATTTCTCCCCAGATTGGAACCCCGGCCTTTTTCATCTCTAAAATATAAGGAAGGTCGGTCGGTACTCCAGGGCTTAATACCGCCAGGTCTACCTGTCTCTTTATTTCCTCTGGAAGCTCCCCGATAATTACTTTGACCTCCAGGCTCCGGGGCAGTTTATCTAAAACATCCTGCTTTGTCAGCTTTTCATTTCCATCCTGCAATATAATATTGGCTCCCTCAGTAGAAAGAAGCTTTACCGCCGCCACGCCGCTGATTCCGCTTCCCACTACCAACACATTTTTTCCAACTAAATCCATAGATACCCTCTTTTCTCCTTTTCCTACAAGGCGGCCAGGCCAAGCAAGCACAAAACTGCGGTAACAATATCAAATACGGCGACTACTTTTGTTTCCGGCCAGCCGGAAAGCTCAAAATGATGGTGAAGGGGCGCCATTTTAAAAAACCGCTTTCCATGGGTCGCCTTAAAATATGTTACCTGGATCATCACAGACAGCACTTCTGCCAGATAAATCAATCCTACAATTACAATAAACAACGGCATTTTCAGCATAAAGGCCGCCGCAGATACAAAGCCCCCCAAAGCCAGAGACCCGGTATCGCCCATAAACACCCTTGCCGGGTAAACATTATACATTAAAAATCCCAAAAGGCTTCCTACTACCGCGCAAGTAATCGGAGAAATACCGCTTCCGGTCCCAATAGCTACTACCGTAAAAAAAGTAGCTACTAAAACCGTAACGCTGGAAGCCAGACCGTCCAGGCCGTCCGTAAAATTCACCCCATTTACCGTACCTAAAACGGCTACAAATAAAAAAGGTACAAACAAGCCTCCTAAATCCCAGGTCTTTCCTCCGGTAAAAGGCAGGATAACATCTGTGCCAAAGTCTACTACCTTCAACAGATAATATCCAAAGGTACCCGTCACCACAACCTGACCCAGCATTTTCTGCCATGCCCGAAGCCCCAGGGAACGTTTCATAACAATCTTAATGTAATCATCCAGAAAACCAATCACCCCAAATCCCAGGGTAACAAATAAAACCGGAAGCATCTGCGTGTTTCCCCCCATATAAAAAGCAGAGGTTAAAACAACGCTCACTAAAATAATGATGCCTCCCATCGTAGGCGTTCCTGTCTTCTTCAAATGTGCCTCTGGTCCGTCATCCCGGACAAACTGCCCAAATTTTAGCTTCTTTAAAAAAGGTATAAAAATCGGACACAAAACAACACTGACTGCAAATGCAATCAAAACCGGCATAACTACTTCATAATTTTCATAATTCATTTATCTCACCTCGTATAATTTCATATGTCTTTCGCATATTTAACCTTATTTATTATAT
>CATKYY010000208.1 GCA_949841225.1 uncultured Acetivibrio sp.
GGTCAGGGATTTATGCCAGCTTCTTTCCAGGATTGACTGGCTGATTGCTACCTTGCTGAAAATGTCAAAGCTGGATACAGGAACAGTGCAGATGGACAGGACTAAGGTAAATGCGAGGCAGGTTGTAGAAAAAGCGGCGGAAGCGATTGCTATTCCTATGGATTTGCGAAGCCAGGAACTGCTTCTTTTTTCTTCTGGAGAGGAAAGCTTTTTAGGGGATTTTTCCTGGACCGCGGAAGCGGTTGGGAACATTTTAAAGAATTGCATGGAGCATACTCCAGATGGCGGGACGTTGACAGTGGAGATAAGAGAAACCGCTTTGTTTACAGAATTTTCTATTTGCGATACCGGGCCTGGTTTTGCTTCTGAGGATTTACCCCATTTGTTTGAACGGTTTTATAAGGGGAAGAATGCGGGGAAAAACAGCGTAGGAATCGGCCTTGCCCTTGCGAGGATGATAGTTGCCGCCCAGGGAGGGGCGATTAAGGCGGAAAATGGAAGGAAGGGCGGAGCTAGGTTTATTTTGCGTTTTTATAAAACGACGGTATAGCACTATCATGATAATAAGGCGTGCTTGAGAAAGGAGCGGTTGTATGGAATTACGTGTTTTAAAGTATTTTTTGATGGCTGCCAGGGAGGAAAATATTACAAGGGCTGCAAAGCTTCTCCATGTTACGCAGCCGACCCTTTCAAGACAGCTTATGCAGTTGGAGGAGGAGCTGGGGGTAAAGCTGTTTCACAGGAGCAGGCACAGTATTTTACTTACAGAGGACGGCCTGCTGTTAAAGCGCCGGGCGCAGGAGCTGGTCGCTTTATCTGATAAAACAGTTCAGGAGCTTTCTCATAAAGATGCCGTATTGTCCGGCGAAATTGGAATTGGCTGCGGGGAAACAAAAAGCATGTCTTTTTTATCGGAACAGATTTATTTGTTCCAAAAGAAGCATCCGCTGGTGCAATTTAGTATTTACAGCGCGATTGCGGATGATATAAAAGAGAGGATTGAAAGAGGAATTTTGGATATAGGGCTTTTGACAGAGCCTGTGGATATTGGAAAATATGAGTTTATTCGTATGCCCTATAAGGAGAGGTGGGGAGTCCTGGTACGGCGGGATTCAAGGCTTGCCGAAAAATCCTATGTCTGCCCGGAGGATTTGGTGGATGTGCCTTTATTGATGGTAAAGCGTGAGCTGGTGAAAAATGAATTAGCCAGCTGGTTTGGGGATTTTTATGAAAGGCTTCAGATTGCAGCGACTTATAATTTGATTGTAAATGCGGCGGCGATGGTAAGGAGCGGGGTAGGCTCCGCCCTGTGTTTTGATCTTGGGACTGTTTACAATGACGAGCTGCGCTTTGTGCCTTTTGTTCCTATCTTGGAAACAGGCTCTGTACTTGTATGGAAAAAGAATCAGGCCTCTTCCAAAACAGTTTCTTGCTTTATTCAGTGGGTTAAAAATGCAATTTAGGCATTTTTTATTATTTAGTATAGGTATTAGACATTTTTATATTTTTTCAATATAATGAAGATGTTCCAAAAGAGCATCTTTATTTTTTATATAATAGGAAATTTCTTCGGATTCCCTATAAAATAAAAAACAATTATCGCACTGCGGCGGAAAAGAAATATGCCGCTAAAGCGACCCGCCGCAGGCGGAGAATCCTGCGGAGCAGGATTCTTTGTTTTGGTTGCATGGGTTATTTTGAAGGGAAGTATAGGCATGACGATTTATGAGGTAAGCCAGCGTTATAGTATTCCTATAGAGCTTCTTTATGCGTATGAAAGCTGGGGACTATTTAATTCAGAAGGAAAGCCAGGAGAACGGCAGTATGACGATATGGATCTGGAGCGGTTAAGCTTGATGATAACCCTGCGTGACGCAGGCTTTGACAAGGAGGAGATTAAAACCTATATGCGTCTGCTGCTTGAGGGAGAGAGTACAGAAAAGCAACGGGTTAAGATGCTGAATCAAAGGCGCAAAGCGGCGTTGGAGGAAATACACTACAAGGAGGCTCAACTGGAGAAATTGGACTATTTACGCTATAACATTTAAGGTAAGCACAGAAATGAGGTTTGAGATGGAATATACAAAATTAGGAAATTCTGATTTAAAGGTATCCCGTATCTGTATGGGGTGCATGGGATTTGGCGAGGCAGGAAAGGGGCAGCACAGCTGGACTCTGGATGAGGAGGGCTCTCGGGAAATTATAAAAAGGGGTCTGGAACTGGGAGTTAATTTTTATGATACGGCCATCGCCTATCAGGGAGGCACCAGCGAACAATATTTGGGCCGCGCCCTGAAGGATTTTGCAAAGCGGGAGGATGTAGTAGTCGCTACGAAATTCCTGCCCAGAAGCCAGGAGGAAATAGAGGCCGGGGTTACAGGACAGCGGCATATTACGGATATGATAGATAAAAGTCTTGCGAATCTTGGCATGGATTATGTGGATTTATATATCTGCCATATGTGGGATTATCAAACTCCATTATATGAAATTATGGAAGGGCTAAATGACGTGGTGAAGGCTGGAAAAGCCAGGTACATTGGTATTTCCAACTGTTTTGCATGGCAGCTTGCCAAGGCAAACGCCCTTGCAGAAAAAGAGGGCTTTCCAAAATTTGTGTCGGTGCAGGGACATTACAACCTGCTGTTCAGAGAGGAAGAACGGGAAATGGCGCCTTATTGCAGGGAAGAAAATATTGCCTTGACCCCATACAGCGCCCTGGCAGGAGGGCGGCTTTCCAAACAGCCGGGAGAAACGTCTAAAAGGCTGGCTGAGGATAGCTTTGCAAAATCAAAGTACCAGGATTCGGAAGAACAGGATAGGCAAGTGATTGAACGGGTTGCAGAGCTGTCTAAGGAAAGGGGCGTTTCTATGACGGAGATTTCTTTGGCATGGCTTTTGAAAAAGACGACTTCTCCTGTTGTTGGAGCTACGAAGCTGCGCCATATAGAAGGGGCGGTAAAGGCGGCAGACCTTATGCTTTCTGATTCTGAGACGGCGTATCTGGAGGAGCTTTATGCGCCTCATAAGCTGGTAGGGGTTATGGCCCAGAATACCGCTGCGGTAACGCAGAGAAAGGCAGGAAATTAAAATGGGTTTGCATACGACAGACCCGGCGATAGAAACTAAAGATGCTTATGCAGAATATTTTACAGCGAAGGATGTCTGCTATAATAAATTAGGATAACTATAGAATATAAAGGAAAAATAGTAAAAAAGGCTTTGTGGATAAACCCCAGAGCTTTTTTTGTACGAATATTACAATTTTGTAATTTAGAAGTCACCAAGGCGTCACCGGGATATGATA
>CATKYY010000209.1 GCA_949841225.1 uncultured Acetivibrio sp.
AAAACTACGTTCCAGCAATTTTTAGAGGCAGTAAAAAATGAGGAGTTAGATTTTAATTTAGAATTAGATGAAGAACAGTATCTGAATGTGGAAGAAATACTAAAAAGTAATCAACTAACGAGAACGGGTAAAAAAACAGAATTGATAAAAAACTTAAAGGCTGTTTCAAAATGTGAGAAAGCAATTTTAAATTTAGTTTCAGGAGGAACAGTAAACTTAAGCGATATTTTTGGAGACAAACAGCTTGATGGAAGTGAAAGGCCGAAGCTTGCTTTTTCAGATAGCGGATATGATGAATACGCAGTTGAAATCCAGTCGGTTTTAGGTGAGAAATATATAATTATTGAATATGCAAAGGCGGTATACGATTGGGCAGTACTGGCGGATATTTTAGCTGGACATGCCTCTATTTCTGCTGTAAAGGTAGCCTTGTATGAAAAACATAAGGAGGATTTGATTTATTTAAAAAAGCTGGTAAAGGAAAATTTGTCTCCTGATGCGTATAAGGATATTTTTGTAAAGACAGACAAGAAAATTTCAAATTACAGCGCGTATATAGGAATGTCTAAAAAGAATGGAAAAAAACAGGAGCTTTTAGGGAAACGATGCAATAAGGATGATTTTTACAAATATTTAAAGAAAGAAGTTATGGATTGTATTGATGATGAAGAGGCGGTGGCATATTTAAAGGGAGAGATAGAAAAAGGCCGTTTTTTACCTAGGCAGGTAACAAAAGATAATAGCGTGATTCCATACCAAATCCATTTATATGAGTTGAGTCAGATTTTGTCCAACTTGCAGGAGCGTATACCTCTTTTAAAAGAACAGGGAGAAAAAATAAGAAAAACTTTTACATTCCGAATTCCCTATTATGTAGGGCCGTTAAATGGTATTGAGAAAAACAAAAAACGTACGAATTGGGTAAAATATAAAGGGGCTGGAAAAATTTATCCTTGGAATTTTGAAGAAATTATTGATGAGGAAGCAAGCGCAGAGCAGTTTATTCGGAGGATGACGAATAAATGTACCTATTTAATTCATAAGGATGTATTGCCAAAATACTCATTGATGTACAGTAAGTTTATGGTATTAAATGAGTTGAATAATCTGCGGCTGGATGGAGAACCTGTTTCAGTTGAATTAAAGCAGAAAATTTATCAGGAAGTATTTGAACGGAATAGAAAGGTTACGCAGAAAAAATTGAGAGATTACCTGAAAAGAGAAGGAATCGCTGCAAAAACTGTAGATATTACAGGAATTGACGGTGATTTTAAAAGCTCTTTGACTGCTTATCACGATTTTAAGGAGAAGCTTACAGGGGTTCAGCTGAGTCGGCAGGAGAAAGAATCTATAATTCTCAATATTACTTTATTTGGAGAAGATAAAAAGTTGTTAAAGAAAAGATTGAAAGGATTGTTTCCTCAATTATCCGACGGGCAGCTTGTTGGTCTTTGTAATCTTCCATATAGGGGCTGGGGGCGTTTATCAGAAAAGTTTTTAGATTCTATTACAGCGCCGGCACCAGGAACAGGAGAAGGGTGGACGATCTTACGCGCCCTTTGGGAAAGTAATGATAATCTCATGCAGCTTTTAAGTGAAAAATATAGTTTTATAACTGCAATAGAGGAAGAAAATGGAAAGGATGAAAATAGAGAAATTTCATATCAGTTAATACAGGAATTATATGTTTCACCAGCAGTACGCCGTCAGATTTGGCAGACGCTTTTGGTAGTAAAAGAATTGTGTAAGGTATTAGGGAAACCGCCGAAGCGGGTATTTGTGGAGATGGCCAGAGAAAAAACAGGAAATGGAAGAATACAGTCAAGGAAAACGCGTTTGCTGGAATTATATAAAAAGTGTAAAACGGAAGAAAAAGAATGGGCTGAAGAACTGAACCGTACAGAGGAATCTAAATTAAGAGGGGATAAGCTTTATTTGTATTATACGCAAAAAGGCCGCTGCATGTATTCTGGAGAACGGATTGAATTAAGTGAATTAATGGACAACCAAAAATATGATATTGACCATATCTATCCGCAGTCAAAAGTAATGGATGACAGCTTAGATAACCGGGTGTTGGTAAAGAAGGTGTTTAATGAAGAAAAATCAGATCATTATCCTATTGCAGAAAGCATAAGAGAAAAGAGAAAACCGTTTTGGAAAACGCTTTTGGAAGGCAGTTTTATCAGCAAAGAAAAATATGAAAGACTCGTTCGTACAACAGAATTTGAACCGTCAGAACTGGCCGGATTTATTGCAAGACAGCTTGTAGAAACCAGGCAGGGAACAAAGGTAGTTGCCAGCGTGTTAAAGCAAGTGTTGCCGGATTCGGAAATTGTATATGTAAAAGCATCTACAGTATCACAATTCCGTCAGGATTTTAAACTTATAAAGGTTCGGGAAATGAACGCTCTTCATCATGCTAAGGATGCATATTTAAATATTGTGGTAGGAAACGTTTATTTTGTTAAATTCACTAAAAATGCTTCTTGGTTTGTAAAAGAATATCCCGGCAGAAGCTATAATTTGAAAAAATTGTTTTTGGCTGATAGGGTGGAAAGAAATGGTGAAGTTGCATGGATTGCAGGAAAATCAGGGACAATAGGCAGAGTGAAACATACCATGGAGAAAAATAATATTTTGATAACCAGACGTTCTTATGAGGTAACTGGGGGACTGTTTGACCAGCAGCTAATGAAGAAAGGAAAAGGGCAGGTGCCAAGTAAGGGAAGCGACGAGAGGCTTCGGGATATTCAAAAATATGGAGGCTACAATAAAGAAGCAGGGGCGTATTTTGTTTTAGTAGAGTCAGAGGATAAGAAGGGAAAAAAGATTCGTACAATAGAGTATGTTCCGATTCACTTAAAAAATAGAATAGAACAAAATGAAAAAGAAATGCATCGTTATCTGGAAGAACAAAGGAGACTGAAACATCCCAAGGTTTTGCTTGATAAGATAAAAAAGGATACTTTATTCCAAGTAGATGGATCTTATATATGGTTATCAGGAAGATCAGAAGAACGCTTACTTATTAAAAATGCAAATCAGCTGCTGCTTCCTCCAAAGGATGTAGAAACCCTAAAAAAGGTATTGAAATTTGTTAAGAGAAGGAAGGAAAATAAGGAATTAAAGATTTTTGAATCGGATAAAATTGAAAAAGAGCAGCTAATTGGCCTCTATGATACATTCTTATATAAGATTCAAAAAACGGTTTATGCAAAATGGTTGGAAAAACAAGAAAAAACGCTTTCTGATAAAAAGGAGAATTTTATAAACTTGGATATG
>CATKYY010000210.1 GCA_949841225.1 uncultured Acetivibrio sp.
ACAGATTTTTATGCCGGTATTGTTTACACTGATCGGCGGCTATCTGATTAACAGGGAATATACGGCTTATGAGGTAGTAAGGTCGATACCAAGGCAGGACAGCAATACAGTAAAGTATGCTTATTATAACGGCTCAATTTTAAAATATACACGGGATGGCGCCTCTGCTATGGATACAAAGGGAAATATACTTTGGAATGGAAGTTATGAGTTGAATAATCCAGAGGCGGATATTTGCGGGCAATATGTGGTGATTGCAGATATTGGAGGGAAAGAGGCATATGTATTTAATGGGACAGATTCAGGGACCAAAATAACAACTCTTTTGCCGATTTTGGAAGCAGAGGTGGCAAGACAGGGGGTAGTGGCCCTGGTTCTGGAAGATAAAGAGTCTAATGAGATACAGATTCATAATCCATATGAGGGAAATGCCTCTCTTTTAGTAAAGATACCGACAAATACAGGCTCAGACGGGTATCCGGTAGATATTGCTTTGTCTGAGGATGGAAAGAAGCTAGTGACGTCTTATGTTGCAGCGCAAAACGGAAGCTTGAAAAACAAAGTAACCTTTTATAATTTTGGGGAAATCGGGAAGGATAAGGTAAATAACATTGTAGGGGGCGTGGATTATGGAGAAGATATAGTGGCAAGGGTAGAATTTTTGGATAATAACACAATATGCCTTATGCAGCCCAAGGGTCTGATTTTATATTCTATGCAGGAATTTCCAGAGGAAATAGTTTTGTTGGATGCAGGCGCAGAAATAAGCAGCGTGTTACATAATGAAAATACGGTTGGATACATAGCGGACGAAAAGCTGTTTTTATATGGGTTTAGCGGAGGAAAAAAACTGGAGCTGCCAGTTGAGTGGGAATATGACGAAGCAGAATTGATAGAAGAGGATATTATTTTCCGTTCAGAGCTTTCCTGCTATGTACTGCGATTAGGAGGTTCTGTAAAACTTTCTTGTAGATTTGATAAAAATATATTTTATATGTTCCCAACAGAGAAGAAAGATGGGTATATTTTTATTGATGAGAGTAATATAGAAGAAGTTAAGCTTTTGGAGGCGGAAAAATAATGGATATAGAAGAAATGATTAATACGGGGCAGTTGAATTGGTTTCTAATTATAGTTGGGGCTATTGTTTTGTCTTATATGCTCAAAGGCGCGGCGGATGGATTTATCCGAACTGTGTTTGAGGCGTTTTCTGTATTGGCGGCGGCAGCGGCAGCTTCTTTTACAGCGCCTTATATTAATAATATATTGAAAACAGAGGCTCCGCTGTTTTCTTTTTTGGCGGCTTATATGGCGTTTTGGTTGTTGCTTAAGTATGTTTGCGCAGCTTTAGACCTTATAAGTAAGCTGCCGGTTATTAATGAACTTAATAAAGCGGCGGGAGTATTCGCCGGCTTGCTTCGTGGAATTTTTATGGTATGGATTTTATTTATCGTTGTCACGGTGTTCCAGGCAACAGCCTGGGGCGGCGCGGCTATAGAACAAATTGAGAGAAGCCGGTTATTGGAACGCTTGTATGATGGAAATCTTTTATTAAAGCTGGCTAAAGTGTTTTTTTAAGATGGAAAATATTGCATTAGGGAAGGGAATCCATTATAATATAGGTTAAATTGGCCAAGAGCGTGTTTGAAACGCGCTCTAGCGGCTGAAATATAAAGCAAAAGGAGAAAATTTCAATGGCAAAAGATATAATTAAATTTGATGATTTTGATAAGATTGAATTCAAGTTGGGCGTGATTTTAGAATGCGAGCTCCATCCAGATGCAGATCGCCTTCTGATTTTTCAAATAGATGTTGGAGAAGAAGAGCCAAGGCAGATTGTTTCTAGTATTGCAGAGTTCTATAAACCAGAAGACGTTATTGGAAAACGCGTAGTAGTTGTTACAAATTTGAAGAAAGCAAAGTTTAGAGGCGTGGAGTCTAATGGAATGCTTATGTGCGCTTCTCTAGAAGATGATGAAGACGTTGAGCTTTTAACGATAACAAAGGACTTTCCAGGAGGAACCTTGGTAAATTAGAAACAGGGCTGTTGCAGAAGGATAATGGAGCTAAAGCGTGTTTGAAGAATTATTTCCGCCGGTAAAAATATTTTTCAAACACGCTTTAGGGGAGGAAAGAGTAGAAGATGATTCAAAAGGAATATATTTTATTTGATTTGGATGGAACATTGACAGATTCTTCAGAAGGGATTACTAAGGGTATTCTGTACAGCCTTTCAAAGTTTGGAATTAAGGAGGAGGATTCCTCGAAGCTGCATAAGTTTATTGGGCCGCCTTTAAAGGATTCGTATAGGAAATATTATGGTTTTAATGAGGAAGAAATAAAAAAGGCAATGGTATATTATCGGGAGTATTATCACGATAAGGGTATTTTTGAAAACCGCCTTTATAAAGGAATGGAAGACGTTCTGATTGTATTAAAGCAGGCAGGTAAAAAATTGGTGGTTGCGACGTCTAAGCCAGAGGATTATGCAAAGCGGATTATCGAGCATTTTGGACTTTCTGATTATTTTGAATATGTAGCGGGGAGCCATATGGACGGAAGCTGTTCTAAGAAGTCGGAAGTGATAGAATATGCTTTAGAAAGCTGCGGAATGGAAGAAAAGAGAAACGTGCTGATGATAGGCGATAGAAAATATGATATTTATGGGGCTGCCAGCGTAGGTATAAAAAGTATGGGGGTCTTATATGGTTTTGGAAGCAGGCAGGAGCTTGTAGAAGCTGGAGCGGATTATATTGCAGAAAAGGTGGCCGACGTCAGCAGGCTTATATTAAAATAAGGCGAAGAGCTTAAGTTTTAATAGAAAATATAAGGTTAAGAAAATTTAGGAAAAAAAGTAGTTGACAAATGAATTAGAAGGTGGTAAGATAATATCCGTTGTCGCCGAAAAAGAGAAACAAAGACAACAAAAAAATAATTTTAAAAAAGTGTTGACAAAGACTTAAAGATGTGATATAGTATTAAACGTTGACGCTGAGTACAGCAAAACAAAGAAAACAAAGTTAGGACATTGATAATTAAACAGTGAAACAACCCTGAAAATTCTAAGAAGAAAATTCAGAGAACGCGTCTTGGAGAAATCTAAGGCGAACCTAAAAACAGAAATCAAGGATAAATTAGCCAAGCTAAAACCTGATGGATAAACTTAAATTTGAGAGTTTGATCCTGGCTCAGGATGAACGCTGGCGGCGTGCTTAACACATGCAAGTCGAACGAAGCAT
>CATKYY010000211.1 GCA_949841225.1 uncultured Acetivibrio sp.
GAGATAACATTTTGTCCTGTGAAAATTACTATACTGGCCAGACGATTGACATTCCCCTGGACAGTACCTTGACGGCTCTGGAAAACGCTCAAAAATATTTTGACCGCTATGGGAAGCTAAAAAGGACTTACGAGGCCCTTACCGGGCAATTAAAAGAAACAAAAGAGGAAATAGAGCATCTGGATTCCATCAGCTCCGCTTTGGATATTGCTTTAAATGAAGAGGATCTGGTACAGATTAAGGCAGAGCTTACGGAATACGGCTACATTAAAAAGCATGGAAACGACCCAAAGGGAAATAAAAAGAAAAAGCCTGCCAGCAAACCGCTTCATTTCCTTTCCTCGGACGGCTTCCATATGTACGTTGGAAAAAACAATTTCCAAAACGAAGAGCTTACCTTTAAGCTGGCTTCTGGGAACGACTGGTGGTTCCATGCAAAAGGCATCGCCGGCTCTCATGTTATTGTAAAGTCTGAAGGAAAGGAGGAGCTGCCCGACCGGGTATTTGAAGAAGCCGGAGCCCTGGCAGCCTTTTATTCCAAGGGCCGGGATATGGATAAGGTAGATGTGGACTACATCCAGAAAAAACACATTAAAAAACCAAACAGCCAAAAGCCAGGATTCGTTATCTACCATACCAATTACTCCCTGACCATAGCTCCTGATATTAAAAACCTAAAGCCCCTGGAGGACTAAGTCACAAACCTGCAATACGCAAAAACCAGTACCGAAATAAGGAGGATTTCTATGATACTTACCGACTGCCACGTCCATTCCCGTTTTTCTTCCGACAGCGAAACCCCTGTAGAAGCTATGATTGAACAGGCGATTGCCAGGAATTTTTCCTATTTTTACCTGACGGACCATATGGACTATGAATTCCCTGCCAATGAGGAGGGCTTGGATTTTCTCTTTGACCCAAAGGCCTATTTTTCCTATCTGGCGCAATGCCAAAATAAATACGCCTCTTCCATCCGTATCCGCCCATCCGTTGAGCTGGGTTTAAAGCCTCATTTGTCAGAAGATTACCGAAAGCTCCTGGCAGAATACCCCTTTGATTTTGTCCTTGGCTCTACCCATCTGGTAAACGGCCAGGACCCATACAACCCGGACTTTTGGAACGGCCGCTCAGAAAAGGAAGCTCTGTCCTCTTATTTTGAAGCAGTTTTTGAAAATATCCGCGTTTTTCCTGGAATTGACAGCTGCGGACATTTGGATTATGTTGTCCGTTATGCTCCATCCGCCAGACAGACAGCCTCCGGCAACACTCCTTACCATTATTCCGACTATGCCGGACTCTTCGATGAAATACTGAAATATCTGATTTATCAGGGCATAGCCTTAGAGGTAAACACAGCCGGTTACGCTAAAGGTCTGGGACAGCCGAATCCGCAGACTGAGGTTCTAAAACGCTACCATGAGCTTGGCGGCGAACTGATTACCATAGGCTCGGATGCCCACAAACCGGAATTCTACGCCTGGGAATTTGCCCATACGGAAGCTCTGTTAAAAGCCCTGGGCTTCCGGTATTATACTGTCTATAAACAACGAAAACCACAGATGGAAAAGCTTTAGCGCTATAGCGAACTTTTTGAAAGTAGAAAGGCAGGCGTGGCGCCCGGGGTAAGAAAAGCTTTTGAAAGGGAAGGGGCAACGCTTCGACAAACTAACTGCTAACTATAACTAAGCCGTTCCAGAGAGCTGTCACGGCTAAGTTAGCGTAAGCAGTGGATTTTGTTTCAGCTAAAAACGCCCTGAAATACCCTTTCAAAAGCTTTTCTTACCCCGGGCGCCACGCCTGCCTTTCTACTTTCAAAAAGTTCGCTGTAGTATTAAAGAGCATCCCCTCTTTCTGCTACTAAACGGTAACCTGCCGATTCTACTCTCCGGCTTAGGCAGCCGCAGCACTCCGCCGCTTCTTCACCAGTACAGATTTTATTGTCGTACAGGTCGTACAGCTTCCGGTTTTTTACCGGAGACAAATTTGGCATAACTACGTTCGCTCCAGCGCGTAAGCCCTTTTCTCTCCCTTCCGGGTCCATAGTTCCAAGAGCTGTTGTTGCTGGAAGCAGTACCTTGGGAAGTAAAATACGGACAATGGAAAGCAAAAAAAGGGTAAGCTCTATGCTCCCCGCCTTTTCTTCTGAAAACCGGGTTTCATGATGAGGAATAAACGGGCCGATACCTACCATCTGCGGCTCCAGCTCTTTTAAAAAAAGTAAATCCTCCGCTAAATCCTCCAGACTCTGTCCCGGCGGGCCAACCATAAAGCCGGCTCCAACCTGATACCCCAACTCTTTTAAATCATGCAGGCACTTCCTGCGGCTGGAAAGCTTCATTTCTGCCGGATGAAGGCTTTGGTAAAGACTTTCGCTGGCGGCCTCATGCCGGAGCAAATACCGGTCCGCCCCTGCTTTTCTCCATGCTAAATAGCTTTCATAGCTTCTTTCTCCAATAGATAAGGTCAAAGCGCAATCTGGATACCTTTTTTTAATTTCCCGGATTATTTCCGTTATCCTGTCCGTTGTAAAATATCCGTCCTCCCCGCCCTGGAGCACAAAGGTGCGAAAGCCCAGCCCATACCCGTTTTCACAGCAATCCAGGATTTCCTCCTCTGTCAGGCGGTATCTTTTAACCTTGCGGTTTTCCCTGTTGATTCCGCAATAATAACAGCCGTTCTTACAATAATTTGTAAATTCTATCAAGCCCCTTGTAAAAACCTTATCCCCATAATACCTCTTCCGCAGCTTCACAGCCGCCTCTCTCAATTCCTTTACCACAAAAGGGTCTTCCGATTTGCTTAAAAGCTCTATCCATTCTGCTTTCTCTAATTGGTGCTCTTCCATCAGCTTACTGATTATATCCATGCCATACCTCATTTCTGCAAAACTTTTCTGTTTTTTCAGCCTTTTACTTTCTCTATTATACCTTCTCTACCTTAAAATTCAACTGTATTAATTTTCCTTGAGTTTCCGCATTTTACAAATGGTGGGGCTGCCAAAGTGGAACGAATAGCTATTTTGCATTGATATGCACCGTTAAAAGCACAAATTTGTGGTTTTGTGTGCCGGAGGCGGACATTTATGTACAAATCCGGCATACAAAACCGCAGATTTGTACTT
>CATKYY010000212.1 GCA_949841225.1 uncultured Acetivibrio sp.
CGGAATTACCGAAATAAGGGCTGTACCAATACAAACAAGCACAAATTGTTTTAATGCCATTCGGAAAGAAAGCCTTACCAATATAATAAAACCAATATTTAATAACATACACATATGGCTAATTAACATCCTATTAGACTCTGGATAGATAATCTGCACCAAAAAAATCACACATAAAAAATAAACGACTTGCGCGCCATACAAAAGAATCAGCCCTTCGTTGCCTGTTACCAAATATCCTGTTAAATACCCTAAAAAATGGACACCTAAAAGGCAAATATTCTGCCGATAAGCTGTATTTCTTTTTTGCTTCTCTGTTTTTTTGCCAAAATAAGCAAATGACTGCCAAGTATAGCCAGAAATCAATATAATCATTAAATAATGGGCACATCGAATTACAATATTTACCAACTTTTCACCTACTCTATTCCTCGATTAAAATGTCCTCTTGTAAAGTCCCACGGTTCTTTTTCATAAATAACACCTTCTTTATAGGCATCAACAAAGCATCTTGTAATTTCCTTTGCCTCTTTTACTGTTTCTGTAGTAAAATCAAGCCTTATAGCAGAAGGTGCTATTTCTTTGACTTCCTCTTTTTTACTTAATAATGACAATGGTTTACAATTATAAATTTTATTATAACAAAACTTACACTGGTTTTTTACCGGAAATTCATTGCTATACCGATCCAGTAAAGTAAGGGTACCTGCTTTTTTTGTACAATTCTTCCTATTTTTTTGCAAGCATTGTGCAGAAACCATCATAGGGACCCTGCCATATGCCAAAAGCTCACTAAAACCTCTTGCCAACCCTTGGAGCTCTCCTTTTTTTAGCTCCACTGGAAGTGTAAACCACTCTGCCTGGTTATATTCTTTTAAAAACTGTTTTGCCCTGTTATTATAAGTATATATTGTATAATCACACCGGACTGGCAAGCTACATCCTTTCTCTTTTAAATATTGAAGTTCTTCATAATTTTTTACAAGAAACCCATCAATTCCAGAACTATAAAGCTTTTCATAAATCGCATCCAGCCATTCTGCTTCCTTTTTTCTAAAAATATGGGGCAAAACATAGATTAGCTCCTTTTTCTTTTTATTTTTCTCTACAATCTGTTTTAATTCCTTTAAATCAAAAACACAAGAATCCAAATAAAGTGCATCTATCCCTTCCATCCCTAGAAAAGTATCTACATACTCTTGTTTTTCTAAATATACATGTAGCCTATAAGAAAAAATAGGGCTTTCTTCTGTTTCTATTCTTCCTTTCATCGGCCTTGTTACTCTTTTATATGGCAATACTATTTCCTCTGACAGCTTTTCTATTGCCATACGGCGCAGCTCATTTAATGCCGTTACTGGAAGAAAACTTTTGTTATCTGTCTCAACCGTTAAATCCTTCCATTCAAAAGGAGTATTCCCCAATTTTTCTATTTGCTTTCTAATTTTTTCTTTATCAAGTGGATGTTTTTCTGCTTCCATTACTGGCGCGCCTTCCAGTTGGATTTGCCTTTCTTCAGATTTTATTATAATAATGGCAGGCTGCCCACTCTTTATAATTACTGCGCCAGAAATAAGTTCTTTCTTCTCTGTCTCTATATAGGCTTTTTGTATTTGGTTAAATAATTCTTCTGTTTTTCTTGGTTCTTCCCCTTCCCTGCCCTTTAAAAATATCATATCTTTTCCATTATACTTATTATAATATCCTTCCGTAAAACTACCCCGATTATAAATATCAAATAATGCCCTTTTATCCTCCTCTTTTACCTGATAACGGTATCCCTTTCCATTTAATAGATAATTATCTAAATATTTCCGATATATGCTTACGACTCCTGCCGTATATTCCGGTTTCTTCATACGGCCTTCTATTTTGAAGGAATCAATCCCGGCTTCAATCAATTGCGGTAAGAAATCGATGGTACACATATCCTTCAGACTGAGCGGATAACAGTTCACACATTTAGTGTCTCCGGTATCTGCGGAATACGGCAGGCGGCAGGGCTGGGCACAGCGGCCGCGATTGCCGCTCCTGCCTCCGAGAATGCTGCTGAACAGACACTGCCCGGAGTAGGAGTAACACATGGCCCCGTGAATGAATGCCTCCACCTCTATGCCGGTCCGCTTTATGGCGGCCAGCTCCTCCAGCTTAAGCTCCCTTGCCGGGACAACCCGACTGGCGCCCATGTCTCTCAAAAGAGCCGCGCCATAGCTGCCGCACAGAGTCATCTGTGTGCTGACATGCAGCGCCAATTCCGGGAAGTTATTTCTGAGAAACCGAAACACTCCCAAATCCTGCACAATCACAGCGTCCAGCCCGGCCTCGTAAAAGGGAAGAATATAGTCGTACAATTCTGCAATCTCATATTCCTTCAGAAGCGTGTTCACCGTCAGATAAATCTTTCTTCCCATCAGATGCGCATAGCGAATGCACGCTACCAGTTCCTCTGTCGCAAAATTTTCCGCATAAGCCCTGGCCCCAAACCGGTTCCCGGCCAGATAGACGGCGTCGGCTCCGGCATGGATGGCGCCATAGAACCCTTTTGCATTTCCGGCGGGCGAGAGCAATTCCACTCTGTGTTCTTCTTTCATAGCCTTCCCATTTCTTTCCTCAGGTAAAATATGCTAAGCTTTCAAGTAAAAAGCTGTCCGGAACCCGGACAGCCAACATTACTTTTTCTTTAACTCAGTTTCCAGTCGCACTATCTGTTTCGCATCCTCATTCTGTGCCTTCTGCAGGTTCTTCACCTGCTCCTCGGAGCTCTCCAGTTTAATCTGCGCCGATATCAATTCATGTTTCAGGTCGTAGAGATCCTTATCCCTGGCCTGCAGCTCTTCCTCCAACGAGGCAATTTTCTTCTTCGCCTTAAAATAATCATCGGCAATATTCAGTTGGAGCAGGACGGCCTGTGTGTCTGTGGGCTGCCTGCGGTAGCCGTCCAGTTTATTATACTCATTAATCTTATTGTTGATATAAGATGCAACTTTCTGCAGGTATTCTTCGCTCTCGTAACCGCTCAGGGTAAATACCTTGCCGCCAATGATTACCTCTGTATCTGTTTTGGAAGATGCCGCCATATCGTCACACCCCTT
>CATKYY010000213.1 GCA_949841225.1 uncultured Acetivibrio sp.
GGATCTGTTCCGTCAAGATGCGGATATATTCCTCTTTGCCCATATCCACACCCCCTACATTTCAAGCGCGAGCACCTGAGTCACCGCTTTTGCATACTCCTCCATAACCGCCTCGCATACCTCTAAAGCATAATCTAACTCCGTTCCTGTAAAGCTCTCTGGTGAATATTCCAAAATAATCTTTCCCGGAAACTTCACAAGCCTTTCCTTTACCATACGGGCGCCGTCAATAGCGATCTGCTTAATTTCCTCTTTGCTTTTGTGAAAAACAACGTCTCTTTGAAGGGTCGAGGTTGAATTGTAAATATGGACAATCGCTGTTTTAATACCCTCTAAGGCTTCAAACGTACGATCAATCAAATGCTCCCTGCACTGTACCAGCACCTGTACTACCACATCGTCCGGTATCAGCTTGCGTTCTACTAGCTGCCGTAAAAAATCATATTCAATCTGGGAGGCCGACGGGAAGCCTACTTCAATTTCCTTAAAGCCCATCTTTACCAGCATATTAAAAAACTCTACCTTTTCTTCTACCACCATCGGCTCAATCAGCGCCTGATTTCCATCCCTTAAATCCACGCTGCACCAAACCGGCGCTTTTTCAATTTCTTTGTCCGGCCACTGCCGCTCCGGGTAATGAACTACCGGATTCCTTTTGTATCTGCCATAATTCAACATTGCATTTCCTCCTTTTTTCCGCCGCAGTGCGATAATTGTTTTTTATTTTATAGGGAATCCGAAGGAATTTCCTATAAAGTAAAAAAAGCCCCATCTCTATACTTATGTAAGAGACGCAGGCTTAGACTACGCGGTACCACTCTTCTTCATACCCTTTTGGTATGCTCTCATTGGATACAGGCTCTTTTGAGCTGTATATCCTGCTGTCTGCTAACGGCCAGCCTCCGTTCCAGCCTACACATGTGCGTTCTCACTTATTTGCAACGCTCCAGTTCAGCCGGACTGCTCAAGGGCGAGTTCCACTCTTCGCAGCCGCTGCCTCGCACCAACCGGCAGCTCTCTGAATGCAAAAAAGAATGTACTATTCCCTGTCAACGCATTTATTTATACTCTTATATAATAATGGAAAATCTATTTTCTGTCAATCCAAAAAATTTAAGTTTCTGCATTTTGCAAAATTAATACCCGCTTAGCGGCCGAAACAAACTGTCTTACGTCGGCATACGCCGTTAAAAATAAAGCTCTATTACTTCGTCAGGTATTTCAACGCCTTCACTCCATTACTCTCTTTTTTCGTATTTACTACAATTCCAGCAACAGGCTTTTCCATCCCCGTACCCAATCTGTCAAAATTAGCGGCTCCCTTCAAGTAAATTCCATACACAATATGCTCGCCGTATTCAACCGTATCTCCATTTTTTTGCTCTATTCTATCTATATAAACATAATCTGACAGACGGCTGTATAAATTGGTAGGCAGTATTTCTGCAAGGTCTAAAAAATACCCTTGTCTTGCCAAATAATGAAATTCCTCCTCATCTGCAATTATCATATCAAGGTCGCCGGAATAGGCCTGCGCCGACAGCTTTTGAACTGTCCCCATAGTTCCCTGGTCCATACCATCCAGCTGGATAAAATAAGAACTATCCAAAATCACGCCCTCCGGCATTTTACAGTCTAATAAATCCGCCAGCTCGCCAGCCAGCTTTTCCTCCTTTTCCCTGGCAGCGCTGCTATTAATCATAGCAATATACAAATCCGTTTCTGTCTTTGGAGCAAGTATTGCAGCAAGAAACCAGCCTCCAATACTAACAGCCGCCAGCCCTGCCGCTGTTTTCATCAGATAATAATCCTTAAAATACTGAATCCTTTGACTTCTGTTCATTTCTCCCCATTTCTGTTTTTCGCCCTTTTGCTTTCTTTTATGATAAATATAGGCGTCCTCCCGCAATCTTGTCTCTTTCATGGAAAACCATCCTCCAATTGTATTTTTCCTATTCTTTATAGTATCATAGACCTTCCAGCAAAAAAAGAAATTAATTATAAAATTAATGTAAAAATTTCAATCGCAAAATTCCCATGAAAACTTCACAATCTCTACACAAACCCTACATCAGATTTTCACATACCCCTTTTATAGTAAATAATAACTGTTGGTTGTAAAATAACAGGAAATTGAAAAAGGAGGAATATAAGACCCAATGAATTACCGACACGAATTAAAACACTACATCAACTATATGGACTATCTGGTATTAAAATCCCGTCTATCCCTGACCGCTCGTCCAGACCCCCATGCCGGGCCAAACGGCGCCTATCACATTCGCAGCCTTTACTTTGACAATTATCAGGATAAGGCGCTGACAGAAAAAATAAACGGCGTCAATAACAGAGAAAAATTCCGTATCCGCATTTATAATCATAACCAGGAGCTAATCCGGCTGGAAAAGAAAAGCAAGCAAAACGGACTGTGCATAAAAGAGGACGCGATTCTTACAAAAGAACAATGTCTCCAAATTATCCAGGGAAAAAATTCCTGGATGAAAAGCAGCGGCAGCCCTCTCCTAATCGAGCTTTACGTCAAGATGAAAAATCAGCTTTTAAGGCCGCGCACAATCGTAGATTATACCCGGCTCCCTTTTATCTATAAACCCGGCAATGTAAGAATTACCCTTGATTACAATATCCGCACCGGACTTGTAAGCACGGATATTTTCAATCCGTCCCTGTCTACCGTTCCGATTCCTGACAAGGCTATCCTTTTAGAGGTAAAATACGACGCCTTCCTCCCAGATATTATGCGGGATATGATAGAACTATGGAACCGGCAGGCTTCCAGCTTTTCAAAATATGCCGCCTGCCGTATGTATGATTAATATTTTTTATGGAGGTTTTTATGAAACTTTTAACTACAAATTTTAGCGATATTTTTAAATCCAGCTTCTATGAAAACGTTGCTTCCTTTAGCTTTTTAGACTGTACTATCGGTATGCTTTTTGCTTTTGTACTGGGCCTTTTTATCTTCTTTGTTTACAAAAAAACCTTTCATGG
>CATKYY010000214.1 GCA_949841225.1 uncultured Acetivibrio sp.
GTATATCTCCCTGCCTGCAAAGCCTCTGTAAATTCTTCCGCCGTCTCCGAAAAATCTACCTCTATACCGATACCTTCAAATATCCGGCTTATAGTTTCCCTTTGCTCAAAAGAAGTTTCCAAAAATAACAAAGAAGACCTTTTCTTTCCTTGAAAGCCTGCCAAAGGCGCTGCGTCCACAACTCCCTGCGGAAGAGAAAAAGAAAACTGGCTTCCCACGCCATAGCGGCTTTTTACGCAAATTTCCCCGCCCATAAGCTCCAGGCTCTTTTTACAAATAGCCAGGCCCAGGCCGGTTCCCTCGATTGCCTGATTTTGCACATTTTCAACACGGACAAAGCTGCTAAAAATATGCTCCATATCTTCCTCCGTCATACCCAGACCGGTATCTTCAATATCGCCGGACAGCACAATACCGCTATCCCTTTTTTCATATCGAAGCGTTAATTTTATATAGCCGTTTTCTGTATATTTTACTCCATTATTTAGAAGATTAATTAAAATCTGCCGAAATCTTGTTTTATCCCCATACAAATATTCAGGAATTTCAGGATCAATATCTAAAATCAACTCTATTTCCCTGGGTACAATCCGGGTTATAATTACATTTATTACATCCCTAAGAAGCCTTTTTAAATGGTAAGCCTCTTCATGTATCTCCATTTTCCCTGATTCAATTTTAGATATGTCCAGCAAATCATTAATAATAGAAACCAGGGATTCCCCGGCATCCCGAATATTCATAGCGCTGTCTTTTACACGGTCGCTTGCCTCATCCCTTAAAATAAGCTCCGCCATTCCCAGAATCGCATTCATAGGCGTCCGAATTTCATGAGACATATTCGCCAGAAACCGGCTCTTTGCCTGGTCTGCCTCCTGAGCCCGCTGTTTTGCGGCATTTGCTTCCTCGGTCAATTCTACCAGCAGGCGTTTTTGATTTTCCAGCTCCCGTATCCTTTTATCCCTGGCATTCGCAATCTCTAGCCGCTGCAAATAATAGTACAAAAGCATACAATCTACCGCCGTAAAAATACCGATATAAATTACCCGGGTCTGGCGGATAATAGATAAAAAGCCCAGAAAATAAAAGCAGGATATAAGAAACATCGGAGGTTTTTTCGGCCCTCCCAGCATGTTTCCCATAGAAGTAATTTCTTTTAATGCAATTAGGAAATAGAAAAAAGAATGCGCCATGATAAGCGCGGCCCCATAAGAAAACTCCATCCGGCCCGCCTCGCCTATGTAAAATACAAATCCGGTAAACGGCGACACTATCGTATAAAGACAAGATAAAAATACAGGAATACAATAGAAAACCTTGGCCTTTCTTGAGTAGGGCCCTCTGCCAACAGTTTCCTGGAAAAACAATATTAAATAAGAAAATAAAAGAAATGGTATCAGACAGTAGCCAAAAATAGATGCTGCGGCCGTCAGCTTTTTTAAACTAATAAAACCGCTTTTGGTATTAAACAGCCATACATTAAAAAGATTCAAAGCCGTCGCTGAAAGAGAATCGGCTAAAAGCCAATAAAAAAGCTTATCTGGCCACCCCGTCCTTTTTGTCTTCTGTCTGTAAGAAAAAAAGATGGTAAAAAGCATAAAAAACGCAACTACTTCATAATCAATCCTCCAATACATATGCTTCCTCCATCGGTATCTAATACTCTTTCGTAAAATTTTTAGCTTATCTTATTTTAACGTTCAACCAGATTCTTGTCAACAACCATATTTCCTGAGTTTCCGAATTTTTCCAATAGCAGGTCTGCCAGAAGGGGAATAGGAGGACTATCTTGCATTGATATGCACCGTTAAAAGCACAAATTTATGGTTTTGTACTTTGCTCCGGTGTGTGAAAAACTCAAGAAATTTTAATATTTGTCAATCCATTCTTTTTGGGTTATAATGTAAAGTCAAAGCATGTTTAAAAAAGGAGAGTTTTACTATGGCATTTGACGGAATTGTAATTGCAAACCTGGCCTATGAGCTGGAAGAAGCCCTGGTTGGCGGACGCATTAACAAAATTGCCCAGCCGGAAAAGGATGAGCTTATCCTTACCATAAAAAATAACCGGAAACAGTACCGCCTCTTTATTTCTGCAGGCGCCAGCCTTCCGCTGATTTATCTAACCGACGAAAATAAACCAAGCCCCCTGACGGCGCCAAATTTCTGCATGCTCCTTAGAAAACACCTAAACAGCGCCAAAATCCTTTCTGTTACCCAGCCGGGGCTGGAACGTATCCTGCGGTTTGAAATCGAGCATTTAAATGAGTTGGGAGACGTATGTATAAAATATCTGATGGTAGAAATCATGGGAAAGCACAGCAATATTATTTTCTGTGATGATAAAGAGCAGATCATAGACAGCATAAAGCATGTTTCCGGGCTAGTAAGCTCTGTCCGGGAAGTACTGCCGGGCAGACCCTATTTTATTCCCAACACCCAAGAAAAGGAAAATCCCCTGTCGCTTACGCAGGAGCAGTTTTCTACTACCGTCCTTGTCCGTCCCTCCACTATTTCCAAAGCCCTGTATCAAAGCTTTACCGGTTTAAGCCCATTGATTGCCAATGAGATCTGCTGCCGGGCCTCTATTGAGCCGGACCGTCATCCTTCCGATCTTACCCCGGCAGAAATCGTCCATCTTTACGGCACCCTTTGCCGTCTGATGGACGATATAAAGGAGCGCCGCTTTTATCCTTCCATTGTATTTCAAAAGGAAGAGCCCGTAGAATTTTCCTCTACCCGGCTGACCTGCTACCAGGAGCTTTCCGAGGAGCCTTACGACAGTATTTCCAGAGTACTGGAGCTTTATTATTCCAAGAAAAACGCCATCACCCGTATTCGGCAAAAATCTTCCGACCTGCGAAGAATCGTTTCCACAGCCCTAGAACGTACCTGCAAAAAATACGACCTGCAAAGCAAACAGATGGAGGACACAAAAAAACGGGATAA
>CATKYY010000215.1 GCA_949841225.1 uncultured Acetivibrio sp.
CTTATTGGAGGGGAAAGTCGGAAAATGCAATGCTTCAAAGGATTTACGGGACTGCTTTTAATAAGAAGGAAGAGCTAAACGCTTATTTGGAGCATTTGGAGGATATAAAAAAGAGGGACCACAATAAGCTGGGTCGTGAAATGGAGCTGTTTACAACGGTTGATGTAATCGGGCAGGGACTACCGCTTCTGATGCCAAAGGGCGTTAAGATAATCCAGACTCTTCAGAGATGGATTGAGGATGAGGAGGAAAAGAGGGGCTATATGAGAACCAAGACCCCGCTTATGGCAAAAAGCGACCTGTACAAGATTTCAGGCCATTGGGATCACTATAAGGAAGGTATGTTTGTGCTGGGAGATGAGGAAAAGGATAAGGAGGTATTTGCTCTGCGTCCAATGACTTGCCCATTTCAGTATTATGTGTATAAGGCAAGCCAGAAATCCTACCGCGACCTGCCTTGCCGCTATGGAGAGACCTCTACGCTGTTCCGAAATGAGGATTCCGGCGAGATGCACGGTTTAACCCGCGTGCGCCAGTTTACGATTTCCGAGGGGCATTTGATTGTGAGGCCAGACCAGATGGTAAAGGAGTTTAAGGATTGCCTTGCCCTTGCAAAGTACTGCCTGGAAACTCTTGGGGTGGAAGAGGACGTAACCTATCATCTTTCTAAGTGGGACCCGGAAAATAAAGAAAAGTATATTGGCGAGCCGGAGGTATGGAATGAGACAGAGCAGCATATCCGTGAAATATTGGTAGAGCTTGGAATTGATTTTACGGAGGATGTGGGAGAGGCTGCTTTCTATGGGCCAAAGGTAGATATTAATGCAAGGAATGTGTATGGAAAAGAAGATACGATGATTACGATTCAGTGGGATGCTCTTCTTGCCGAACAGTTCGATATGTATTATATAGATGAAAACGGAGATAAAAAGAGACCTTATATTATCCACAGAACCAGTATGGGCTGTTATGAGAGGACTCTCGCATGGCTGATTGAAAAATACGCCGGGCTTTTCCCTACCTGGCTTTGCCCAGAGCAGGTAAGAGTGCTGCCTATTTCTGAAAAATATAGCGATTATGCAAATAAGGTAGAGGAAGAGCTTAAGAAAAATGGAATTTCCGCTACTGTGGATAATCGTTCAGAGAAGATTGGCTATAAGATTCGTGAAACAAGACTGGCTAAGGTGCCTTATATGCTGGTGGTTGGACAGAAGGAAGAGGAAGAGGGCGTTGTGTCGGTAAGGAGCCGCTACCTGGGAGATGAAGGACAGAAGAGCCTGGATAGTTTTATTGACAGTATCTGCCGTGAAATCAGGACAAAGGAAATACGAAAGGTAGAGGTAGAGAACTAAGGCTGTATGCCTTTGCGTATGATAAAAATACAGAGCTGAAGATTAGTATATAAGGAGACGGGAGGCCGTCCTTTATATACTAATTTTCAGCTTTTATTTTTTTATAGGAAATTCCTTCGGATTCCCTATAAAATAAAAAAACGATTATCGCACTGCGGAGGAAAAGAAATATGACGCTAAAGCGACCCGCCGCAGGCGGAGAATCCTGCTTGGCAGGCTTCTTTGTTCTAGCTTATTATTATAGCGGTTTGAAAGGAAAATGAGAAATTCAAAAATAAATAAAAAAAACAGTTGAAATTACTAAGAAAGTATGATAGTATATAAACATAAGTTTAATTAATAAATAAACGCTTAAAGTAACGGAATAAAAATTGGGGTTGCTTTATTATGTAGAAAGGGGGGATAAAAAATGACAGGGCGTGAGGAGGAAATTTTTGAATGGATTAAGGAAAATCCGATGATTTCCCAGCAAGAAATTGCCGACCGCGCTAATATTACCCGTTCTTCCGTAGCCGTCCATATTTCCAATTTAATGAAAAAGGGAAAGATTAAGGGAAAGGGCTATGTAGTATCAGAAGAAAGCTATGTGACGGTAATCGGCGGCGCTAATATGGATATTTCAGGCACGCCGACGGCAGCGCTTCTTATGGGGGACAGTAATCCGGGGAAGATAAGCGTAAGCCGGGGCGGAGTTGGAAGGAATATTGCAGAAAATCTGTGTCGTTTGGGCGTTCAGACAGAGTTTATTACGGTTTTAGGCGACGACCTGTATGGTCAGGAAATTATGCGAAGCTGCCGCGAGCTGGGTATGGGTATGAAGCATACGCTGGTGTCTGCCGGAGAGAGCACCTCTACTTACCTTTGTATTAATAACGAAAAGGGCGAGATGGAGGTAGCTGTAAATGAGATGGATTTGTACCGTTTGCTGACCCCGGAATATCTGGAAACCAAGCTGCAGATGATTAACAGAGGAAAGCTTTTGGTATTGGATGCAAACCTGACAGAGGAAGCCATTGTTTATTTGGCACAAAATTGTACTGTTCCAATTTTGGCAGAACCGGTGTCTGCCGCAAAGAGTAAAAAGCTGCTTTCTGTTTTGGACAGGATTTATGGCATTAAGCCGAACCGCTTAGAGCTGGAAACATTGACGGGAATTCCGGCGACATCAGAGGAAGGCCTTAAAAGGGCGGCGGAAGCGCTGATGGAAAAGGGCGTGAAGGAAGCCTATATTTCCCTTAGTGAAAAGGGAGTGTTTGCTGTCAATGGACAGGAGCAAAGACAGCTTCCATGTTTTGACTGCAAAATTGTAAACAGCACCGGCTGCGGCGATGCCTTTATGGCGGCGACCGTGTGGGCGACAATGATGGGCATGAGCCTGGAAGAAAAGGCTAAAGCCGGTTTAGCGGCGTCTTCTATTTGTATTGAAACGGTAGGAGCAATCAGTTCCTGGCTAAAGGAAGAAACGCGGATAAGTAAAATGAAGGAAGCGGAGAAAAAATAATTATTAAAAATTCAATTTGCAGGTTTACGTCCGCACAGCAGCCGCGAGCCTGCGATACACAAAAAGCTGTGCAGAAATGGAGAAAAAGATGA
>CATKYY010000216.1 GCA_949841225.1 uncultured Acetivibrio sp.
ACCCAAAAAACGATGCGGCTGGCGCAGCAGCTTTATGAAGGCGTAGATATTAAGGGAAAAGGAAGCATTGGCGTAATTACCTATCTGCGTACGGACTCTACCCGTATTTCAGAGGAAGCGGCGGCGGCAGCAAAAGAGTTTATTACTGCCAGCTATGGGGCAGAGTATAATGGAGAGCTGGAGGATACCAAAAAAAGCGGTAAAAAGATTCAGGATGCTCATGAAGCAATCCGGCCTACTTATATGGAGTTGACGCCGGCGGCGCTTAAGGAGTCTTTGAGCCGGGATCAGTTCCGTCTGTACCAGTTGATTTGGAAACGGTTTATAGCCAGCAGGATGAAAGCGGCCGTTTATGAAACTACTTCTGTAAAAATAGATGGAAATGGATACCGTTTTACTGCGGCCTCTTCCCGGCTTATGGACGAGGGCTTTCTGTTAGTTTATACAACAGAGGATGATAAGGTGGAAAAAATAACCTTTTCTAAAAATTTAGAAAAGGGGATAAGCCTTGCATTGGAAGACACAGAAAAAAGCCAGCACTTTACCCAGCCTCCGGCTCATTTTACGGAAGCTTCTCTGGTAAAGGCGCTAGAGGAGCTGGGAATCGGACGGCCAAGTACCTACGCGCCTACGATTACTACGATTCTGGCAAGGCGGTATATTATAAAGGAAAATAAAAATCTCTATGTAACGGAGCTTGGAGAAGCAGTAAATCAGATTATGATGCAGGCTTTTTCAACGATTGTGGATGTAAATTTCACTGCTAATATGGAGGGGCTTTTAGACTGCGTGGAGGATGGCGCGGTAGCCTGGAAAACAGTAGTTAGGAATTTCTATCCAGATTTAAAGGAAGCTGTGGACCATGCGGGGGAAGAACTGGAAAAAATAAAAATAGAGGATGAAGCGACAGATGTGGTATGTGAGGAATGCGGCAGGAATATGGTTATTAAATACGGTCCTCATGGTAAGTTTTTAGCATGTCCGGGATTTCCAGAGTGTAGAAATACCAAGCAGTATTTTGAGAAAATAGGAGTTCCCTGTCCAAAGTGCGGAAAAGATGTGGTTATCCGTAAGACAAAAAAGGGAAGACGGTATTTTGGATGTGAAAATAACCCGGATTGTGATTTTATGTCTTGGCAGAAGCCTTCTAAGGAAACGTGTCCAGAATGCGGCAACGCTATGTTGGAAAAGGGGAATAAACTTGTCTGTATGAGTGAAACCTGCGGATTTGTTAAAGAGAAAGAGACTTAAAGCATATATTTCCTCGAAAAAATGAAAATTACAGAAAAATTACAAAAACTATTGCGCTTTTAAATGAATTGTGATAAAATTCATATCGTATGATAGAACAAAAGGGGAAAAGCTGCCGGAGGAGGAGAAAATTATGAGCGTACAGCTATTGGATAAAACAAGAAAAATAAATAAGCTGCTACATAATAATAATTCACACAAGGTGGTTTTTAACGATATTTGCGAAGTCTTAAGCGAGACTCTGGATTCTAATATCCTTGTTATCAGTAAAAAGGGCAAGGTGCTGGGAATAAAAAATAAGGAAAACATCCCGGAAATCCACGAGCTGATTAAGGACACGGTAGGAGGGCATATTGACGGGCTTTTAAACGAACGTCTTCTCAATATCCTGTCTACTAAGGAGAATGTAAACCTGGCTACTTTAGGCTTTGAGTTTGCCGGCGTAAATGAATACCAGGCGATTATCATACCGATTGATATTGCCGGAGAGCGGCTGGGAACCTTGTTCCTTTACAAATATCAGTCTCAGTATACGATAGACGATATTATTTTAAGCGAGTATGGAACAACGGTAGTTGGGCTTGAGATGCTTCGCTCTGTAAATGAGGAAAGCGCAGAAGAAAGCAGGAAAGTGCAGATTGTAAAATCTGCAATCAGTACATTGTCCTTTTCTGAGCTTGAGGCGATTATCAGTATTTTTGATGAGCTGGATGGAACAGAGGGGATTCTGGTGGCAAGTAAGATTGCCGACAGAGTTGGGATTACTCGTTCCGTTATTGTAAATGCTCTGCGAAAGTTTGAGAGCGCCGGAGTGATTGAATCGAGATCTTCCGGTATGAAAGGAACCTACATTAAGGTTATTAATGACGTTATTTTTGATGAATTAAAACAGATTAAGAAAAGTAAGTTACATTAAGGATAAGAATAGTATAAGAGACCGGAATGGAGCTTGATAAGGGGAGTTAATAAAAAAACTCCCTTTTTCTATCCGCATAATGGGTCTATTTTCCTAGGAATATTCCTTGTATTTTACAGAAAAAAAAGATATAATAGCTAAAGAAAGGATGTGTGAAAATGATCGGCTCCAATGCATATAATTATATTAATGTTCTTGACAAAGCGGCAGATGCCAGTTGGCTGAGAAATGAATTGATTAATAATAATATTGCAAATGTAGATACACCAAATTATAAAAGAAAGGACGTTCAGTTTGAATCCTATCTTATGACAGCAGTAGCGGGCGGGGACAGCTTGGATGATAATATTGATAATATAGATCTGTCTGCATTGAATCCAACAACATATACCGAATTTTCCGGTTTGCGGTATCGTTTGGACGGAAATAACGTAGATATTGATACAGAAAGCGCGGAGCTTGCAAAAAACCAGCTTCGTTATTATACGCTGGTAGATTGTATGAGCCAGGAATTTAGCCGGATTAAGATGGTGTTGAATCGTAACGGTTAAGAGATGGTAAGAGCATAAGAAAGAAGAATTTTTTGTCTTTCATTACCAAGTTTGTATTTGCACTGCCTCTGCAAACTTGTAATGCAAAAATAGCAGT
>CATKYY010000217.1 GCA_949841225.1 uncultured Acetivibrio sp.
GTTGTAAAGCAAAAGAATACGGCGTTTGGACAGGCGTTATTGCAGGCCGTAGGGAATGGCAAACCGCTGCATGGGGATACGGAGGCTTCTGGAGCTTCAGAGGAACGAGCAGGCCGTCCGGGGGGATTGTCCAGAAAGATTAAAAATAAAGAAAAGCTTGCCGGGGAGTTGGGAATTGGCGTAATGACGCTGGAAGATATTGTAAAAGAGTTGGAAAAGCCGGGAAGGGACCCAAGAGATGAAATGCCGAAGCCGATTCTTCGCACAGATGTATTGGAAATGAAGGATTTAAAGGAAGGCATGGTGTTGAAGGGAACCGTAAGAAATGTTATTGATTTTGGCGCTTTTGTAGATATTGGCGTGCATCAGGATGGGCTGGTGCATATTTCCCAGATGTCAGGCAAAAGGTTTGTAAAGCATCCGCTGGATGTGGTCAGCGTAGGAGATATTGTTGAGGTTAAGGTTATGAGCGTGGATTTGCAAAAGAAAAGGATACAGTTGACAATGAAGCTGTAGGAATGAGGTGAACAATGGAGCATAAGGGCACTATAGTAATTCAGACAGAGCGTTTGCTTCTTAGGCCTTTTCGCGCTGGGGATGCAGAGCCTATGTTTCAGAATTGGGCGTCCGACCCTGAGGTGACGAAATTTTTGACCTGGCCGGCGCATGAAAGTATAGATATTACAAACCAGGTATTGGCCGGGTGGCGCGCTGAAAATGAAAATCCTGAGAACTACCAATGGGCGATTGAGCTAAAGGAGCTGGGAGAACCGATTGGAAGTATCAGCGCAGTAAAAGTCGACAGCCGGACGGAATCAGCGACGATTGGCTATTGCATTGGACGCCGCTTTTGGGGAAAGGGCATTACGGCAGAGGCTCTGCAGGCGGTTATCCGCTTTTTCTTTGAGGAGGCAGGCGCAAATTGCGTCAATGCTTGCCATGATCCTCGTAATCCTAATTCTGGCAAGGTTATGAAGAAGTGCGGAATGTCTTGTGAGGGAACGCGACGGGCCAACGGGATAGATAATCAGGGAATATGCGATGAGGTCTGGTATTCGATTTTAAAAGAGGAGTATATAAGGAATACCAGGCAGGAGAGTATAATTGAAGAGATTCAGGAGGAATCAGTTAAAAAGAGGATAGCCAGGGAAATTCTTGAGTCATTAGAGGAGTGGTTTGGCATCCCGGAAGCAAGAGAAGAGTATATAAAGAACAGCGCCGGACAGATATTTTTTAGCGCGGCTCTGAAAGGGCAGCCAGTAGGATTTTTGTGCCTGAAGGAAACAGGAAAGGATACGGCAGAGCTGACAGTAATGGGCGTATTGGAGCGGTATCACAGACGGGGCATCGGCAGGGAGCTGTTCTATGCGGCAAAGAAACGCGCCGTAGAGCTGGGATATTCCTTTTTGCAGGTAAAAACAGTTCAGATGGGACGTTACAATAGCTATGACAAAACAAACTGCTTTTATCAAAGCCTGGGTTTTAAGGAGTTTGAGGTATTTCCGGGATTGTGGGATAAGGCAAATCCATGCCAGATTTATGTGATGGAAACGGGTTTAACCAAGAAAAATTAATAACAGGCTGAGAAGAACTGAATGAGATAATATAGGATTTTGAAAAACCGCTGTACAATACGATTTAGAAACTCAAGTTTAGAAAGTGTTGTACAGCGGTTTTTCAAAACTCTATATTATCTTTTTTGGTTTATTGGCTGTATGCCTTCTTTTCTGGAATTGTGACTTTGATTTTGGTTCTCTGGCGTGTATTTTTGCGTTATGCTGTTAAATCTGTTTTGGTTCTTCTGCTCCTGAAGATGTTTTTCTGATTTTTTGTCCATTTTTACCTCGTTTCTGAGCGGCTTTTATTAGTATAAGCTTGTGAGCGCCGCGTAAGGCACAAGCTGGTAGAAATTAATGTGTTCAAAAATTAGCGTATTATTCATAACTAGGAAAATTTTCAGCGCTCAATCTTTATTTCCCATGTATTTCTCAAGGTATTCATTTATTTTTTCCATATATTTTATATAAAGTTTATTGTCATTTTGCAATCCATGACCAGAATGGGGAAATTCGATATAGTCGTAAGGCACGTTGTTTTTTTCAAGTGCGTTAATCAGCCGCTTTGATGAATAAAAGGGGCAGATTTTATCATAGACGTTTGCTTTAATCATATCTTCTGTAATGGTATTGCTTGACATGACGCTAAATAAATGGGCGGCGGCTTCTGGGTTTTGGTCAAGGCCGTAAGGCGACCAGTCTGTATGGTGGAAGCTTGCCGGTCCTACTGCTTCAAAAACCATTTTTACAGGAAGCGGAGAGGCGGCAGCGTCACGGTAAGCATAGATAAGAGCCAGGCACCCGCCTGCAGAACCGCCGGATATAGCCATTTTATCTAGTTTATATCCGAGCCTTTCGGCTTCCTTTGCAACTACAGGAATACTGGCTTTAATTTCCTGCGATTGTGTGTAAACGCTGGCGTTAGGATTGTTTTCACTACGCAGCGTATAGTTAATTCCTGCCGCAACATAGCCCATAGAGCAAAGACGCTTTAGTATATCTGCATCGTTGCGTTTGTCGCCTGATGTAAAGCCGCCGGCATGGAGATAAACTACTAATCCATAGCTTTCTTTGGTATTATCTGCAGGAACATAAAGGTCAAATTTATTTGCTTCCCCATTGCCGTAGGAAAGGTTCGTATAAATGACTCCAGTGGAATTATCCCATGTTATGGTATAATTTTTAGCAAAAGGATTATAGGTTATTTTAATGGTTGCTG
>CATKYY010000218.1 GCA_949841225.1 uncultured Acetivibrio sp.
ATCTGTATATTCAAAGGCAGCACGCGGCAAAAAATAGCTCTCGGGCATAGGAGTTATAAAAAAAATAGTAATTCCACAGATCAAGGCTACTAAAGCAGATATTCCAGCCAACTTTAAATTATAGTTACAAATACTTTTTTTGATCTCTATAACAATTTTCTGGAAGCCCAATAATGGAATTGTTATATTCCTGTCCTTTATCAAATGAATCGGATGTGAATCTTTCACCTTCTGCACTTTAAATAATCCTGCACCTAGAAAGAGCGCTGATACATTTTTAAAAGATGTATTAAATAAAAATGGTTCCGTCAACCCAGCCACCAGGCAGGATAAAATAATGCATAGAGCCATGCCGTCCTGATTTGAGGCTTTACAATGTATAATTTGAAAATACCTGATTATTATAAAAATAAAAAAAACTGCTCCATAAGTAATAATTGCATACACATATGAATTATCCATCGTCCGGAGAGCCGTAACAATTGAAGCTGTATTTACCCCCAACAACTTAATTGGTTGATTTAGCAAAAACCATTGGGATAACTCTACCCGCGTATTTAATAATTTATTCACCACGTCAAAAGCCCTTCCTTTTAACAGTAACGGTGCTCCAAAAGAAAGGAAGATACAGAGACGAAGGCAGCATTCTACCATAATTTGTTCCGCTTTACAAAACTTTTTACGGAAATTCCAATAAAATACCAATATTAAACAAAATGTAGTCACTAAAAATCCTGTATTGCTAAGGGAGTACATGAATACATAAAGATTCCCTAACTCTAATAAAACTAATTGAGAGAATCTGTATTTATCCTGTAGGAGGTAAATCAAAAAACATACTAGCGTAAAATAGGATATATGAAGCACATTTGGATGTGCATATCCCAGATTCCAGCGGATCACTCTCCCCAGCCCTAATCTGTCATGAACCTTAAATGCACTGTCTACAATATGCAATGACGTCAAAAGAAACAGTGAACAAAATGATAATACCCATGTAATGCACCCCACTTGAAATACTTTTTTCAAATCCATATTTTTAAGAGCGCATAATAATAATATAACTAAAAATGCACCTTTGTCATGAGAAATTAAGTAAGTAAATCCTCCAAGAACTATAAATATTGTATATAATGCTATCTCATACAACTCATATTCAGTTAGAAGTATTTTCCCTGCCCATCCCATAAGAGCCAACAGCAAAAATACCTTAAAGGCAGTTTGCCCATCATATAATCCAATGCCTTTCGCAAACAGAAGTGATATAAAAAAGAGGTAAAAACAAAGTTCAGATAAATTAACATTTTTTTTATCAATCCACTTTCCCAATTGTTGCCTCCTTCTGTGTATTCCCGATCACAGCTATATACCAAATGGCTTCCATCAAAATTTCCACAAAACTTATTATCGGGTTCCGCAGTCTAAAATTTTTTTAAAATAGTTTTCAAATTTGCATTTTTCCAAAATAGTTTTAAAGCTGTTTTTGCCCATCTCTTTTAGATGATTCCTATCAGAAATGCACTTAAGAACAACTTCGTATAAATCTTCCTTGCAATTGTCTTTAAATAAATACCCTGATTTACCTTCCTCAATATAGCAGGCTGTACCATTTGTATCGCTACATATTACTGGTACGGAAAATGACATTGCCTCTAACTGGGAAACAGAAGCAGGTTCTCTTGTACTTGGAAGGATGAAAAGATCTGCATGAGCATAAAGCGCCTCCATCTGCCCATATGCAAGATTCTGCAACAGCGTAACGCTATCTGTTAGCCTGTTTTCCGAAATAAATTTTTCGAGTTTCCTTTTATATTCCTGTTCGAAACAGTCGGCACATTCTCCCGTAATAATCATGCTTAAATTATAATTATATCTAAGTTGTGAAAATACTTCCAAAAGCATTAAAATATTTTTTCTGGCCTCATATTTCCCTACACATAAAATGTTAATTTTGCCATCTTTAAACCATTCCTTTTTTTCCGGTGAAAGCCTGGGCTCCATTACAAATGGCACAAACACTGCTCCCGGTTCCTTTACCTTATTACTCCCTTCGGTACCCAAAACAGGCGTGATCCTTACCTTGGGCAGCAGACTTTTCACTATTTTATGGGGAAGATCATTCTTGATTTCGTCCTCCCATAAAGGGCTTTGGTTATATAAGATCATCGGAATCTTTAATCCTTTACAAGCCAGACAGGTAAAAATAGAATAAACGGAACGCTCTCTAATAATCATTAAATCCGGCTTAAAGTCTGTAACAATTTTCCTGATTTTCCACATGGATGGGAACCCATATTTCAGCCTCATGTCACAGGCTTTGCTTTCCTTTCGGTGTAATAAATTAACATATATCCAGTTAATGGCAGAGAACACCTTTGCATATCCGGCTATTACCGGGGTAACATAAGTATAATCTTCAAGTTTTCCTTGATAATGACTTACAAACCAAACTTCATGGCCGTGCTCTTTCAACCCCTTCATAATAGGCGCTTGATTTGTATGGTATCTATGTGCCACATAAAGTAATCTCATAATAATCCTTATTTTCCTTTCTGTACTTCGCTAAACAAATCAAACCACTCCTTCAAAATGCTTTGTAAGGAGAAACGCTCTCTCACC
>CATKYY010000219.1 GCA_949841225.1 uncultured Acetivibrio sp.
GTATATTACAAAATATGATGTATCTAATCAGGAAATAACAGAGTCCGGTATGAGGGAAGATATTATAAACAGAGTAAAAAAGCTTAAAGTGAGAAGAAACTTGTTTGGTGAATATCTGAAAACAGACGGGTTTCACAGAGCAGGCCATAATATTTTGATTACAATAAGGGAAAACGATAATCCAGGCGACAGATATGAGATTTATCTGCTGGATAAAGGGCGGTCGTTTATCAGTATTCCTAAAAGAGGGAAATTCATTATAGAGGATAAGGAAGAAATTGTAGATTATATTGAAAATGACTGGTTTGACAGGTAAATTTGATGTGCATAAGGCTGTGAGGAAATGGGGTTAAGATTTGAGCCGCAAAAAGCGGCGCAGGAATAAAGGAGAATATGATGGAGAAAAAAGTAAATTATAAAGTTAGATGTTGGATTATGGGCGTGGTAATTGCACTGTTGTCAGGTCTGCTTTTGGCCGCTTTATTTCAGATAAAAAATATACTGCCGGCAAGAAGGGGCCTGCAGGGATTTTTTCAATCCATACCAGGGGAGAATAACCTGATAACGCATCGGGCTAACTTTGACAGCCGTAATAATAACTTCTATTATATTTCTTATACCAGGAATGACGAATTGATTAGTAAAGGAACCTATGAAAAGAAGGAGGACAATCTGTATGTTTTGACAGACGAAGGAGGAGAAAAAACTCTGGTTGTTCTTTTACATGACAAATTCTATTATTATGACAAAAAAACAGATGAAATTATAACCCTTGTATCCATCGGAGACGGAGCCCCAACCTATATTGGAATAGAGCCGCCGGATATTCCAAGAGAAGAATAGGAAAAGCAGCCGCGTTGGCCTGGGTAACGAAAGCGGCGCGGCTGCTTTTCTGATTTCAAAATGTTCGCTGTAGTATTAGAGGGTATTATTTGCAATACAAATTTTATCTGGTATCCATTTGCGGATTTTTTTGTACAGCTCTGCCATGTCGATTGGCTTAGCCAGATGGTCGTTCATACCTGCCTGCCGGTATTCCTGCTGCTGCTCTTTTGCAGTATTTGCAGTCAGGGCAATGACTGGAAGATTTTTATAATAGCTGCCGTTAAGCATTCGGATAGCTTTTACCGCTTCTATTCCATCCATTACTGGCATTAAATGGTCCATGAAAACCAGATCGTATTTTTGGGTTTGTATCATGTCCAGAGCTTGTTTTCCATCGGAGGCAGTTTCGATTTGCATATCTAGCGGCTTTAGCATTTCTTCTGCAATCATACGGTTGATTTCGTTATCATCAACAATCAGGATGCAGGCTTCCGGCGCAGAAAAGTTTGTTTCGTTTTCTTCTGGTTTTGTCTCAGCTTTTGTTTTTGCTGCCAAAGCTGCTTTTTCGTCCGGCTCCTGGAGATTTTCCAGGAAGTGACAGAAGTTGTAGCTGTACAAAGGTTTATTTATGGTAACAACGGTTTCTGGAAAATGGTTTTCTGACATAGGGTTCTGCATTCTGCAGACAACAGCATCCAAGCTGGAAAGCTTTCGTTTTTCTTCTTCACTCAGGGCTTCGTATTGGTCTGTAAAATAAAATACGGGAAGGCCGGACGGTTTTACGGACAAAATGCTTTCTGCATAGGAAAGCTTATATTGGCGGCTGAGCTTTTCCAGGCTTTCTTTTGCGGCATTATTTTTTATATTTCCTGCAATTACAGCCTGGAAGCTGTCAGAAAGCCGGGCGGCCTTTGTCCAGTCGGCGACCTTTTGGCGGATGGTAAAGTAGAATTCGCTGCCCTTTCCGTATTCGCTTGTTACGCCGATGCTTCCATGCATAAGCTCTACTAATTGCTTGGAAATGGAAAGGCCGAGGCCGGTTCCCTCCTTGTGGTGGTTCTTCTTGGAATCTACCTGCTGGAAGGAGCCAAAAAGCTTTCCAAGATCTTCCTTCCGAATGCCCTGTCCGGTATCCTTTACGGAAATATACAGCTCTATATTATCCTGTTCTGTACCTTTTATTTTTACAGTAAGGCAGATCGAGCCTTCTTCTGTAAATTTTGCCGCGTTGTTCATAAGGTTGATGATAATCTGGCGTATCCGCAGGGCATCGCCGCAGAGGCCTGTTGGAAGCTCCGGGTCTATGTCAAAAAGCAGCTCTACCGGTTTATTTCCAATCCGGTTTAGTATAATCATGCCCAGGTCGCTTAAAATAGGCATAAGATTGTACTCTTCCTCTATGATCTCCATTTTCCCGGATTCTACTTTCGACAGGTCTAAAAGGTCGTTAATCATGGCAAGCAGAGCATTTCCAGAGCTTTGTATGTTCATTAAATAGTCGCGGTCTTGCTGAGAAAGCTCTTTACGGAGCATAATTTGGGTGATACCTACGATGGCGTTCATTGGAGTGCGTATTTCGTGGGATATATTGGACACAAAAGCTGATTTTGCCTGATTTGCTGCATCGGCGCGCTCTTTTTCCTCCTTAACCCGCTCCATTAATTCGTACTGTTCTGTAACGTCTGAAAGAAGCAGGCTGTAGCCGGCCAGCTCTCCCTTTTCTCTGAGCT
>CATKYY010000220.1 GCA_949841225.1 uncultured Acetivibrio sp.
GTCTTTAAAATAACTGTTCCTGTGCCGCAAATCCGGTTCATAAGGGTCCTTTTAAGGCTAATATACAAAATCCGGTAAATCAAAAGCTCTGATTCCTCTGTAGAAAGCAAGCCCGTTTCCTTATAAAGCTTGCCATTTGCAATAGCATATTTGTCAAAGGTCCATGGAAACCACAAAATATGCCGCCTGTCCTGCCATAAATATTCTCTTGTTTTATCCATTTTATTCACTCCTTCTATTTACTATGAACTTAATTTTACCACAAACGCGCTATAAAATCATTATCCTTCCCCTTCTCTCAAAAACGCGGGGCTTTGCTTATAAGGCATCAAAATCCCATTGCTTAGGCGCTTCCTCCGGTATACGTCCCTGCGTCTTTATATAAGCCTCCCTCCAAAGCTGGCTGACGCTGTCTTCTCCTTCTCTCAAATCATCCAGCATATATTCGGGATTCTCTGTCAAATAGTTATAAACCTTTTCCCAATCCCCGGAATATCCCAATGCTTTCAGATAATAATACTGTATTCTGCTCTCTTTTTGTATTGTATCAGGAAGCTTCTTATACTGTTTTTCTACCTCTTCATAGCCCCCTGCGCCAACCAGTATCTTAAATCCTTCCTTTACATAAGATAGATCTGCCGTTCTCATCTGAATGCCCTTTTTTATCCACTTTACTGCCTTTTCATCCTTTCCCTCCAGCAGATAAGCGCAGGCAAGGCCGTGGCACGCCCAACAGCTTTCCTGCAGCTTTAAGGATTCCTTAAATTCCTTCCTGGCCTTTTTATACGCGCAGTGATACATATGCATAGCTCCAAGCTGATAATGCGCGTACCAGTTCTCCTTATTTTCCTTTGTAATCGTCTCCTTCAGACGATTATAGTATGGTGCATCGCACATGAAATCATCTGGCTGGTTTTCTGGATTCCAGGAAAAAAATACGCCGTTCTCCAGAAAATCAACCCATTTTTTCTTACTTTCGTCTGTAAGCTGATAGTCCAAATGCTCTGATAACAGCCGTTCTCCCGCCATCCCTCTCTGTATATTCTTTAAGGCTCCATAACTATTTCCCACATAGATAAGCGCGCCTTTTGTCTTTGCCATGTCTTTGCTCCAAAGCAGTTTCTTTTCCAGCTTCGTATTCTCTAATTCTTCTGCGACATAATTTGTCATTTTTTCCTGTAATTCTTCAAAAGATGCTGCTGCCTGCTCTTTTCCTATATCCACCCCTCCATACTGCTCCATCCATTCCCATGCGCTATGAGGGGGCATTGGGATACAGCCGTACTGGGTTTTTCCAAGCCCGGCCTGAATTTCCACATAGCTTCCTGCAGCCTCTGTTAGAAATTCCTGCCACCTGTCTCCTCCTCTTTTGTGCCCCCAGGAAAACAGTTTCCTCCCTTGAAGTCTCTGCGTGGAAAATTGTAAAAGTCCATAACCGTCCTTGTTCAAATTTGCTATGTATTTTGGGCTTTCTTTTGGAATATGGAAAAAATAATCAATCTGAGACGGAATTTTCCCATATCTGGTAATATCTACCCCATTTACCATTGGAATCTCTACCTTGTACACCTTGCCATTTGTACTAGTAAATGCCTCCGATGCAGGAACTACGACTCTTCCCTCCTGATACTCTGGAACCGCCATGTTACTCCACCAGTACATAGGCGTTACTTCGCCGCTAGAATTTACAATCCGCATCCGGCAGTTTAAATACCTGTCCGTCTCTCCAAGCCAGAAATCCATCTGATACTCTATGCCCCGGACTCTTTCATACTCGTACATCCGAAGCGCCAAATTACCTTCCTCATCACAGAGCCTGGCCGTATATAATTGTTCTGCCGTAAGGGGCGTATGCCCGATAATACCCACGTTCCACTCTACCCCGCCGCTGAACCAGGCATTGCGGACGGCAAGATTACTGAAACGAATCACATCATTTGTATAAAGCAGATTTTTCCCTGTTGTCTTATCTATAAGCTCCCACAGCCTTCCGCCAAATTCAGGCAAAAATACTGCCTTTAAATAATCATTTTCCAGTATAGCGGTCTTTACCTGCTTCTTTGTAAGCTGGCGGTTATACATGAGATACTGCCGATATGGATAGGAATTGCTACGTTTTCCATATCCTTCATAAATTTCATCTGTCTCCTCCAACGAAAACTCTAAGTTGTTCTGCATAATGCTGCTGCCGATAAAATCCGGTACGCTTGCCTCTTCTCCTCTTGGCGATACTTCCATTACCTGTTCTTCAAATCTTAATTCTGGTTTCATATAATTTTACCCCATTTCTGCACGGCTTTTATGCATACCAGGCCTGCGGTTGCCATGCAGACGCAAGCCTGATAGGAACAAATCATTACCATCTGCGGCAGGTCGCTTTAGCGGCATATTTCTTTTCCGCCGCAGTGCGATAATTATTTTTTATTTTATAGGGAATCCGAAGGAATTTCCTATAAAGTAAAAAAAGCGCGAAACCTGAATCCTCATGACTCTGCTTCGCGCTTTTCC
>CATKYY010000221.1 GCA_949841225.1 uncultured Acetivibrio sp.
CATCCGGAATATGTGAAGATGTGTATATGGTAGGAAAGATGGCCGCATTTCAGATTCAAAATCTGCTGGTAGCATACAAAGAGAGGTTTGATAAGGATAACTTTATTAAAAACCTTCTTCTTGATAATCTGCTTTTAGTAGACATTTACAGCCGTGCAAAAAAACTGCATATACAGACGGATGTAAAGCGGGCCGTGCTGGTGGTTGAGACAGGAAACAGCAAGGACAGCAATGTCTTAGAGGCAATGAGAAGTTTTTGCGGCAGTAACAGCAAAGATTTTGTCACAGCCGTAGATGAAAATAATGTGATTGTGGTGAAGGATTTGTCCGAGGGGGACGGTGCGAAAGAAATTGAAAAAAGCGCGGATAGTATAGAGGCTTTTCTGCTAAAGGAAGGCATGACGCAGGTACATATTGCCTATGGAACGGTGGTTAAGGAAATCAAAGAAGTCAGCCGTTCCTATAAGGAAGCTAAAATGGCGATGGATGTGGGCAAAATCTTTTTTGGCGAAAGAAATATTATTGCCTACAGTGAATTGGGAATTGGCCGTTTGATTTATCAGCTGCCTATTCCGCTTTGCAAAATGTTTATCAAAGAGATTTTTGGCGGCAGGGGATTGGATGAATTTGATGAAGAAACTCTTACCACCATCAACAAATTTTTTGAAAACAGTCTTAATGTTTCTGAAACATCAAGACAGCTGTTTATCCACAGGAATACTCTGGTGTATCGTCTGGATAAGCTGCAAAAGAGCACAGGCTTGGATCTACGTATTTTTGAAGACGCCATTACATTCAGAATTGCGCTTATGGTAGTGAAATATATGAATTATATGGAGAGCCTTGATTATTAAAATTATGTGTGGAAACGAGATGAAGATTTTCTAATACGGCAGAATACGCCGCCTAAGAAAATCTAAATCATCTCGCGTAGAATCGCTAAAGGCGATTCTACTGATGTTTGGAAGTGTGAAAGTACAAGTGGAGGATAACCGTGGTAAGAAGTGATGCAAAAAGCAGGAGAAGAAGAAAGCATATTTCCGGGAGCGATGAAATAATTACACTCAACAATGTGAGTAAGGCATATGCCACAGGCGCCCCTGCGCTAAACGGAGTCAGCCTGCATATTAAAAGGGGCGAATTCGTTTTTATTGTGGGGGACAGCGGGTCAGGGAAATCAACTATGATTAAGCTCCTGCTTCGGGAGCTTGTGCCAACTTCGGGCGATATCAATGTAATGGGGTACGATTTGGTGCGTATACGCCATAGGAAAATACCGAAATTCCGCAGAAATCTTGGCATTGTTTTTCAGGATTTCCGACTTTTGAAGGACAGGAATGTATATGAAAATGTGGCCTTTGCGCAGCGTATTATACAGGTATCCAATAAAGAAATTAAAAGAAATGTTCCCAGCATTCTGGCAATTGTAGGGCTGGCAGGGAAATATAAGGCGAAACCAAGGCAGCTCTCGGGAGGAGAACAGCAAAGGGTGGCAATTGCCAGAGCGTTAATCAATCAACCAAGCATTCTCCTGGCAGATGAGCCTACCGGTAATCTGGATCCTAAAAATTCATGGGAAATCATGAAACTGCTCGAGCAGATCAATGAAAACGGAACTACGGTGCTTGTAGTAACCCATAATCGTGAGATAGTCAACGCGATGCAAAAGAGGGTTGTTACAATGAAGAAAGGCGTCATTGTAAGCGACGAAGAAAAAGGTGGCTACATAGATGAGGATTAGTACATTTTTTTATACTATCAAACAGGGAATTATCAATATTTTCAGGAATAAATGGTTTTCATTGGCGTCTATAGCCACGATTGGCGCTTGTTTATTTTTGTTTGGACTGTTTTATGCCATCGTGATGAACTTCCAGAGTATTGTAAAGAATGCGGAAGAAGGAATGTCGGTAACGGTCTTTTTTGACAATGGTATCAGTCAGGAACGGATCCAGGAAATAGGCGCAATGATTGAAAAACGCACGGAAGTTTCAAAAATAGTATTCAAATCAGCGGATGAAGCATGGGCGGAGTTTAAAGAAGAATACCTTGGCGAATATTCGGATGGCTTTACGGAGAATCCATTGGAAAATTCGGCCAGCTACGAAATTTACTTAAGCGACGTGTCTATGCAGCCCGCACTGGTAACCTATCTGGAGGAGACGGAAGGAATCAGGCTGGTAAACAGATCTGAGGTTATGGCCTCTACTCTTACGGGAGTGAACGCGCTGGTGGCATACATTTCGGTAGGCATCATAGCTATTTTATTTGCGGTATCTATTTTCCTTATAAGTAATACGGTAACAATTGGGATTTCAGTGCGAAAGGAAGAAATTAATATTATGAAATACATTGGCGTCACGGATTTTTTTGTGCGTGCGCCGTTTGTCATTGAGGGCATGATGATTGGAATGGTCGGCGCATTGATACCGATTGGGATTCTGTATGTTCTTTATGAAAAAGTGATTGAATATATTATGTTAAGGTTTTCCA
>CATKYY010000222.1 GCA_949841225.1 uncultured Acetivibrio sp.
TTGCTTCGGATTGTAGAGGCCGAGGCGACAGGAGAAGATATTGCCGGAAAAATGCTGGTGGCAAATGTGATATTAAATCGAGTAAATAGTGATGAATTCCCAGATACTGTGGAAGAGGTAGTGTTCCAAAGAAGCGGGAGCCGGTATCAATTTTCACCAATGCGGGACGGCCGGTATTATAAGGTAAATATTTCGGAAACGACCGAAGAAGCTGTTGAGCGGGTTCTATATGGTGAGGATGAGTCAGAAGGGGCTTTGTATTTTATGTCAAGGCGGCAGGCTGATCCAGGGAATATACGATGGTTTGACAGAAGCCTGACCTGGCTTTTGGAGCATGGAACCCATGAATTTTTTAAATAAAATAGAATCAATGAACAGAAAAACCGGATGGCAGAAGCGCTGCTATCCGGTTTTTTTGCGAAAAATTCAGATAGTATAAAATCCAGGGGATAAGAGGGGGGCTTCTGAAAAATATAGAAACTCAGGGAAATATATTGCTACTTTCATACAAAAGTGCTATACTTTACAAGGATAAAGTGCAGGCATACGCCTTGTAAAGCGAGGTAGAAATAAGAAGGAAAGAGTGAAGGAGTTTTTGTGTCTGCGTAGCAACCACAAATTTGCAATGCACAAAAAGCTGTGCAGGAATGGAGTAAACTATGGATTTGATGTATAAAAGCACCAGAAACAATGAAGAAACAGCAACAGCTTCCCAGGCAATTTTAAAGGGGCTGGCGGAGAACGGCGGCCTTTTTGTGCCAGAGCGGATTCCAAAGCTTGGTCTCTCCTTAGAGGAGCTGGCAGAGATGTCTTATCAGGAGCTGGCTTATGAGATTATGAGACTTTATTTTACAGATTTTTCAGAGGACGAGCTGAAACAGTGTATTGTCAGAGCCTATGATAGTAAATTTGATACGGAGGAAATCGCTCCGCTGGTAAAGGTGGACGACACCTATTATCTGGAATTGTTCCATGGGGCTACGATTGCTTTTAAGGATATGGCGTTGTCTATCCTGCCTCATCTGCTCACTACGGCGGCAAGGAAAAATGGAGTAAAAAATAAAATCGTTATATTAACGGCTACTTCAGGGGATACAGGTAAGGCGGCTCTGGCCGGCTTTGCAGATGTAGAAGGAACCGGCATTATTGTATTTTATCCGAAAAATGGAGTAAGTCCAATCCAGGAGAAGCAAATGCTTACCCAAAAGGGAGATAATACCTGGGTAGTTGGCATTCATGGTAATTTTGATGATGCTCAGACTGGCGTTAAGAATATTTTTAAGGATAGACAGACAGCAGAAGAGCTTAGTAAGTTAGGTTATCAGTTTTCCTCTGCAAATTCTATTAATATAGGAAGACTTGTACCTCAGATTGTTTATTATATCTATGCCTATGGCCGTCTAATGAAGCATGAAGGCATGGAAGCAGGGGAGAAAATCAATATAGTTGTCCCAACAGGCAATTTTGGAAATATATTAGCCGCTTACTATGCAAAGCAGATGGGGCTTCCGATTCATAAGCTTATCTGCGCCTCTAATGAAAATAAGGTTCTTTTTGATTTCTTCCAGACCGGCACCTATGACAGAAATAGAGAATTTGTATTGACCAGTTCTCCTTCGATGGATATTTTAATCTCCAGCAATTTAGAAAGGCTGATTTACCATTTGGCTGGAAATGATTCTGAAAAATGTAGAGAGCAGATGGAGGCGCTGGCCGGGGAGGGACACTATACAATTACGGAGGAAATGAAGAAAGGCCTCCAGGATTTCTATGGAGGATATACAACAGAAGCCCAGACAAAAGAAACGATTTCTGAAATTTATAAAAAAACAGGTTATGTTATGGATACCCATCCGGCAGTAGCCGCTCATGTATACCAGGAGCACAGGAGGGGGAGTCAGGATAGCATAAAGACAGTAGTCGCTTCTACAGCCAGTCCATATAAGTTTACAAGGAGCGTCATGGAAGCGATTGATGAGAAATACAGCAATATGGAAGATTTTGCTCTGGTAGACGAGCTGTCCAGGCTGTCTGTGACTGTTGTTCCAAAAGCGATTGAGGATATTAGGACGGCGCCAATTCTGCATGATATGGTATGTGAAAAAGAGGATATGCTAGCGATTGTGAAAAAAATTTTAAAAAAAGACTAATTGTGACAACAGGATGCCATAATTTTGCCATAAACCAAAGGTATTATAACAATTGTCAAAGATACATTGCAAAAATGAATCAGACAAAACTAAGCAACTCCATAACAAAGATGAGAGGGACAGAAAAAATGTCGAGTTTCTAAGAAAACTACTTGACCTTTACTTTGAATATTGTTATAATCATCTTGTTATTGGAAAGATTATATTTAAGTATCCTGCCGAAAAACTACGCCCGCATCTTAGAATTTCAGCTATCCTTGGCGTAGTATACCAGCCAGGCGGGGGAAAGGGTATAAGACTCAACCATAAAATCTTTAAGGAGGAAGAAA
>CATKYY010000223.1 GCA_949841225.1 uncultured Acetivibrio sp.
ACGGCTCAACTGATTATTAGCCAGTATGGAGGACCGGATGGAGAGCTGTCCGCTTCTATGCGGTATTTGTCCCAGCGTTACAGCATGCCGGTAAAAGCGGTTGGAGGCCTTTTAACTGATATTGGCACAGAGGAGCTGGCCCATATGGAAATTATCTGCGCTATGGTATATCAGCTAACTAAAAATCTTACTCCAGAGGAGGCAAAAACGGCGGGCTTTGATGCCTATTATATTGACCATACGGCAGCTCTTTGGCCTCAAGCTGCTGCAGGAGTGCCTTTTACCTCTCTGGAGTTTCAGAGTAAAGGGGATGCCCTGGCTGATTTAACAGAGGATTTAGCGGCGGAGCAAAAGGCAAGGACGGTATATGAAAACCTTCTCCGGGTTATTACAGATCCAGAAGTAAGGGAGCCGCTAAAATATTTGCGTTCTCGTGAAATCGTTCATTTCCAGCGGTTTGGGGAGGCTCTGGAAAAGACTAAGGATACTCTGGACAGTAAAAACTTTTATTATTTCAATCCAGAATTTGATAAAGCGCTTTATAAAAAGGGGAATGCTTAAACAAAAGAAAAAAGCATTAAAAAATCCTGTACCGAATTAGGTATGGGATTTTTTAATAGCAAGAAATCTAAAAAATGAGACAAGATATTAGTTGATGAAAGGCAAAAAAAACAGTATGCTTAATATGGTATTTTATTAATAATGAAGCGCCTGGTAAGACACCGGGAAAAGGAGAAGGAATGGAGAATAAAAAGGGACGTTTAACAATACCTACAGATGTAGATGTTGTGGATAAGACTTTGGAGTTAATTGAAACATGGGGGGCGGATGCAGTCAGGGACTGCGATGGAACAGAATTTCCCCAGGAATTGAGGGAGATTGGATTAAAAATATATTCTACTTATTATACGACGCGTAAGGATAATGCCTGGGCTCTTGCAAATCCAGAGGAAATTCAGCAGATGTATTTAATGACGCCGTTTTATATGGCGGAAGGAGAAAGTCTTTCGATTCCGCTGATGAAAGGATTGTACCCGGATATGCTGGCGCCAAATGCCAGAGACGATATAAAACGCTGGTGGGAGGTAGTAGACCGGACGACAGGGAAACCTGTAAATGGAGAGGACTGGGATTATCAGGAGGAGAATCAGGAGGTAAGGATAAAGACCAAAGCCTTTCATGAATATACGGTAAGCTTTTTGGCTTATATTATGTGGGACCCGGTACATATGTACAATGCGGTGGTAAATGACTGGAAGGATGTGGAGCATCAGATTACTTTTGACGTCAGGCAGCCAAAAACGCATGCATTTACGATGGAGCGGCTGCGGAAGTTTATTGAGGACCATCCTTATGTTAATGTTTTGCGTTTTACTACCTTTTTCCATCAGTTTACCTTGGTTTTTGACGAACTTGCCAGAGAAAAGTATGTAGACTGGTATGGGTATTCGGCTTCCGTTAGTCCGTATATCCTGGAACAGTTTGAAAGGGAGGCGGGCTATCCGTTCCGTCCTGAGTACATTATTGACCAGGGGTATTATAATAACCAGTACCGGATTCCAACCAGGGAATTTCAGGATTTCCAGGCCTTCCAGCGGCGGGAAGTGGCCAAAATTGCAAAAGAAATGGTAGATATTACCCATGAATGCGGAAAAGAGGCGATGATGTTTTTAGGAGACCACTGGATTGGGACGGAGCCGTTTATGGAGGAATTTAAGGAGATTGGCTTGGACGCCGTGGTAGGAAGCGTAGGAAATGGGCCGACTCTGCGCCTGATTAGCGATATTGAGCATGTAAAGTACCGGGAGGGACGTTTCCTGCCGTACTTTTTCCCGGATACCTTCCATGAAGGAGGCGACCCGGTGAAAGAGGCGAAGGTTAACTGGGTAACGGCAAGAAGGGCAATTTTAAGAAAGCCTATTGACAGAATCGGCTACGGCGGCTATTTAAAGCTGGCGGCTGAGTTCCCGGAATTTGTAGATTATGTGGCCAGCGTAGGAGACGAATTCCGGGCCTTGTATGAAAACATTAAGGGAACCACGCCGTATTGTGTGAAAACAGTGGCTGTTTTAAACTGTTGGGGAAAAATGCGCGCCTGGGGCTGCCATATGGTACACCATGCGATTTACCATAAGAAGAATTATTCCTACGCCGGGGTAATTGAAGCGTTGTCCGGGGCGCCTTTCGACGTAAGGTTTATCAGCTTTGCGGATATAAAGGAAAATCCGGGAATTTTAGAAGAAATAGATGTGCTGGTGAATGTGGGAGATGCAGATACGGCCCATACAGGAGGCGAATGGTGGAAGGATGAAGATATTGTAACGGCAGTAAAAGGCTTTGTATACAGGGGCGGCGGCATAATCGGAGTCGGAGAGCCGAGCGGCCATCAGGCAAACGGGCATTTTCTTCAGTTATCCCAGGTATTTGGCGTAGAAAAGGAAACGGGCTTTACTTTGGGC
>CATKYY010000224.1 GCA_949841225.1 uncultured Acetivibrio sp.
AGACAGAGGACTTTCTTATTTGCTGGAGGGATTTTCAGCAGGCTTTACAGAGGATGGGACGGAGCCAGAAGAAGAACGTTTTTTCCAGGGTTTATGCGGCTGGTATTTAAGGGATGAAAAATTAAAACAGAATTTAATTTCATATATTGAGGCGGCTACAGCTCCAGTAGCAGAAAGTAAAATCAGTCAGGCGGCGGCTACGGCTCTTTATGGTACGGAAATAAAGGGAAGCGTTACCAGGCTGGAGCAGTATGCCGCTTGCGCTTTCGCTCACTTTATAAGCTTTGGCTTAAGGCTCAGGGAACGGCAGATGTTCCGCCTTGCCGCGCCGGATATGGGAAATATTTTTCATGAGGCTTTAGAACGGTTTGCGCGGCGCTTAGAAAAGGAAGGACTTTCCTGGGGCGAGATAGGCCGGGAGAAACGGGAAGAGCTTGTGGAGGCATGCGTAGAAGAAGCGGCGATGGAGTATGGCAATTATATTTTTCAAAGCAGCAGCCGGAACGCTTATATGCTTACAAGGATTAAACGGATTATGAAAAGAACGCTTCAGGTGCTGACAGAGCAGCTGGGAGCCGGAAGCTTTGTTCCCAAGGGGTATGAGGTGACGTTTGCCGAAGGGTTTTATGGAAGAATTGACCGTTTGGATTTATGCGAGGGCGAAAAAGAGGTTTATGTTAAGGTGATTGATTATAAATCAGGACATAAGATATTTGACATTGTAGATTTATATTATGGACTTCAGCTCCAGCTAGTAGTTTATTTAAGCGCGGCGATGGAGCAGGTAGGGCAGAATTATCCAGAAAAGCAGGTAGTTCCCGCCGGGATTTTTTATTATGGACTGGATGATCCGGTGGTGGATAAGGATACGCCGGATAAGGTAGAGCGGGCGATTTTGAAAGAGCTTAAAATGAGCGGGCTGGTAAATGGAGAAAAAGAAATACTGCCTCTTTTGGACCGGCATTTTACAGCAGAAGAGGGGCTGGCTCCATCGGTAAGGTCCCAGGTAGTACCTGTAGAAACCTTGAAGGACGGCAGCTTTTCTAAGGCTTCCTGCGTAACAGATACGAAGGGCTTTGAAAAGATGGCGGCTTATACAAAGAAAAAGATTTCCAGGTTGTCGGCAGAGATACAGGAAGGAATTACCAGAATAAACCCTTATAAGCTAGGGGACCGATGCGCCTGCGACTATTGCAGCTACAGTGGAATCTGCGGCTTTGACAGAAAACGGGAGGGCTATACTTACCGGAGACTGAAAGAAAAATCCAAGGAAGAGGTCTGGAGGGAAATCTATGGGGAAGATTAAATTTACAGAAGACCAACAGAAGGTAATTGATTTAAGAAACTGCAATGTGCTGGTATCTGCAGCGGCAGGCTCTGGAAAAACAGCAGTTTTGGTTGAACGGATTCTTAAAAAAATTTCCGACGGAGAAAAGCCGGTGGATATTGACCGGCTTTTGATTGTGACCTTTACTGATGCAGCGGCAGGGGAAATGCGGGAGAGGATTAGCCGGGCCATTGAAGAGAGAAGGCTTTTAGAACCGGAAAACGCTCATTTGGAACGGCAGGCTTCTTTAGTGCATAATGCGCAGATTACCACAATTCACAGTTTTTGCCTGGGTATTATCCGAAATTATTTTAATGAAATTGATTTAGACCCTGGCTTCCGGCTGGGAGATGAAACAGAGCTGAAGCTTTTAAAGGCGGAGGTGATGGAAGAGGTTATAGAGAATTTTTATGAGGAAAAAAGCCCGGAATTCCTGGCCTTTGTAGAAAGCTATGCTACAGGAAAACGAGATGAAGGCATAGAAAGGATGGCGTATCGTTTTTACGATTTTGCTATGAGCTATCCATGGCCCAGGCGGTGGATCGAGGAGCAGAGGAAAAGCTTTTTGGTGGAAACCATAGAGGATTTTTTGGAGGCGGACTGGCAAAGGGAGCTTTCAGGATTTTTAAAGGCGCAGATTGCGGATTGCCTGGAGGAAAACCAAGCGGCTTTAGAAATAGTAGAAGAAACAAATGGGCCGTATATGTACGAGGGCGCTATAGAGGCGGATAGGGAGCAGCTTTTAGAGCTTTTTGCGGCAGAGGGGTACAGGGAGATTGGGCGTCTTTTGGAAGCCTTTCAGTGGGAAAAGCTGTCGGGGAAAAAGGACGCTTGCGTAGACCTGGAGAAGCGGGAGGCTGTAAAGCTTTTAAGGAATGGAATAAAGAAGGAAATAAATGGTCTTCGGGAGAAGTATTATTTTCAGCCGGAGGAGGCTATGGTAGAAGATATGAAAGAGGCCGGCCCGGCAGTAAACGCCCTGATTGATATGACCCTTAAATTTATGGATTCTTATCAGGAAAAAAAGATAGAGAGAAGTTTTCTGGATTTTAATGATTTAGAG
>CATKYY010000225.1 GCA_949841225.1 uncultured Acetivibrio sp.
GCGGTATATGTTGCCAGTCCAACCTCCTGCCACGCTAACCAGGCCATCCTTATGATGCGGAATAAAAAGCATGTGCTTTGTGAAAAGCCCATTGCTTCTAATTCCCATGAGCTGGAGAGGATGCTTTATATGGCGGAGGAAAACCATGTAGTTCTTTTGGAAGCTATTCGGACGGTTTTTACGCCCGGATATGAAATGATAAAAAAGAGGCTTCCAGAATTGGGGACCATACGGAGAATTACATTAAATTACTGCCAGTATTCCTCAAGGTATGATAAATTTAAAAAGGGGAAAATTGAAAATGCTTTCCGTCCAGAGCTTTCTAATGGGGCGATTATGGATATTGGCGTATACTGCGCCCATTTTCTGGTAAGTCTTTTCGGCGCTCCTTATAGTTTGTCGGCAAAGGGAATTGTTTTGCCGGGAAGTATTGACGGGATGGGAACTCTGACGGGAAAATATAAGGATATGCAGGCGGAAATTATTTATTCTAAAATTACAAATTCTTATACTCCGTCGGAAATACAGGGAGAAAAGGGAAATATTGTTTTTTATCCGGTAGCGGCTCCTGCAAAGCTGCGTTTTGCTTTCCGTGACGGGAAGGACGAATCGGTACAGCCGGATTTGATACAACCAGATATGTATTATGAAATCGAGGCCTTTTTGAGGATGGTAAGGGGGGAGGAAAGCCAGGCGGAATACAACGGCTATTCTACCGCGGCTATCCAGCTTTTGGATGATGCAAGGAAACAGATGGACATTGTATTTCCAGCGGATTATTAAAAAATTAATCAAAATTTAAGGAAATTGCAAGCCGTTTTTTGTTGACTAATGTAGAAAATGGTGATAAAGTGTTTTAGAAATGCTTTTAAAACATTAAAAATAGGAAAAGAGGTCGATTCATGAGCCGTTTTGATGATGACTATTCTGCGGACAGCCTTATGCGGGATATTAGCCGGAGTCTGGGCGAACAGGTATCTTCAGAAATGGAACACAAGGAGCAGGAAAAGAAGGGCGGCTCTTATGTTCCTGGCAGAGGACCGGAAAAGCCGCCGGTAAAGAAAAAAAGTAAAAAAAAGATTATCGGCGTTATTGTAGGAGTTTTTGCCGTTATCTGCCTTATGGTTGTAGTTACAGCAAATTACTTTTTGGACCGCATGAATTATGAAAAGGACTCAGATATAGAATTAGTAACAGAAAGCGGGGAACCGCTGGATCTGGAAAATGATGAGAAAAATGTGGAGCCTGCGGATAACAGTGTAATTAATGTATTGCTGATTGGTGAGGAAAAGATAAAGGATACCGCGAGAGGCCGTTCAGACTCCATGATGATAGCTACTATTAATCAGAAACAGAAGTCCTTAAAGCTGACTTCTATTATGCGCGACTGCTATGTAAGTATCCCCGGTTATAGGGACAATAAGTTGAACGCAGCATATAATCAAGGGGGAGGCCCTCTTCTTTTAGCTACAATTGAACAGAACTTTCAGATTCATCTGGACGGCTATGTCAGGGTAGATTTTGAAGCCTTTGAAACGATTATTGACAAGCTGGGCGGCGTGGAAATTGAACTTTCTGAGCAGGAGGCTTCCTATCTGAACCGGACGAACTATATTTCTAACCCGGCGAATCGTACAATGAAGCCCGGTATCAATAATATGAATGGAAACCAGGCTTTGGGCTACAGCCGCGTCCGTTATGTAAAAGAGGTGGACGGCGAGAGAGACGATTTTGGCCGTACTGCCAGACAGCGTAGAGTATTGAATTGTATTTTTGAAAAATATAAAAACAAAAATGCGATAGAAATGGTAAGTATTGCAAATGGAATACTTCCTTATATTACAACAAACCTGACGAAAACGGACATATTAAGCTATATTGCATCTTTTGTGGCTACTGGAAGCACAGAGTTGGAAACCTTCCGTATTCCAATGGATGATGCTTATTACGGCGCGAAACGGGATGGAGCCGGCAGCGTCCTGGTTGTGAATTTTGAGTTGAATAACGCTGCTTTGCAGGAGTTCATATATGGACATGACGAAAGCGCCGTACCCCCTTCTCCTTCTGGTATGCAAGGAGGAGAAACGGAAGCTGCGCAGTAGAGCGCGTTTGGAAACTATAATTAAAAAATGCTGTTGCAGGCGGCTGCGACAGCATTTTTTTTCTATCTTTTCATATACTTTAGATAAGAATGGGAAGAATGGAATATTGTATGAAAGGACGTTGGAAAAATAATTTTTGGAAAAAACCCTGGCTTTGTTTTTTATGCGTTTTATTAACGCTGGCGCAGGCTCCTGTCGCCGGAGCGGCCGGTAAGAAGGCGAAGGAAACGGCGGCGGAAGGAAACAGCGTGGCGGTTACGG
>CATKYY010000226.1 GCA_949841225.1 uncultured Acetivibrio sp.
GGGAGAAAGGATAGAAATGTTTCTCCCAGAGCCGGAAGAGCTTTCTATTGCTCCAGAAAATATTCCTTTGGACATTGTTTATGAGGATCAGGATGTTATCTTAGTGAATAAGCCAAAAAATATGGTAGTCCATCCTGCGGCGGGACATTACAGCCAAACTCTGGTAAATGCTCTTTTATATCACTGTAAGGGTAATTTGTCTGGTATTAATGGAGTTTTAAGGCCGGGGATTGTACATCGGATTGATAAGGATACCACGGGGCTTCTGATAGCCTGTAAAAATGATAAAGCCCATAATGCTTTGGCAGAACAGCTTCGGGTGCATTCCATTACCCGAAAATACCAGGCGATTGTATATAATTGCTTTAAAGAAGAGAAGGGAACCGTAAACGCCCCCATCGGACGCCACCCCATTGACCGAAAAAAAATGGCGGTTAATCATAAAAATGGAAAAGAAGCCGTTACCCACTACCAGGTGCTGAAAAATCTTCCTGGATATTCCTATGTTGAATGCTCTCTGGAAACTGGGCGTACCCATCAAATCCGGGTACATATGGCAAGTATTTCCCACCCTCTTTTAGGGGATGAGGTATATGGACCGAAAAAATCCGGCTTTCAGCTACAGGGGCAGGTTCTTCATGCCAGAGTATTTGGATTCCGTCATCCGGCGACAGGGGAATATATGGAATTTGAAGCGCCGCTCCCAGAATATTTTTTAAAGCTGTTAAAAAATTTGGACAATTAAGAAAAAATTTGGTATAATAAAGGGAACGATGTTAGGAGGAAGAGATGGAATGGAAGAATTAAGGGTATTGGAGGATTCTGTACTAGAAAAGTTGAAAAGCCTGATTCATTATAATTGGTTGGATACCTCCAGTGTTCTGTATAAATTAATGGATGTGAAATCAAGCCTGGTACAAGATGTAAAGGCGGACCCGGAATATTATAAACGCTGTATAAAGGAAGGCAATATAAATACGTCTTTAATGTTGCAGCTCTTTGAAAAGCGTTTTGTCAATAAACCGAAAATAGAAGACGTAGAAGCTTCTGAACTTAGCAGAGAAACCCTGGAATTTTTAGACGGTCTTCAGTTTTATTATGATGGGCTGCATCTAAATGCTGCATTTAAAAAAGGGTATCAAGGAGACGTCTTTATAAGAAGGCCTCGGGGAGTTGCTTTTGAACTGAAGGAAATGGAATTTTCTGCCGGAAATCTTATCGGCGTAACTGGTTTTTATGATATATACAGCCACGAGACCTTTGTATTTTCCTGTACTACAAGGGAAGGCAGGATTTCGGTTGTGCCTGAAGAAACTTCTGGTATCAAGGGAACATGCAGCATCAACGTTTATGAACTGAGAGACCGTGTAATAAAAAGGGCGGATGTTTCTTCTTTAGAACAGCTGGGAGATATTCTTAAACTGGTAAGAGGTTGATTTGACTGGAGGAGCATTATTTTGAAAGAAGTCAGGCTGCATGAGGGCGAATTGAACATTATGGAGCTGTTATGGTCCAATAAGGTATTGGCGGCTAAGGATATTGCCAAGATTATCAAGGAATATATTGGTTGGGAAAAAAATACCACTTATACGGTAATTAAGCGGTTGATTGATAAAGGCGCTGTTATTCGGGAAGAACCCGGATTTCAATGCAGAGCCGCCATATCGAAACGGACCGTACAGGTAACAGAAACAAAAATATTGCTTAACAAGCTTTTCAATGGCTCTCTCAATAATTTTTTCACAGAATTCCTTCGTAACGAAAATCTGTCAAGTTCAGAAATTACAGAGCTTCAGCGAATTGTAAGTGAAAAGGGGGACAAATTTTATTAGCTTCAGGAATAAGAAGGATAGGAGTAGTATCGTTTTCTTTTTATCTCTCTTCGCAAAACCCTAGTTTTTCAAAGAGAGCTTATTGGATTTTGGATAAAGGAGTTTAATTTATGAAAAACCAGACATATCATCAAAAACAATATGTAGAATATACCGATCTGATACGTGAAATCCGGCGTACGCTGCCAAGATTTTTTACAGAATATTTAAGAGCTATAGAGCCAAGAACTTCCCCAAGAACGCGGATTAATTATTGTTATGATTTCCGGGTATTTCTCCAGTTTTTGATTGAAAGTAATCCCTGCTTTAAAGCTTATGAAACAAAGGATTTTACCCTGGACGATTTGGCCCGGATTGAATCGGTCGATATAGAGGAATTTCTGGACTATTTAAAGCACTACCATTCGCCGGATGGCAAGGAGCATGTAAATACTGAGCAGGGGCTCCATCGCAAATTGGCGTCTTTACGTTCTTTTTATTATTATTTTAATAAACGCC
>CATKYY010000227.1 GCA_949841225.1 uncultured Acetivibrio sp.
CTGGGAAGGGGACGAAAGTTTATTTGGCAAAACAATTATAGCATGAAAGACTGTGCGGAAACGGAGCGGATATGGATACTCTTGCGTTAATTCAACGAGCGAGAGAAGGAGATAAAGATGCAAGAGATAAAGTGATAATGGAAAATATGGCCCTGGTCTGGAGCATTGTAAGACGGTTTACCAACCGCGGGCAGGACCCCCAGGATTTATTCCAGATAGGAAGTATCGGGCTTATGAAGGCGGTGGACAAGTTTGACGGGAGCTTTAACGTCCAGTTTTCAACCTATGCCGTGCCTATGATTAGCGGAGAAATTAAACGTTTTCTGCGGGATGATGGAATGGTAAAGGTAAGCCGGTCTTTGAAGGAAAACGGATGGAAGATAAAACAGGCTCAGGAGCAGCTATCCCATGAGCTGGGGCGGGACGCTACTTTAAATGAGGTATCTGAGGCTACCAAGCTTGCGGTAGAGGATATTGTTATGGCTTTAGAGGCAAATGGAGAGGTAGAGTCTATTTATAAGTCGGTTTACCAGGGAGACGGCAATGAAATCTGTCTGGTGGACAAGCTGCCGGAGCCAAAAAATGAAGGAGAACGGCTTTTAAACCATATGGTGTTAAGACAGCTTTTGGATAATTTAGAAGAAAAGGAGCGGAAATTAATTTTATTGCGGTATTTTGAAGAGCGCACTCAGACAGAGGTCGCAAAGGAGCTGGGGATTTCCCAGGTGCAGGTTAGCAGGCTGGAAAAAAAGATTCTTTGCAGTATGAGAAAGGAATTGTCATAAGAGGGTATGTTTGAAAAATTTTCCAGTATAGACTGACAGGATTTACTTATACTACCAATAAAGAAGAACAAAGAAGCGAGGATGGTAAGCGTATGAGTAAACAAAGAAAAAGGTTTTATTTTGTGGCTGCCGCTGTTCTTTTAGTTTTGCTTGGCGCCATGGTTTATACGGGTTTTTTTCATGACAGCGCTAAAACTCCGGGAGGAGTGTTCGTCTGCCTATGAAGGAAAATACACTATATATAAAAATTGACCAGAGCATGGACATTTTGAATAAAAAAATCTTTGTCCGGGACTTAGGAACCTTGTATTGTGCAGATAAAAAAATTGAGGATGAAATAAAGGATACCTTGTTTTATACAGTGGACGCCAAGGAAAGTAAAAAGTACATCTTTTCTATTATGAAGGTAGTAGAGCTGGTTGAAAAAAGGTATCCTCAGGTTTTAATCGTTAATCTTGGAGAAAAGGATTTTGTCATTAATTATATTGCTCCAAGTTCTAAACCGCCTCAGATGTTAGAATGGGTAAAGGCTTTTTTTGTAGGGCTGATTGCATTTTTTGGCTCTGCTTTTTCTATTATGACCTTTAATACGGACGTCAGCGTAGCAGAGGTTTTTAATAAGCTATACCTGTTGGTGACGGGGGAATCCAGACCTAACGGAACGGTGGTAGAGCTTGGGTATTGTATAGGGCTTGGAATAGGCATTACTGTATTTTTTAACCATTTTTCCAGAAAGAAAATACAGATGGACCCGACGCCAATACAAATACAGATGCGAAGCTATGAATCAGATATAAATGATGCGTTGATAAAGGATGCAGAACGGGAGGGGAAAAGCATTGACATTAGTTGAAAATGCAGTACTTTTTCTTATTGCGGCGGCGGGAGGCGGCGTGGTGTCGGGCGGTGTTTTTGCGTTGATCAGCCTGATTGGAGTAGTTCCCAGGCTGGCTTCTAAAACGGCTACGGCAGGGTATATTGCCGGCTATGAAGGCTGTATTATTTGGGGAGGTATTCTGGGAAATTTGGTTTCTGTGTTTGAGTGGATGCCGCCGGTTGGAAAGCCCGGACTTCTGGTAATTGGGCTGTTTTGCGGAATTTATGTAGGCTGCTTTGCTATGGCTCTGGCTGAAACATTAAAGGTCATTCCTATTTTTGCTATGCGGGCCAGGCTGGTGCAGGGGATTCCTTATATTGTGCTGGCAATCGCTATAGGGAAGAGCTTGGGAAGCTTTTATCAGATGTTTTGGCCTTGAGGGCAGGAAGTTGATTTTTTATAAAATTTCTACTATTCGTTCGGCCCTTGAAAGCTTTCCCTGTGACAATCCCGGACGGCTTAGCGTTCCAAAGAGCCTCTGAGAACGAAAATTGTGTCAGCAGAGGCTTCCACAATTTCTGAGTCTCTTTTCCACAGCCTGAAAGGGATTGTCACAGGGAAAGCCTTTCAAGGGCCGAACGAATAATAGAAATTTTAAAAAAAATCCGTATAATTCCTGAAAGCTGCGGGAGAGTTA
>CATKYY010000228.1 GCA_949841225.1 uncultured Acetivibrio sp.
ATTTGGAAGCAATATCACGATTATTACACAAAAATAAGTTGTCAAGCGTGTTAAAAGAGAGAAACCAATCGCTAATATCTGTATAATACAGCCTATGCTATATATCTTTACAAACAGCAAATTTTCCTTGCTACTCTCTCCATTTACTTTCAATAATATAATGCATAGAAATAGGATTGCGCTTCTAAATAGCAATAGATTTATTCCTGTTCCATTTACAATTAATTGAGAATAATCATTTACATTATACAAAGATACAATAAAGGGAATTCCTATCACTGTAAGAAGAATTACGCCTATTCCAAAAAGAATGTATTTAAAAAATAGACCTCTATCATATTTCTTATATCCAAACCAATACATGATAGCTCCAACTATGGCCGTACTGTGGAAGGAAGCGGCTAAAATACAGCTTATCAAAAATTCCTTCCACTTTTTTTGCTCAATATAGGAAATTGAGCAAAACAAAACCGCTATTGCCAGTTCTTGCCTTATGCCGCTAAGCAAGCCGCCAAGACGGCCGATACAAAGAAATAAAAACAAGCTGAAAGAAACATTAAAAGAATACTTTTTAAGTACAATAAAAACCAAACCCAGTACAATACATGCCTGTCCTATCATCAGAGCATATACGCTAGGAAATATCTTTCCGATTCCCCAGTTAAATAGAACAAATCCCAAATCAGAATTCTTTATCCTAAATAATTCTGAAAAGCTAAGCGTTCTCCAATACTGGAAGGTTCTTTCATAATTTATCAAATCTCCGCCTACATTTTTTGAACGTAATACAGCCATAAATAAAACAAGCAGTAATGCGCAGCCTGAAATAATCTGTTTATTAGTAAAACAGTAATGGCGGGTCCGATAAACTACTTTCTTATTTTCTAAAAATGCCAGTACCAGCAAAAGAAACATAAGTCCTATATAAAATAACATAATTTCTCCATCTCAAAGAATACTTCCTTTATCTTTCTGTTTTTCATGCAATACGCTTTCCATATATAAAAGATACTTTTGTGCAATCGTTTCCGGCGAATATTTCTCCTTTACCTTTCCAGCCTCTTTTCCCATTTGTTTTCTTTCCACTGTATTTCCTGCCATTCGACAAATCGCTTCTTTTAATTTTTCTTCCTCTCCCACTGGAACTAACAGCCCATTTTTTCCATCCTGTATTAACTCCCTTGGCCCATAATCGCAATCTGTTGAAATACAAGGCATTCCAATTGCCATCGCTTCCATTAAAGCGTTTGGCATTCCCTCTGCCCTGCTAGAAAAAATAAATACGTCATATGCGCTGATTTCCTTCTGGACATCCCTGGCAAACCCTGGAAAGTTTACTTTATTATTTACCCCCAGACTTTTTGCCAGGCCAATTAATTCATCCTTTTTTTCACCTTCTCCATATATGTCTAGTCTCGAATTTTTATTTTCTTTTATATAGAGAGAAAATGCTTTTATTAAGGTTTCAAAATCCTTCGCTGGGTGAAGCCTTCCTGCAGAGCAAAGACGAAATTCCGAATTTTCCGCTGGGTTCCAAACTGCATTAGAAACAACGGGATTTCCAATAACCATTGACTTTTTTCTTATATGGCTGGGATAATATTGTCTAGCTCCCTCTGTTTGAAAAATAAAACCATCGCAAAAATGTATTAACCAGCAAATCAATTTGAAAAACTGTTTGTTATGTATTTTTGGATTTGCCCGTTCTAAACCAATCACTCTTGTTTTTCTTCCGCTTGTTGCAAAAAGAGCGCATGGAATTGTTAAAATCATAAAAGACAATAAAATATCTGGTTTCTTTTCCCAAATCAGTTTTCTTAAATTCCAGATGCCTTTTATTATCCTTATTAATTTCCATTTTCCGCTGCTTAGAGCGCAGCAAAGTTTTATTCTTTCATCCATACCGTATGCCTGCCCGGATGGATTAAATACAAAAATGGAAACGCTGTGCCCTTCTTTTACAAACTGATTTGCCAAATTAACAGCGGCTCTTTCTGCTCCGCCGCCTTGCAAAGAATAAATCAATATCCCTATATCCATCTATATTCCCTCATATAAGACAAATCGTATATAGAAATTTTCCTGACTTTGTTGGTAATAATAAATCAACATAACTGTAATTTACCTCGCAATCCTCTCCCATTACCAGCTTTATACTTGAAGTTATTTGCTTTATTTTGTTTTCTTCTATATCCTTACCATTTAATTCTATCCGCACTTCTATTTTTTCATAATCTTCCTGGTTTACCTGAAA
>CATKYY010000229.1 GCA_949841225.1 uncultured Acetivibrio sp.
TTTCCTGGTTTCTAATTACAATGAATTTCTGGGTTTTATCTGCGGTATTATTTCCCAGGATCATGATTTGGAAAAAGTATATCTGGACAGTTTTTTAAAGATTGCATGTGTAGAAGAATCGGGTTTTGAAGAGGTGGTTGAAAAACTCGCTAAGATTTCAGAAACGTTTCATATCGACTTTGTAGTAAGTGTATCATTGAGTAAAGAGCAAATACCAGAAGCTTATCAAAACGACATCATTGTTGCTTTATAAATAAATTTTATTTACATAAAAAACAGCCTGCTCGGATGAAAAGGCTGTTTTTTACCGTATGGAAAACCGGCTGTTAAGAGGCCGGCGCATATAAAACAGGAGGTATTTTCTTGGCAAAAAGAAGGAATAACGTAAGAAAATATCGAAGGCCTATCCGTATCAACCTTGGCGTTATTATTTTTTTGGTGATTTTTGTTTATTTAGTGATGATATTTATCAGTTATTTTCAAAAGGATCATATCAGTATCTATGAAGTCAATGAGAAAAGAATTGCCGACGACAATCATTTTAAGGGAATTGCTTTAAGGGATGAGACGATTTATTATACGGATAAGGCTGGTTATATTAATTATTATGTTGCTGAGGGCGAACGGGTTGGTAAAAACGACACTATTTATTCTGTCGATGAAGATGGAACCGTTTATAACCAGATATTAGAAAGCGATGGCGACGCTTCTGTTTCTGTAGACGACAGCGCCCGAATCCGAAATAGTATTTCTGCTTTCCGTAAATCCTATACTGACAGCAAATATAATACAGTAAAGGATTTTTGCTATAACTTAGAAAGTACGGTCTTGGAGGCAGGAAGCAGCGCTATGGTTTCCAATTTAAAAAAGATTTTGAAATCCAGTAAAAGCAGCGCTTCTTTTTCCCTGGTTTCCTCGAAAAAGAGCGGTATTATCAGTTATACGATGGATGGCAGGGAAAATCTTAAGTCTTCCGATATTACTAAGGAGGAGTTTCAAGATGCCCAAGAAAACAGGACTCAGCTTCGTTCTACAGAAATAGTAAATTCCGGCAGTCCGGTATATAAAATGATAAACAGCGAGGATTGGCAGGTTGTAATTCCTCTGACAGACGACCAGTATGAGAAATTAAAAGAAAAGGAACAAATTACCGTTATTTTTAAAAAGGATGAGGTAAAAACAACAGCGGACGTTTCCCTTTTTGAAAATGCAGGAAGCCGTTTTGCTTCTCTTTCCTTTAATAAGTATGTAATTCACTATGTTAACGACCGATTTTTAGATATTGAGCTTTTAATAAGTTCAGCGGAGGGATTAAAGATACCGGTTACGTCTATTTTGGAAAAGGAATTTTTATTAGTTCCGAAAGAATTTGTCACCTTAGGAGGCACTGCAAATTCTAATGGCGTTTTAAAAGAAACCTTTGATAAAAAGGGAGAGCCGGAATATACATTTATTACCGTCACGGTTTTTGGCGAAACGGAGGATGAATTTTATTATATTGATTCAGAGCAGCTAGAAGCAGGGGACACGATTAAAAAGCCAGATTCCAATACAGATTACCAGCTTTCTAAGACAGGTACTCTGGAAGGGGTATATAATGTAAATAAAGGCTATGCTGTATTCCGCCTGATTGAAAAGGAATATGCGAATAAAGAATATGCGATTGTAAAAAAGGGAACGCCTTACGGACTTTCCGCTTACGACCATATTGTTGTGAATGCAGAAGCAATCAGCGAATCAGAAATTATTAATAAAAAGAAGAGGGATTGATTTTATGGTAAAAGAAAACCTGGAAGCCGTAGAAAAAAGGATTTCCGAGGCCTGCAGGAGGGCAGGGAGGGACAGAAAAGAAGTAACCCTGGTAGCGGTCAGTAAAACAAAGCCGGTAGAAATGATACAAGAGGCGATAGAATGCGGTATTGTGGATTTTGGTGAAAATAAGGTCCAGGAACTGGCAGAAAAGGAGGCTTTTTTTCAAAAGCCCCTAAACTGGCATTTCATTGGACATTTACAAAGGAATAAAGTAAAATATATTGTAGATAAGGTACGTTTGATTCACTCTGTAGACAGCCTGCGGCTGGCGGAGCAAATTCAGCTGGAAGCTGAAAAAAAGGGGATTATTTGTCCGGTTTTAATTGAAGTAAACGTAGCGCGGGAGGCTACTAAATTTGGCGTTTCTCCAGAAGAAGCGCTGCCTTTGATAGC
>CATKYY010000230.1 GCA_949841225.1 uncultured Acetivibrio sp.
TAAGCAGTGCTCTGCTGCATTTGGGGAAAATACACAGAATTTTACTTAAAAGAGATGACGAATCGTAATGTTAAAACGATTTTTAATATTTTTATTAAAGTTATACCAAAAATTTATTTCTCCTTTGAAAGGAAGGCCTACCTGTATTTATACGCCTACCTGTTCTTTATATGCGATTCAGGCACTGGAAAAATATGGAATTTTTAAAGGCTCTTATCTTGCAATAAGGAGAATTTTACGTTGCCATCCTTTTCATAAGGGCGGATATGATCCGGTACCATAAGGGTACAGTGAAGGAGGAAAAAATTGTTTAGCGTATTTTTAACACAGAATGGCGGCATTCTTGGGCCAATTGCGAAAGCGCTTGGCTGGATATTAAATGTAATTTTTGAATTTTTAGCAAATTTTGGCATTGAAAATGCAGGTTTATGTATTATTATATTTACCTTCCTTGTAAATGCCTTGATGATTCCTCTTACAATAAAACAGCAGAAGTTTACAAAAATGTCTTCTGTTATGAATCCGGAACTTACAAAGATAAATAATAAATATAAAGGAAAAAAAGACGAAGCTTCTATGCGGAAAATGCAGTTGGAAACCCAGGCTGTTTATGAAAAATACGGCGCAAATCCTACTTCAGGCTGCCTTCCTCTTTTAATTACCTTCCCTATTATGTTTGCTCTTTACAGAGTTATCTATAATATTCCGGCTTATGTAGGTTCTATTAAAAATTTGTATGAAAATATAGCGTTAGCTATGCAAAAAACAGATTATGTTGCTGTTATGTCGGAATATGCAGGAAAATTTGCATCTATCAATACTGGTAAATGGGAAGAATTAAGCGCTGCAACGCCGTCGATTTCTACAAACCATTTGATTGATATTATGGGTCAGTTTAAATCTGCAGACTGGGAATCTGTAGTTTCTAACGCTAATTTCAGTTCTATTGCTGATACGATACAGACGAATGCAGATAAAATTATGCATATTAATAACTTTGGCTTTGGTTTAAATATTGCGGAATCTCCAATGGGACAGATTTTAGCTGATATACCGGTTGGGGTAAAAATCGCTTATATTTTAATTCCCATTTTGGCAATTGTTACCCAGATGATTGGTACAAAGCTTATGATGGCGAAACAGCCTTCTCAAAGTTCAGGAAACAGTACGATGGATTCCACTATGAAATCTATGAATACAGTAATGCCTTTGATGTCTGGATTCTTCTGTTTATCTCTCCCGGTAGGCGTTGGAATTTACTGGGTAGCAGGTTCTGTATTCCGTTCTATTCAGCAGCTTTTTGTTAATTACTATATGGACAAGTTAGATGTTAACGACATGATTGAAAAGAATCGGGAAAAGGTAAAGAAGAAAAAGGAAAAAATGGGTATCGACCCAAATGCATCAATGGAAAATCTTGCAAAGGCAAGAACCAGTACAATGGGTGAAAAAGCAAAGATGAATGTAAACAGGAATTCAGCAAATCTCCCTTCGGATTATGAGAAACGGAAGGTTTCTTATAAATCAGGAAGTATTTCAGCAAATGCCCATTTACTTGACAGAAACAGAGGGGAGAAGGAGGATTAGTAGGATGAATGAATGGGTAGAGTTTTCAGCAAAAACGGTAGATGATGCTTTAACAGAAGCTTCTATTCGTTTGGAAGTTACAAGCGATATGATAGAATATGAAGTAATTGAAGCAGAAAAAGCAGGATTTTTGGGGATGTTTTCAAGACCCGCAAAAATAAGGGCCAGAAAAAAAGAAGAGAAAAAGGAAATAGAAAAAGAAGTAGTAAGGCCTTTGAAATTGGTCAAAAAGGAAGAAAAGAAACCGGCTTTTGAAAAGCAGCCAAAGCCAGAAAAGCAGGAAAGAAACCGGCCGGAGATTACAGGCGATGTGGAAGGCATAGCAAAAAGCTTTTTAAAAGACGTATTTAAAGCGATGGGCATTGAAGCTACGGTAGAGGCTGTTTATGATACTTCTGAAAATCAGCTTTCTGTTAATATAGAGGGAGAAGATATGGGAATCTTGATTGGAAAAAGAGGACAGACCTTAGATTCTCTCCAATATCTTACCAGCCTTGTAGTAAATAAGGAAAGCAGCAGTTATTTAAAGGGAAAAGTAGATACAGAAAATTACCGTGAGAGAAGAAAAGAAACTTTAGAAAATCTTGCTAAGAATATTTCTTATAAGGTA
>CATKYY010000231.1 GCA_949841225.1 uncultured Acetivibrio sp.
GGTAAATGAAAATTGCTATTGGGAATGATCATGCGGCGGTAGAGATGAAGAATGAAATTGTGGATTTTTTGAAGGAACTGGGGCATGAAGTTGTGAATTTTGGGACGGATACGGTGGAAAGTGTAAATTATCCGGTTTATGGTGAAAAAGTTGGTCGCGCAGTAGCTGCCGGAGAGGCGGATTGCGGAATTGTTATTTGCGGGACAGGCGTGGGGATTTCTTTGGCGGCGAATAAGGTGAAGGGAATCCGGGCGGTAGTTTGTAGCGAGCCGTATTCAGCAAGGCTTTCTAAGCAGCATAATAATACGAATGTATTGGCTTTTGGCGCCAGGGTGATTGGAATTGAGCTGGCAAAGATGATTGTAACGGAGTGGCTGTCGGCAGAATTTGAAGGCGGGCGTCATGCAGAAAGAGTTAATATGATTATGGAGCTTGAGAAATAGTTGGAGCGCTCGGAAAGCTGTACAGGGATATACAAGTTTTTAGATGTATACTGTTTATTATGAATGGGGAGGGGAAATGGAAGCATTTTCCCTCCCCATTCATGGTAGGGGGTTGAAATAATAATTATTTTTTTGATGCCTTATGATCGCAGTACATGCACCGGTACAAGCCGGTTTCCCTGTCGGCCAGCTTAAATACATGGTCTAGCTCCTGCTCGATGGAGGTTATGCATCTTGGGTTTTTACATTTGGCAACGTTTACGATTTTTTCAGGCAGAGCAAGTTGCTTTTTTTCTACGGTTTTATTTTCTTCAATAATATTGACAGTGATGTTTGGGTCTATATATCCAAGGACGTCCAGATTAATATCAATATTCTCATTAATTTTTATAATGTCTTTGGCTCCCATTTTATTGCTTTTCACGTTTTTGATGATGGCTACGCTGCAGTCCAGGGCATCCAGGTGCAGGTATTTATAAATCTGCATAGCCTTGCCCGCCTTAATATGGTCAAGTACAATTCCTTTTTCAATACTATCTACTTTTAACATAATTTACTCCATTTCTGCGCTGCCTTTTGCGCCTCAACGAGTTTGAGCCAAGCAGCGCGCAGGCACAAATCTCGCGATTGAAAATTTTAATTTTCAATCTTTACTCCATTTCAGCGCGGCTTTTGTATAGGCTGGGTTTGCGGACGCCGCGCGGACACAAACCTGTGTGTTAAAAATTTTAGCTTTATATTCCCGTTTTTGAAAAATATTTATTTGTCTAAATCCAATAGCTTCATAATTAAAGCCATTCTTACAAATTTGCCATATTCAGCCTGGTCAAAATATACGGCTCTTGGGTCGCTGTCTACTTCTGTGGATATTTCATTTACCCTCGGAAGCGGATGCAGGATTTTTAAGTCTTCTTTTGCCAGAGCCAGTTTGTCCAAAGTAAGAATATAACTGTCTTTTAAACGAATGTAATCGGCTTCATTAAAGAAGCGTTCTCTTTGTACCCGGGTCATGTATAAAATATCTAATTGGCTGATAACATCTTCCATTTGTTCTACTTCTTCAAACGGAATTTCTTTTTTTATCAGTTCTTCTTTGATGTAATCAGGGACCTGAAGTTCTTTTGGAGAAATTAATATGAATTTCATATTTTCATAAAGGGATAATTGTTTGATTAAAGAATGGACTGTCCGGCCAAATTTTAAATCGCCGCAGAAGCCAACGGTAAGATGATTGAGTCTGTGCTTTGTTTCGCGGATAGTAAGAAGATCGGTAAGAGTCTGGGTAGGGTGATTGTGGCCCCCATCGCCGGCATTGATAACTGGAATTTTAACATTCATAGAAGCTACGAGAGGAGCGCCTTCTTTTGGGTGACGCATTGCGATGATGTCTGCATATTTTTCAACAGTACGGGCAGTATCGGCAACGCTTTCGCCTTTCGCGGCAGAACTGGAATCGGCGGAGGAAAAACCGAGGATGCTGCCTCCTAATTCCAACATGGCAGCTTCAAAGCTTAATCTTGTTCTTGTACTTGGTTCAAAGAATAAGGTCGCCAGTTTTTTTCCTTTGCATACCTCAGCATACTTTGGTCGGTCTGCAATAATCCTTTCTGCCAGTTCGAGAATCTCATCAATTTCTTTGAGGCTTAAATCAGTTGGGTCAATTAAGTGTTTCATTTGTCCACCTATCCTGTCCGTGATTATGTAATTTTATTTTTCCCAGATATTTACTGCTTTCTGGCAA
>CATKYY010000232.1 GCA_949841225.1 uncultured Acetivibrio sp.
CAATATTCTCCTAATAGTCCCATCCCTGCTATGCTTTGGCGTCAAAATTATTCTGCGGATTTTCCACATTGACCGTTTCCTTGCTGGCCAGCGGAATACCTCTTTTTGCGCTTCCCCATGCCTCGTTATAAATCATACATAGTTCCGTCTGTCTGGAAGCCTCCGCATTTGTAGTATACATCGTCCACCCATTATTAGAATAAGTCGCCACCATCTCTCCATTTTTATCATAAAACTCTATATATTCGTTATTACCTGACGGCTGCTTCTGATATTTTACTTTCCCTTCCAGCAATGTTGCCATGAAATCTATTGGTTTTGACACATTCTGCCTGTTCCTTGAAACAGCCTTCAGCCCGGAAGCAATGATACCTTTTCTGTCTGGCGACACTTTCGATACATAACTTTTCATCAATTTGTTAAATTCTTCGGATTTGTTTTGAAACTGCCCTTTTTCAAAATCCTTATAGGCTTGTTCCCTAATCTGCTTATGATATTCTTCATCACTGACACTGCTTTTCTTTTTGGAGAAAGTATATTTATCATCAAAATTTGGCAGATGGATACCGCCTATACTTCCTGTTCCTGAAAAGCATCTGTTCTGTAATAAACTATTAAATGAATTAACCTGCATTATTTCACCCTTTCCAATGTCTCTATCTGGCTGATGTAAACCCTGCCGCTGACATTTTTTCACTTATCGCACAGGCGCGTGCAATATCCCCATTTTCATCCAATACAACCAGACAACCTTTCCGAGAATTTAAATTCCTAATCTCCTGCTCCGTAATAAAGTCCTGCTGCCATATTCTTCTGGTACCATCCTGTCAGATAATACCCTCCCAGCTTTCCGTCAAAGCTATTTTCCACTTTTAGAAAAAACAGCTCTCTCTTTTGGAATGATTGGATACGGATATTTCAGTCCTGACCCCAAGTAATTCTTCCCCTGTGGCAAAATCACTTATACTGAAATCAGGCTTCCCTTTTTTATAAAGCCATTGCTCTGCTCCCTGACGGCCTCCTTATCGTCGGCCACCGCTATATTAAAAATTCATCGCCTCGGATTCTGTTTATGCTGTCACTTAATTTATCGGCAGATTTTCTGTTATTTTGAGATGAAGGAAACGAAAGGCATAAACGCAGTTCGGAAATTTCAAAATAAAGCTAAAGTTTTTCGCTTTTCATCTGGCAACGTCCTCAGCATCGATTTACATTAAAAGAAATATTCACGCTATCAAATACCTCATCAGAAATAAGAATATTTTTTAATGATAAAAGCTTTCTGATATAAGCTAATCTGGCAAAAAAGCCTTCTAACAAGCTGGCGATATACTGCCTTGCAATATTATCCGTCTGTTGATACAGCATTGCTATATTCGTCTCTGAAACATTCCCTACATTGAACCGTCCTACAACGGAAGCAGGAACGCAAGCAACTGCGCAAAATTGTTGAATCAGATAGTCCAATTCCAGTTTAATAGAATCCCTATCCATAGTTGCATTTACATACTTAAATTCCGAACCATCCTTAAGATTAAGTACAATCCCTGCAGCATTATTAAGAACAGAAGAGTCAAGCCGCTGTCCGCTTACAACCCCTAACGGATTCAATGACAATGTAGTTACTGCATCGTCTAATTTAGAAAGCAGATTCTCAATAATATCCATAAGAGGAATCAAATCTAAAATAGCAGGATCGCCAAATTTATCAGATTTTCCCTTATCCATACTACTATACCAAATTGGAAGCCCTGTAAGATTTTCTTTAGTCTCTACAAGGTTCGTATCCTCATAAACCTCTACCTTATCAGAATAATACACTACATAATGCTCTGCCTTTGTATCATCATCCTTCCAATATTCAATAAAATTTGTATATACTCCATTTTCATCATAAATAGGATAAGAGTCTTTGTTTCTAATAATTTTAGACTGAATATTATTATTTTCATCCA
>CATKYY010000233.1 GCA_949841225.1 uncultured Acetivibrio sp.
TGCCGGTATCTCACGCTTAAATCCGCTTATAACTTTTTTACCTTAACGGGGATGGCATATTGTGTATGTCATCCCCATTTCATTTTAAAGTTCTTATAATTCCACAATTTTTGTCGCTGTTTTTTCCATAAAAGCCTTATCATGCTCCACGAGAATCATGGTTGGCTTAAATTTTAAAATCAATTCTTCAATCTGCATACGGGAAAACACATCAATAAAGTTAAGAGGTTCATCCCAAATATAAAGATGCGCTTTTTTACAAAGACTTCCGGCTATGAGAATTTTTTTCTTCTGTCCTCCACTGTAGTCTTCTATTTTCTTTTCAAATTGAACTCTTGGAAAATCCAGCTTTCTTAAAAGCGCCATAAACAGCGTTTCATCAATACCATTTTCAGCCGCGTATTCCTTCACCGTTCCATGAAGCATGGAGGTGTCCTGAGAACAATAAGATACAATCATTTGATTGGGCACTTCAATATTTCCTTTTTTCAAAACAGGAGCATCTTTTATCAAATGTTCCAAACCTTCAATATTTTCATTACTTTTTTCACAAACCTGTTTTAAAATGGATTTCATAATACTTGATTTTCCGCAGCCATTTTTCCCTTTCAAAAAAATTCTTTCACCCTGAATTACTTCTAAATGAAATCCGCTTATCAGTTCTTTTGAATCTTCATAAGCACTATTTTCCTGCCTGTTGTCCGGATAAGCAATCGTACAATCTTCCATAACAACCAACTTTTTCTTAAAATGCTGTAAAGGAAATATTTTTAAATCTTCCACTGTTTCCAAATTTTTTAAAAGGTCAGATTTTTCTTCTATCTCTCTTTTCTGCCTTCTCTCCAGATTTTTACGCCTCATCTGCATTCTTCTGGATTTTTCTCCTAAATATGATCTTATACCTATACTTTTCTCATACTTATTAGACTTGTATCCTATCTTGGCGGCTTCCACATTATCGGCCCATTGTTTCGTTACCCTGGCCGATTCTGTCAATCTTTTTATATCCTTTTTCAGCCGTTCATTTTCAGCAAGTTCAAAAGCGTCCTGTCTTTTTTTATTTTCCCACCAGGAGCTGAAATTTCCCTGCTGCACTTCAATATTTGTCTTATTGATTACCAGAACATGATCCACACATCCATCCATAAAATTTCTGTCATGGGACACAAGAATAAATCCTTTTTTGCTGTTTAAATACTTCTTTAAAATCTCTCTTGCCTCCATATCCAAATGGTTTGTAGGTTCGTCAATTAACAAAAAATGGTTATCCTTTGAAAAAAGAAGCGCCAGCATGACCTTCGTCTGCTCCCCATTGCTTAAAGTGGAAAAGGGCCTGTAAAAAATTTCCGCATCTACATTCAGATAATTTAATTCTCTGCAGATTTTCCAAAATTCATAATCAGGGTAAATTTCCTCTATCACATCAATCGTATTTTTATTTACATCCCTGATTTCAAAAGGAAAATAATCAAACTCTACGGAAGAACTAATACTGCCTTTGTACTCATATTTTCCTAAAAGCAGCTTTAAAAAAGTGGTTTTCCCTTTCCCGTTTCGTGCAATAAACCCCAGTTTCCAGTCCGTATCAATCTGAAAAGATACATTCTCAAAAATATTATCATAACTTCCTTCATAATAGAAAGTCATATTATTTACGCTAATCTGTGACATATACATCCCTCCTTAACCTGTTCCATTTCTGGGCGTCAAAAAGGTGCAGAAGAAAACTTCCGCACCTCATAATACA
>CATKYY010000234.1 GCA_949841225.1 uncultured Acetivibrio sp.
AAACGCCTCTTTTATATATACAACAGATTTTATATAGTAAGGGGATTCCAATCGCGAGAATAAAATATTATTTTTGCCCGGATAAGTATCAGATTGTATGCCACCAATAAAGCAAAAGAAAATAATTGCTGGAGAAATGAAAAGAAACGGAAGGAATGAGAAGGTATGAGTAAAAAACCAGTAATTGAATTTAAGGATTTTTCGTTTCAGTACTATACGCAGGCGGAGCCTACTCTTTATGATATTAATCTGACTATTTATGAAGGAGAAAAGGTTTTGATCGTAGGACCCAGCGGGAGCGGTAAAAGTACGTTGGGGCACTGCTTAAACGGTTTAATTCCTTTTTCTTATAAAGGAGAGATTAAGGGAAGCCTCAAAATTGATGGAATTGAAACAAAGGAAAGCAATATTTTTGAGCTTTCTAAAAAAGTGGGCACGGTGCTGCAGGATGCAGACGGACAATTTATTGGTTTGTCGGTTGGCGAGGATATTGCTTTTTCCTTGGAAAACGACTGTATTGGCCAGGAGGAAATGAAAGAAACCGTTCAAAGGGTAGCGGATATGGTAGACATGGGGAAGCTCCTTTCCTCTTCTCCTTTCGAGCTTTCCGGCGGACAAAAGCAGAGGGTTTCTTTTGCCGGCGTTATGGTAGACGACGTAAATATTCTTTTATTTGATGAGCCGCTGGCTAATTTAGACCCGGCAACCGGGAAAACGGCCATTGATTTAATTGACCGGGTGAAAAAGAAGCTGAATAAAACAGTTGTTATTATTGAGCATCGGCTGGAGGATGTTTTGTATCGGGACGTGGACCGGATTCTTGTGGTTCATGAAGGACGGATTCATGCAGATATGACGCCGGATGAACTGATTGCTTCAGATATATTAACAGAAATGGGTATCCGGGAGCCTTTGTACGCTACGGCGCTAAAATACGCCGGGATAAAGGTAACGCCGGAAATGCAGGCTGGCCGGATGGATACGCTGCGGCTTTCCAAAGAAGCAGAAAAAAGCCTGTCCGACTGGTACGAGGCAGGGAAGCCGCCGGAACCGGAGAAGGATAAAGAGGATATATTGGCGGCGGAGCATCTGAGCTTTCAATATACAAAGAAAAGGCGTATTTTAAAGGATATTAATTTCCATATCAAAAAGGGTGAAATGGTCAGTATTGTAGGAACCAACGGCGCCGGGAAAAGTACTCTGGCCAAGGTAATCTGCGGCTTTGTAAAGGAAGACGAGGGACGCTTGCTGTTTAAAGGGCAGGATATGAAGGGACAGACCATTAAGGAACGTTCCCAGAGAATCGGCTATGTAATGCAGAATCCAAACCAGATGATCTGTAAGCCTATGATTTATGATGAGGTAGCTTTGGGAATGCGTCTTCGTGGGATGGCAGAAGAGGAAATCGGGCCAAGGGTGGAAAAGGCATTGAAAATCTGCGGCTTGGCCGCCTTTAAAAAATGGCCTGTGGCAGCTTTAAGCTATGGACAGAAAAAACGCGTTACGATTGCTTCCGTGCTGGCGCTGGAGCCGGAGGTTATGATTTTAGACGAGCCGACAGCGGGACAGGATTACCGTCATTATACGGAGATTATGGAGTTTTTAAAGAGCCTTAACGACCAGGGAATTACGATTATCCTGATTACCCACGATATGCATCTGATGCTGGAATATACA
>CATKYY010000235.1 GCA_949841225.1 uncultured Acetivibrio sp.
AGAAAAACTAATATTTTGGAATCCTTCGCCGGAAAAATCCTCCAGCTCCAAAACCATTTCTCCTGTTTTTCTTGGAGCATATACTTCCTGCGCCGAATAGTTTTCCCCTACCATCAACCGGGTAACGCCCTCTGGCGTTGTATCCTTTATGGCTCCTTCTGCGATAAATTCCCCATTCCGAAATACTGTGTATCTATCGGCAATTTCAAAAATTTCCGGCATTTTATGGGAAATAAAGATAAAAGAAGTTCCTTCTTTTTTTAATCTATTGATAATGCCAAATAAATGAGCAATTTCATCATTGTTTAATGATGTGGTCGGCTCATCTAAAATCAGCAGCTTTGCTTTGAAAAATAAAGCTTTTGAGATTTCCAGAAGCTGCTTTTGGCTTGTTTTCAAATTTGCTACCAGCTCATCTGGGTCTATGTTCACTCCCAGCCGTTCAAACAGCTCCCTTGCCTCAGCCTTCATTTTTCCTTTATCCAGCCTTCCCAGGCTTTTTGTATATTCCTTACACAAAAAAATATTTTCATAAACCTTTAAATCATTAAAAAGGTTCAGTTCCTGATGCACAAAAGCAATCCCCATAGCTTCCGACTGCTTTATCGTAATATCCTTCAGAACGTTTCCCTCAAAACTGATACTTCCCGCGTCCCTTGGAAAAACGCCGGTAAGCACATTCATAAGGGTGGATTTTCCCGCGCCGTTTTCTCCTAAAAGCGCATGGACCTCTCCTTTTCCCACAGACAGCTTCACATTTTTCAGCACTTTAACATTGTTAAAGGATTTATATATGCCATTCATTTCCAAAAGACTCATACTGATTACCTCCAGCATTGTTTTAACAGCCGGAGCCTTCCTTTTTAACGGCCCCGGCTGTTTTCTCACCTTACTGCTGCAACTATTTAATTAAACGACTTATAGTCCGCTACATTATCTGCCACTACATTTTCACATGCAATTACATGATCCTTTTCTACCTGATTTCCATCCAGATGGTCAACCATATCCTGGATGGCAGTCTGAATCATAGACGGGCTGTAGGTTACAGACATAACGCCGCCAAGCTTTCCTGCAATATCCTGATAGGAATTGCCTCTTAAAACCTCATACACCTCGTCCAATCCGCCGCAGCCTGTAATAACCGGCTGGTTAGCAAGAAACGCTTCCTTTGCAGAATCGTCGATTCCACCGCCGTTCAACGCTTCTAAAATACCCATAGCAAGCTCGTCGTCTTCGGCATAGAACCATTTAATTGCCGTATTTGCAGAGTCGCCCATCAAAGACTCAAAGGATTCCTTGGTATCTGAACGGCTCCAATTCATTGCTCCTGAATAAGTAATTGCTTTCAAGTCATCCTGCGTCCATTTTGCTTCCTCAGCAATCTTCTGGCCTCCAAACTCTATTTCACCGGTCAGATACTTCGTAAAGCCTTCATTTCTAAGAGAAGTAACAGAAGACGTGTCTCCCTCATATACATAAATCTCTTCTCCCGGAGTCAGTCCCAGAGATACAAAATAAGCTGCCGCGCCTGCGCCAATCCCCTGGTTATCACCTTTTACATTCGCAACGGCTGTATCTGCAATACCTTCAATAATACGGTCAAAAGCTACATAAGGAA
>CATKYY010000236.1 GCA_949841225.1 uncultured Acetivibrio sp.
TCCAATCATCATCCAGAGGTAGACATGGAGGATTTTCTATGTTATAACATTAAGTAGAAGGAGGTATTTTTGTGAATATAGGAATGGTTGCACATGACGCGAAGAAAAAGCTAATGCAGAATTTTTGTATTGCTTACCGCGGTATTTTAAGTAAAAACACTGTTTATGCAACAGGTACAACAGGACGTCTAATCGAAGAAGTTACAAATCTCTCTGTTCATAAATTTCTTGCCGGCCATTTGGGCGGAGAACAGCAGATGGGAGCGCAGATTGAACACAATGAGATTGACCTGGTGATTTTCCTTCGGGACCCTTTCGCAAAAGCCCATGAGCCAAAAGTAGAAAATATAGTCAGATTATGCGATATGCACAATATCCCATTGGCTACTAATTTGGCTACTGCCGAACTGTTGATTAAAGCTTTGGACAGAGGAGACCTGGAGTGGCGTGAAATTTTTAAAAACTAACCAAAAAACAATAAAGCTCTGCTGTATTATACTTGGAAGCTGCTTTATTTTTACCGGCTGCTTTCAGAAAGAGCCGCCCAGTTTGTCTTTTCCTGGGGTAATCGACAGCGCGCCGGCTCGGGCGGAGGTATTTGCAAAAGATTTATGTATTGTCCCAACCGGGGAAGATAATTCCAGTAAAAAAGGACTGGATGCGGCGTCTTCTTTGATTTTTGACATTACAGACAACGAGGCCGTATACGCGGATAATATTTATCAAAAGCTGTATCCGGCCAGCGTAACAAAAATTATGACAGCTCTCGTAGCCTTAAAATATGGAGATTTGTCGGATATTGTTACCGTGAGCTACCGCGCATCGCATATTTCGGAATGGGGCGCTAAAAAATGTGGTTTTCAGGAAAACGACAAAATTGTATTGGAAGATCTTTTATATGCTTTTTTGATTCATTCTGGAAACGACGCCGGAATTGCGATTGCCGAACATATTGCAGGCAGCGAAGAAGCCTTTGCAGATTTGATGAATCAGGAAGCCAGAGCGATAGGAGCGACAAAGTCCCATTTTGTTAATTCCCATGGGCTTCATGACGATGATCATTATACGACGACTTACGATATTTATCTGATTTTTAAAGAATGCATGAAAGAGGACATGTTCCTTTCTATTATTCAGTCCCCTTATCATAAGCTTACTGACGAAGACAAGGACGGCGTTTCTCATACGGTAACCTATTATTCCACGAACCGTTATTTAGTAGGAAAAGAACCTGAACCCAAAGGCGTTACTGTAATTGGCGGAAAAACCGGTACGACAAGTAAGGCGGGCTCCTGTTTAGTGCTTCTTAGTGAAAATAAAGAAGGGCATTCCTTTATTTCTGTTATTTTTAAATCAGAAACAGGCGATACTTTATTTTCACAGATGTCCAAGCTTTTAGAGATGGAATAATCCGGGAAACAAAAGAATTTAAAATATTTATAAAATTATGGATTTAGTGGTTGTAATTTTGTGCATTTGGTACTATAATATATGGTATAGTTACCTTAAAACTATACAATTAAAACAAATTTCAGTAAAGTTTCCGGTTCTTACCAAAAGTTTGCTGTGAATGAAGGAGGAGATTAC
>CATKYY010000237.1 GCA_949841225.1 uncultured Acetivibrio sp.
TGCCGTAATTTCATTATTCAGCTGTCTCACAGAACCGCTGCAAAGGTTTCGGGGATTTTTATATCTGCTCTGCACATCCTCAATCTCCTGATTAATTTTTTCAAAATCAGAATATTTGATTACAGCCTCTCCCCGAAGCACCAGACTGCCCTGGAAGCTGATTTTATAGGGTAGATTTTTAAATACCCTGGCATTATTCGTAATTACCTCTCCTACCTCGCCATTTCCCCGTGTAACGGCTTTAACAAGCTCTCCGCCTTCATAAGTAAGAACTATCGTAAGCCCGTCCAGCTTCCAGGACAGCACTCCGGCATTGTCCCCCAGCCAGTCCTTCAGGGCTTCCCTTTCCTTTGTTTTATCCAGGGAAAGCATAGGCGACTCGTGCCGCTCCTTTGGAAGCTCGCTTAGTACCTCGTACCCAACCTTGACCGTAGGGCTTCCTGCCAAAATTACGCCGGTTTCCTTCTCCAAAGCCGCAAGCTCATCATACAATCGGTCATATACAATATTGCTCATAATCTCATCCGCTTCCTGGTAATAAGCCCTGGCAGCCCGGTCAAGCAACTCTGCCAGCTCTTTCATCCGATCGATTTTATCAGCTTTTTCCTTTTTTCCCTCCATCATCCTCTACCTTTCCTTTCAACAGCCTCTCTAAAAGCGCGCTCTTTTCCTTTCCCTCAATTCTTCGATACCTGCCTGCTTTCAAGCTCCCCAATTCTACATTCATAACGCGAAACCGCACTAGGCGTTTCACCTGATAACCAAAATGCTCGCACATCCTTCGTATCTGCCGGTTCCATCCTTGCGTCAGAATAATTTTAAAGGTATACTCATCTACCGGGACTACCTTACAAGGCCTTGTTATACGCCCAAGAATAGGAACGCCGCCGGCCATTCCCCGAATAAACTCCTTTGTAAGCCTTTTATTTACTGTTACCATATATTCCTTTTCATGGCCGTTGCTGCCTCTTAAAAGCTTATCGGACAGCTCTCCCTGGTTTGTAAGGAGAATTAACCCCTCCGATTCCTTATCCAAACGCCCAACGGGATAAATCCGCTTCCCATAATTTACATAATCAACAATATTATCCTTCTCTTTTTTACTGGTAGTACATACAATTCCCTTTGGCTTGTGAAAGGCCAGCAAAACCTCCTCTATTTCTGGTTTTACCCGTCTTCCATTTACGCACACCAGCTCTTCTCCCGTTATTTTCTGTCCCGTCGCGGCCGGCTTTCCATCTACCGTTACCCGCCCAGCCTCTAAAAGCCGGTCCGCCTCTCTTCTGGAACAGACTCCGGCATCGCTTAAAAATTTATTAATCCGTATCATTTCCACCTCGAACTCTTCTGAAAAGCTTCTTTTTGCCATATACCACCGGGGGCCTGACGACAATATTGCTGCCGCCAGGCCCCGCTAAAAAATATCCTTATCTTTAACACTACGGCAAACTTTTGGAAATCAAAAAAGCCGTCGCGCTGCCCTGGGCCGTCAAAGCTCTTGGAAGGGTATTCCAGGGCGGTTTTCGCTGGGACAAAATCCACTGCTTACGCTAACTTAGCCGTG